>CAYRGZ010000016.1:23683-28604 GCA_964423785.1 uncultured Desulfobulbia bacterium
GGAGCCGGAGGTGGCCCCGAAATTGGAGCCGGAGGTGGCCCCGAAACCGGAGCCGGTCGCGGAAGCGGAGGCCCCGCCGGCCCCGGAAACGCCATCCGAAGCCGCCGAACCGGCACCGCCGGCCGAGACTCCGGCCCCGGCCGAGGAAAAGCCGGCGCCGGCCCCGGAAGTACAAGCGCCGCCGACACCGCCGGCCCGGCCCCGCAAGGGCGCCGCCCGGGTCATCGCCCGGGCCGCCATCAAGATCGAAGAAAAGAAGGAAGAGCCGTCCCGGCGACCTGTCCGGCCCGCCCGTCCGAAACCGGCTGCCGGCGAGCCGGCAGCCGCCAAACCTGCTAAGGGTAAGAAGGGCAAGCGTTACGTCAGATTCCAGGCCGAGCCCGAGGCGCGGGATCGAGGCCGCCGGGCCGCCGGTAAGCGCAAGAGTCGCATCGTCGTGGACGTGGACGACGTGGCCGAACTCGATGCCGCCTTGCCCGCCGGTCTGCGCATCGGCCGGGCGACGCGCGGCGGCGGCAAGAAAAAGAAAGCAGCCGAAAAGGCGGTGGAGTCCACGGCGCCCAAGGCGATCAAGCGTCGTATCAAGGTGACGGAGTTCATCTCCGTCGGCGACCTGGCCCACCGCATGGGGGTGAAGGCCAGCGAGGTGATCGCCAAGCTCATGGATCTCGGGGTCATGGCTACGGTCAACAAGGCCCTGGATGTCGATACCGCCTCCCTGGTGGCCGACGAGTTCGGCTACGAGATCGAGCAGGGCATCACCGAGGAGCAGGTGATCGAGCAACTCGACCAGGAAGAGAGTGGCGGCGAGGAATTGCCGCGACCGCCGGTGGTGACGGTGATGGGTCATGTCGATCACGGCAAGACCTCCATTCTCGACGCCATTCGTCAGACCGACGTGGCCGCCGGCGAGGCCGGCGGCATCACCCAGCACATCGGTGCCCACTATGTCCGTTCGGCCCAGGGCGACGTCGTTTTCCTCGACACCCCGGGGCACGAGGCCTTCACCGCCATGCGTAGCCGCGGCGCCCAGGTGACCGATATGGTCGTCCTGGTGGTTGCGGCGGACGACGGGGTCATGGATCAGACCAAGGAGGCCATCAACCATGCCAAGGCCGCCGGCGTGCCCATCGTGGTGGCGATCAACAAGATCGACAAGCCGGATGCCGATCCCCAGCGGGTGATGCGCGAACTGGCCGAGTACGAGTTGATTCCCGAGGAGTGGGGCGGGCAGACCATTTTCGTCCAGACCTCGGCAAAACAGAAGATCGGTATCGACGATCTTCTGGAACAGATCCTGTTGCAGGCCGAAATCCTCGAGCTTACGGCCGATCCCAAGCGCAAGGCCAAGGGTACGGTTATCGAGGCCCAGCTTCACAAGGGTCGCGGGCCCATCGCCACCATTCTCGTCCAGCAGGGTACCCTGCGGGTCGGCGAGGCCTTCGTCGTCGGACAGCAGTACGGCAAGGTGCGCGCCATGTTCAACGACCGGGGACAGCGGGTCAAGGAGGCCGGCCCGTCGGTACCGGTGGAGGTGCAGGGGCTCTCCGGCGTGCCCCAGGCCGGCGACGAGTTCATGGTGGTGAAGAACGAGAAGATGGCCAAGTCGATCAGCAACGAGCGGCAACTGCGCGCCCGCGAGGCCGAGTTGGCCAAGGCGAGCAAGATATCCCTCGACAACTTGTTCGACAAGCTGAAAGAGGGCGAGGCCAAGGAGTTGCGGGTGCTGTTGCGCGCCGACGTGCAGGGCACCCTGGAGGCCTTCAGCGGCTCGCTGGAGAAACTCTCCACCGAGGAGGTGCGGATCAAGGTCCTGCACGCCGGCACCGGCACGATCACCGATTCCGACGTTCTCCTGGCCGCCGCCTCCGATGCGGTGATCATCGGATTCAACGTCCGGCCGTCGGCCAAGGTGGCCGAACTGGCGAAGAAGGAGAACGTCGAGATCCGCTACTACGACGTCATCTACCATGCCCTGGAGGATATCAAGAAGGCCATGGCCGGCCTGCTCGAGCCCACCTTCGAGGAGAAGGTGCTCGGTTCCGTCGAGGTGCGGGAGACCTTCCAGGTGCCCAAGGTGGGCACCATCGCTGGCTGCTACGTCACCAACGGCAAGATCGAGCGCAATGCCCAGGTGCGGGTGGTGCGGGACGGTGTGGTAGTCTATACCGGCCGCATCGCCTCCCTCAAGCGGTTCAAGGACGATGTCCGCGAGGTGGCCGCCGGCTACGAGTGCGGCGTCGGTATCGAGAACTTCAACGATATCAAGGTGGGCGACGTCTTTGAAGTCTTCGTCCTGGAAGAGGTGGCCGCCGAGCTGTAATCTGCGATGACCGCGTTCAAGATCAGCCATGTAAGCGAGTTCGGCCGCAAACCCGGTCGCCGGCCGCAGCGGGTTGCCGACGCCATTCAGCGGCAACTCGCCGCCCTTTTTCTGGCCGAAATCAAGGACCCCCGGCTGCGACTGCTGACGGTCACCGCTGTGGAGATGAGCCGCGATCTGCGGCGGGCCAAGGTATATTACGGTTGCCAGGCCACCGACGCGTCGGAGGTGAGCCGGGCCCTGGAGCGGGCCACCGGCTTCATCCGCAGCTATCTTGCGCGGGAACTCGATCTTCGCTACGTGCCGGAACTCGTCTTCTTCCGGGACGAGAGCCTGGATCGGCAAGCGGTCATCGAGAAACTGTTGCGCGGAGAGTGAGTCATGCGGTCCCTCTCGCCAGCCATCGTCTCCACCCTTGCCCAGGCGCGGCGGATTCTCGTCCTCACCCATGTCCATCCGGACGGGGACGCCTTGGGATCGCAGCTCGCCCTCCTTCACTGTCTGCGGCGAGCGGGCCGCGAGGTGGTGGCTTTTGGTGAAGAGCCGGTGTCCCATATCTACGATTTTCTGCCCGGTGCCGAGGTGATCACCACGGAGCTGCCCGATCCGGCTGGGTTCGATTGCGCGGTGGCGGTGGACTGCGGTGACGCCGACCGACTTGGTCGGTATGGCGACCATCTCCTGGCCGTCCGACCGTTCATCGTCATCGACCATCATGGCAGTCACCGGGAGTTCGGCGATCTGCGGTGGGTGGACAGCGGCCGGGCCTCCACCGGCGAGATGATTTACGACCTGCTCGCCGCCGCCGGCCTGGAGCTCGACGATGCGGCGGCCTTCTGCCTCTATACCGCCATCGTTTCGGATACCGGCTCTTTCCGGTACGCCGCCACCTCGGCCCGTACCCTGGCGGTGGCCAGCGAGCTGGTGGAGCGCGGTGTGCGGCCCGAGGTAGTGGCCAGTCGGTTGTACGACAATTATTCCGTCGGCCGGCTCGAGTTGCTCCAGCGGGTTCTGGCAACCCTGGAACTGCACGAAGATGATCGGCTGGCGGTGATCTCCGTCACCCAGGCGATGCTCGCCGCTACCGGCACCCGGGACGAGGACACGGAGAATTTCATCAACTTTCCTCGCTCCATCGCCTCGGTGCGGGTGGCGGCCTTCGTGAAGGAGAGCCGCGACGGCGTGGTCGGAGTCAGCCTCCGGTCCAAGGAGAGCGTCCACGACGTGGCCGCCGTGGCGCGGCAGTTTGGCGGTGGCGGTCATTGTAACGCGGCTGGCTTCAAGGTCGCCGGCACGACGGTGGACCGGCTGAAGAGCGAGGTGGTGGCGGCACTCAAGCCGCTGGTCCGGCTGTGATCCATGGTGGACGACGGGCGGATATGCGGGGTCCTGCCGGTGGATAAACCGGTGGGGCCGACCTCCTTTGCCATCGTCCGCGAGGTCCGGCGGCGGCTGGGGGTCAAGAAGGTCGGGCACGCCGGCAGCCTCGATCCCTTTGCCTCGGGGCTTTTGCTCGTTTGTGTCGGCCGGCCAGCGACCCGGCTGTCCAGCGACTTGATGGCTGGCCGCAAACGATATCGGGCCGAGGTGCAACTCGGCGTCGAGACCGATACCTACGACGCCGAGGGGCGGGAGGTGGTCCGCCGGCCGGTGGGCGATCTCGATCGGTCACGGATCGAGGCCTGCCTCGACCGGTTTCGGGGCGAGATCCTGCAGGCGCCGCCGCCGTTTTCCGCCTTGAAACACAAGGGGAAGCCGCTGTATTATTACGCTCGACGCGGCACCCCGATCCAGAAGGAGCCACGGCCGGTGACCATCTATACCCTGGAACTGGTCGCCGTCGAGGCCGAGCGGCTCATTCTCGATATTCAGTGCGGCAAGGGAACGTACGTCCGGTCGCTGGCCTCTGATATCGGCCGGGCGTTGGGCTGCGGTGCCCATCTCGCCCGGCTGCGCCGCCTGGCCTGTGGCCCGTTTACCGTCGAGAACGCCGTGGATGGCGGTCGCCTCGCCGAGGCGCCGCTTGCGTATCTGCTTGACCATCTGATCGCCATCGAGGATATTGCGCCTATGCTGGCGCCGCGTGGCGATTGACGAACGACAACATCGTGACCCCTGTAACAAAACTCTGAATCCTGCATCGGAGGTGGAACGTGGTACTGCAAGGAGACCAGAAGCAAGAAATCATTGAGAAGTTCAAACAGCACGATACCGACACCGGTTCGCCCGAGGTCCAAATCGCCCTCTTGAGCGCCCGGATCAGCTATCTTACCGAGCACTTCAAGGTCCATAAGAAGGATCATCACTCGCGTCGGGGGCTTTTGAAGCTGGTCGGTCAGCGTCGTCGCCTGCTCAACTACCTGAAGTCCAAGGATATGGAGCGGTACCGCAAGGTGATCGGTGAACTCGGTATCCGGAAGTAGCGTTGTGCATTCCGGCGTCCTTCGACGTGGCGCTGGAGTTTGACAGCCCGCCCGCAAACGGGTTGTGTGCGGCACAGGAAGGTGCCGCGGAATTTCGCTGGTTGCAAAAGGGATGGACCCGTAAAAAGTCGCAGTCGGTCCAGGCCTGATACGATAATTCAAAAGGTTACAACCC
>CAYRGZ010000017.1:0-26825 GCA_964423785.1 uncultured Desulfobulbia bacterium
GGACTGATAACCAGTCCCATTGACTAAGGGGAACTACCTAGTCAATGAATCCCTCCTACACGTTTTTTGGATAAAAAGTCAAGTACAATAATTCTGATGACCTCGTAAAAACTCGCAGTCGGTGCAGGCCTGACACGATAATTCAACGGGTTACACACGGTGAACTCGATGGAATCGCACTGTTTGCGATTCCATCAATTCTGGTTTGTTTGGTATTTTAGAGCAAAAGAATACAATTGAGTTCTTTATTGGTGATGCTCTGGAGAAATGGACCGTGGCGGCTGGATAGTGGCCCGTCGGCATCGGATCGGGGGGGGAGGAGGGGAGAGGGAAGAAGAATGCCGGAGAGAGCTGAAAAAAAAGAAGGGGAAGACCCCTTGGGTCTTTTCCCCCTCTTCGTCGGTCAAGTGTTCCCGAATCAGGATTTTTTGGCCTTGGGCGGTTCGGGAACGTTGTCTCCGTGGCAGTCCTCACAGTTGTATTGGCCGGTGATACCGTATTCCCTGCCGCAGGAGAAGTCGCTTTCCGCCTTGTAGGTACCGTCGTGCCAGGCGTTGAGCAATTCGACCAGCTTGTAGGCGGTGCTGGCGGCGACCCGGGCACAGCGGTCTTTTCTTTCCGGGCTCTTGAGCGGGAAGCCAGACGCCTTCATCCACCGGCCCACCGAAATGTGGCAGAGCGGCGAGTCACTGGTGGTGGTGATGATCTTGGTGCTGACCTTCGGGGATTTGGGCTTGAAGGTCGGCAGGGCGGTCTCCGAGTAGAATTGCATGATGTCGGCGGCGATCTGATGCCCTTCATGGGCACCCGCGATCCGCGGACCGATGATCAGGTTGGCGACGATATTGGCGCCGGCAGGAGAACCGCAGATCGTTCCCCAGCCGACCTGGCCGCCCTCCAGAAAAACGAAGGCGTCGGCGGGAAAGGACGTATAGGGTTCGCCGATCTTCTCGCGCAGCTGACCGATGACGCTGTTGATGACGGCGCCGCCGCAGAAGACCCGGTACCATTCCTGGTAGGCGATTTCCGCCGTCTTGGCCGGATCGAGCTTGACGTACGGCCACGGCCATTTTTCGGTCGAGCCACCCTTGGCCGCGGCAGACCTGACCATCCCGCCCAGTTGGCCGAGCATGACACCGGTGGCCAGCGCGCCAGTGCCGATCAGCATCTGTCGCCGAGAAACCCCCGTTTTCTGGATGTTCCCATCTTTTTGCATACTCTCTCCTCCTTGCTCCTGATTGAGACTCGTTGCTGCCGCATGACAACGGGGTCTCCACCGTTGCCAAGCGACATCCCAATGTGGTGGCACACCGTAGTATCAAAATCACGGTTTGCAAATATGGCAAATTGTCGCAGGTGGGAGGAGGGGGCCGGCGAGGAGCGTTGCCGCCGGTGCTGAGAGGCTGGGATGGAAAACGGTACGGAAGGGACAGGAGGGAGAGTATGGCGGGGAACCGGGCCAATGGTTGTCCCGGCTCCCCGCCGAACCGGTGCGGATGTAACTGCTCACGGGGTTGCTCCTTCGTATGCCGAAGTCGCGACCTCGCGGACCGGGTATCTGGTTGCAGGGCGCCCCAGATGCAAGGAAGAGGCACGCGCCGCGTACTGGGAGGCGGCAGTACCGCCTTGCAATGCCTCCCCAGGAGCCGGGGCGTTGGCGGGCCGTAGGCTTCGGCCGAAGGGGAGACAAACCGGCGCTGCCGGGCGTGCTGATGACGCCGCAGATGGGGTGCCCTGCAACCAGATACGTGCGGATCAGTCGCCGATGTCGCGCAGGCGGGCGATGGTGGTCTCGATCTTGGTGATGGCGGCGGCAAGCGATGCGCGTTTTTCCCGCTCCTTCTCAACGATGGCCGGCGGTGCGTTGGCGAGAAAGTTCTCGTTGGCGAGCTTCTTCTCAGTCTTTTCCAGTTGCTGGCGCTGCTTGGCCAGTTGTTTTTCCAGTTTGGCGAGTTCCGCCGAAATATCCACCAGTCCCGCCAGCGGCACGTAGATCTCGATGTCGTCGAGCAGATAGGTGGCCGCCCCCTTGGGGATGTCGCCCCCGGCCAGGACGTTCAGACTGTCGGCCTTGGCCAGGGCCAGGATGGTGTCGCCGCAGGCGGCGATGAGCGAAGCCTTGGTGTCGTCGGCACAGATGATGTTGGCGGTGATGGTGGCCGACGGATGGATGCCCATCTCGCTGCGGATGTTGCGCAGCCCGGTGATCACGCTCATGATCGTGCGGGCAGCCCGCTCCGCCTCGGGGTTGTCCAATTCCTCGTACGTTTGCGGGAAGGATTCCAGCATGATGGTGTTGCGCTCGCCGGGCAGCACGTGCCAGATCTCTTCGGTGACGAAGGGCACGAAGGGATGGAGCAACTTGAGAATGGTTTCGAGGACATGGAGCAGTACCGCCTGGCAGACGCGGCGTTCCTCCTCCACCTCGCCGTAGAGGATGGGCTTGATCCATTCCAGGTACCAGTCACAGAATTCGTGCCAGACGAACTGGTAGGCCGCCGAGGCCGCCTCGTTGAAATTGTACTCGTCCAGGGCCCGGCAGACCTCGCGCACCGTGGCGTTGGTGCGGGCGAGAATCCACTGGTGGACGAGGTCGAGGGATTCGATGGCGAACACGCAGTCGGCCTTCTCCCGGCAGTCCTGTAGGTGGGCGAGGGAAAAGCGGGCCGCGTTCCACAGCTTGTTGATGAAGTGCCGGTAGCCCTCGATCCGTTCCTCGGAGAGCTTGATATCCCGGCCCTGGGCGGCGAAGGCCGCCAGGGTGAAGCGCAGGGCGTCGGTGCCGTAACGGTCCATCAGCTCCAGGGGATCGAGGACGTTGCCCCGCGACTTGCTCATCTTCTGGCCGTACTTGTCGCGCACAAGCGCGTGCAGATAGACGTCCCGAAACGGAATCTCGCCCATGAAGTGGATGCCCATCATCATCATGCGGGCCACCCAGAAGAAGAGGATGTCGAAGCTGGTGATGAGCACCGAGGTCGGGTAGAACACCTCGAGTTCCCGCGTTTTCTCCGGCCAGCCCAGGGTGGAGAAGGGCCACAGGGCCGAGGAGAACCAGGTGTCGAGCACGTCGGGCTCCTGCGTCAGCTTGTCGCTGCCGCAAGCCGGGCACCGGTCCGGAGTCTTCACCCGCACCACCAGCTCGCCGCAGTCGGCGCAGGTCCAGGCCGGGATCTGGTGCCCCCACCAGATCTGGCGCGAGATACACCAGTCGCGGATGTTGTACATCCACTCAAAGAAGGTCTTTTCCCATGTGGACGGCAGGATGCGGATACGGCCCTCCTCCACCGCCCGGATCGCCTCCTTGGCCAGCGGCCCCACCGACACGAACCATTGCTTGGACAAGGTCGGTTCCACCACGGTGGAGCAGCGGTAGCAGTGGCCCACCCCGTGCTGGTGCTCCTCCACCTTTTCGAGCAGGCCGGCGGCCTCGAGGTCGGCGACGATCTTCTCCCGGCAGGCGAACCGATCGAGTCCCTGGTAGGGGCCGGCGTTCTCGTTCATGACGCCGGACTCGTCCATGATCCGCACCGCCGGTAGGTCGTGGCGGCGGGCGATCTCGAAGTCGTTCAGATCGTGGGCCGGGGTGACCTTGAGGGCGCCGGTACCGAACTCCCGCTCCACGTGCTCGTCGAAGACAATGGGAATCTTGCGGTCGACCAGCGGCAGGATCACCGCCTTTTCCGGCAGGTTCCGGTACCGGTCATCCTCCGGATGCACGGCCACCGCCGTGTCGCCGAGCATGGTTTCCGGCCGGGTAGTGGCCACCACCAGATAGCCGTCGCCCGAGGCGAACGGGTAGCGGATGTGGTAGAGCTTGCCGTCCGTGGGCTCGTGCTCCACCTCCAGGTCGGCGAGAGCGGTATGGCAGCGCGGACACCAGTTGATGATGTAGTCGCCCCGGTAGATGAGCCCCTCCTCGTACAGCCGGACGAACACCTCGCGCACCGCCCGCGACAGCCCTTCGTCCATGGTGAACCGTTCCCGCTCCCAGTCGCAGGAGCAGCCCAACCTTTTGAGCTGGTGGATGATCTGGCCGCCCGATTCCTCCTTCCAGCGCCAGACCCGCTCGATGAACCGCTCCCGGCCGATGGCGTGCCGGTCGGTCCCCTCGGCGGCTAGTTGCCGCTCGACCACGTTCTGGGTGGCGATGCCGGCGTGATCGGTGCCGGGCACCCAGAGGGTGTTGTAGCCCTGCATGCGGCGGTAGCGTACCAGGATGTCCTGCAGGGTGTTGTTGAGGGCGTGACCGACGTGCAGCACGCCGGTCACGTTGGGCGGCGGGATGACGATGGAGAATGCCGGCTTGTCCGGCTCCATGGTGGCGCGGAAGGTTTTGTTTTCCTCCCACCACTGGTACCACTTGGCCTCGACTTCATGGAATTCGTAGGCCTTGGCGAGTTCGTACCGCTGGGTTTCCTTGTCCATGGTTCGTTCCTACTGGCAGCGGTTGCGCCCGATCCGCTGGGGTCCTCTTGCTACATGACACTCCACGGTTTGGGCAAGAAGATTTCAGAATAGATGTTCATCGCGAACCGGTCGGTCATGCCGGCGATGAAATCCACCGCCTTGCGGAAGGGCGGGGTGTCCGGTTCGTACGGGATGTCGGTGTTGCAGAGTTCGTGGTTCTCCTCCAGGTGCCGGTAAAGATCGCGGATGAGTTTCATCGCCTTCTGGAAATCCTTGCCGACAACCAACGTCTGATAGACCCGCTGGTAGAGGAAATCACGCAGCACGTGGATGGTTTCCACCATAGCCGGGCTGAGGGAGAGTCGTTCTCCTCCGGTTCGGCGGGTACTGTCGATCAGATCCCCGACCATGGCGGCGATCCGCCGGGAGTGAGTGGTGCCGAGCCGTTTTTCGATGCCGTCCGGCAGGTCGGTCGGCCGAATGACCCCGGCCCGCAGGGCGTCGTCGAGATCGTGGTTCACGTAGGCAATGATGTCGGCCACCCGCACCACCTGCCCCTCCATGGTGGAAGGCAGGCCGGCGGTGTCGTCCGGCAGGATGTCGGTAAGCCCCTTGGAATGTTTCAGGATACCGTCGCGCACCTCGAAAGTCAGGTTGAGACCGGCACCCTTGTTTTCGAGAAAATCCACCACCCGCAGGCTTTGCTCAGCGTGGCGGAAACCGTCCGGCACCAGTTCGTCGAGCACCGTCTCACCGGCATGGCCGAAAGGCGTATGGCCGAGATCGTGGCCCAGGGCGATGGCCTCGGTGAGCGGTTCGTTGAGCCGCAGGGCCACGGCGATGGTGCGGGCGATCTGGGCGACTTCCAGGACGTGGGTGAGCCGCGTCCGGTAGTGGTCGCCGGCCGGCGCCAGGAAGACCTGGGTCTTGTGCTTGAGGCGCCGAAAACTCTTCGAATGGATGATCCGATCCCGGTCGCGCTGGAAGGCGGTGCGGATGGGGCAGGGCTCCTCAGGCCGCCGGCGGCCGCGGCTCTCGGTGGAGCGACAGGCCTGCGGGGCCAGGGTGCGCTCCTCGAGCCGTTCTGTTTCCTCACGAATGGTGGTCATCCAGTGCCCTCGTCGTCCCGGGGAACCACCGGGACGAAAACAGGCAGAACATACTGGTAATCGCCCCAACGGTCAAGTCAGAAGTCCCTTGCATTCAGCACTCAGCACTTTCTCTTCCTTTTCCAACCGGGCCTGGCGTTCTTCCCACTTGCTGAGCCAGCGGTCGAGACGCCGCTCGACGGTATTGTACTCGCGGCTCAGCTCCGCGAACCGCTCCTGGTCGTTGTAGGTGTCCGGGTCGGCGAGTATTTGTTCGAGTTCGCTCTTGCGCTCCTCCAGGGCGGCGATCTGCTTCTCCGCCTCGGCCACCGCCGCCCGCAGGGGTGCCAGTCGCCGGTTGCGTTCCTGGCGTCTTTGGGCCGCCAGCCGCCGCTGTTCCTTGCGGCTCGGTCCCGGTTGGCGCTGGGCGGCTTTAGGCGGCGGGGATGCTTCCTCCTGCTGCCGTCGCCGTTCCAGGTACTCACTCAGGGTGCCGTGGTGGAGTTCGGCGATGCCGTCGTGGATGACGAGCACCTTGTTGACGAAACTGTCCAGGAAGTGGCGGTTGTGGGAGACGACGACGATGGTGCCGTCGTATTGGGCCAGCGCCTCCTGGAGGATCTCCTGAGAGGCCATGTCCAGGTGGTTGGTGGGCTCGTCCATGACCAGCAGGTTGGCCGGGGCCGCGATCATCCGGGCCAGGGCCAGGCGGCTCTTTTCGCCGCCGGAGAGCACGTGCACCTTCTTGTCCACCGCGTCGCCGGAAAAGAGGAAGGCGGCCAGCAGATTGCGGTCCTCGGTGGTGGTCCGGTCGCCCTCCACCATGGCCAGCGTCTCCAGGACCGTGCGGTCGGTGGGCAGTTCCTGGGCCTGGTGCTGGCCGAAATAGGAAAGCCGCACGTTGTGGCCGAAACGGATGGTGCCGTGATCAGGCGCCAGCAGTCCGGCGATGAGCTTGACCAGGGTGGACTTGCCGGCGCCGTTGACACCCACCACCGCCAGCTTGTCGCCCCGTTGCAACTCCAGGTTGACGTCCGTGAGGACCGGTTTGTCGTCGAATCCCTTGGCGAGATGCTCGATGCGGAGCACGTCGCGGCCGCTGGGCGGGGCAGGAGGAAACCGGAAATGGACGCTGCGCTCGGTCTCCTCGATCTCGATGCGTTCCATCTTGGCCAACTGGCGCAACCGGCTCTGGACCTGCTTGGCCTTGGTGGACTTGGCCCGGAACCGCTGGACGAAGCGCATGGTCTGCTGGATTTGGGCCTGCTGGTTCTCGTAGGCGGCCCGCTGCACCCGGAGCCGCTGCTCCTTCTCCTTGACGTACCACGAGTAGTTGCCGCGATAGACGGTGAGCCGGCCGAGGGACAGTTCCCACGTGGTGGTGGTCACCGCGTCGAGGAAGCTGCGATCGTGGGAGATGAGGATGATGGAGCCGGGATACTCGACGAGGAAGGATTCCAGCCAGGTGAGGGACTCGATGTCCAGATGGTTGGTGGGCTCGTCGAGGAGCAGGTAGGCGGGCCGCTGCAAAAGCAGTTTGGCCAGCATGAGACGCATGAGCCAGCCGCCGGAAAAGGTCGAGCACGGCCGGTCGAAATCGTTGCGGTTGAACCCGAGGCCGATGAGTACCTTTTCGATGCGCCCCTCGAGCGAAAAGAAGTCGGCCTGGTCAAGAATTCCTTGCAATTCCCCCTGCTGGGCGAGCAGGTCGGCGAAGGCGGGCGAGGTCGGGTCCGCCGCCGCCAGGCGACGGTTGATCGTCTCGAGTTCCTCGTGCTTGGCGAAGAGATCGGCGAAGGCGTCCGCCGCCTCCTGGAACAGGGTGCGCTGGGTGGGGAACTCGGTGATCTCCTGGGGCAGGTAACCGCACGTGGCGTGCCGGGAGCGCTGAACCACCCCGGCGTCGGTCTCCACGAGACCGGCCAGAATCTTGAGCAGGGTGGATTTGCCCGCGCCGTTGACCCCGACCAGGCCGATCTTCTCCTGTTCGCCCGCTCGTACCGACACGTCGCGGAACAGGTACTTGTCGCTGTACTGGATGGTGAGGTTGTTGATGGCAAGCATGGCGGGCGCCGCCCTTGGTAGATCCGTTGCGAAAAAGCCATTAACTTACCACGGGACGTTCCGGAAGGCAAAAGAGGGCCAAGTATGCAGGCTGTTTTTCCAGCTTGCCCGTGGTCGCCGCGATGGGCTATGATGCGGGAAAGGTAAGGGAAGAACACATCACAAGGAGGCTCCCATGTCCGCTCGTACCGTCACCCTGCAGGGCACGCCCTTTACGCTCGCCGGCAACCCGGTCGCCGTCGGCGATCCGGCACCGGATTTTACCTGTATCGATACCGAGTTACAGCCGGTGTCGCCGCTGGCCGCCTTCGCTGGTTCGGTGCTGGTCCTGGCCAGCGTTCCCTCCCTGGACACGCCGGTCTGCGATCTGGAAACCCGCCGGTTCAACCAGGAGGCGGAGCAACTCGGCGAGGACGTGCGGATCGTCACGGTGAGCGTCGATCTGCCCTTTGCCCAGAAGCGCTGGTGCGGGGCCGCGGGCGTGGAGCGGGTGATCACGCTCAGCGATCACCGCGATCTTTCCTTCGGCCGCGCCTACGGTGTCCTGCTGGAGGATCTGCGCCTGCTCGCCCGGGCGGTCTTCGTCGTCGATCGGCAGGGCGTGCTCCGCTACTGCGAGGTGGTGCCGGAGGTCTCCTCCGAACCCGAGTACGAGCGCATCCTCGCCGCGATCCGCGAACTGCTCTAGGGGTATGTCCGAACCGGACACCGCATCCGCATCAGTGATTCATGTCAGGCGGTTCCGGTCCTGGGAGCGGGACGTGGCCGTCCTGCTCGACTGCGCCTTTCCCCGCCGGTCGGTGGGCGACCGGCCGATCCTCATCAAGCCGAACCTGGTGGAGGCCCGTCGGCCGCCGATCACCACGCCGGTTGACCTGGTGGCCGCCATTGTCGGCTGGCTGCAACGCAACCTGCCCGGCGTGCCCATCATCATCGGCGAGGGGTGTGCAGCCCGCGACTACGATACCTTTTACGTCTTTGACCAGCTTGGCTACACGGAGTTCGCCCGCCGGGCCGGGGTGCAGCTCGTCGATTGCAACGAGGAACCCGTGGTGCCGGTGGAGCTGCCGGACGGCCTCGTCTGGAGACGGATGTATCTGCCGGCCCTGGTGTTCGATTGTTTTCTCCTCTCGGTGCCGGTGCTCAAGGCCCATTCTCTCGCCGGCGTCACCCTGACCATGAAAAACATGATGGGCTGTGCGCCGCCGGCCCATTACCAGCGCGGCGGCCACTGGAAGAAATCGGCCTTCCACGACCGAATGCAGGAAGCGCTCTTCGATCTCAACCGGTGCCGGACGCCCGATTTCACCGTGCTCGACGCCACGGTCGGCATGGCGGTCGCCCACCTCTGGGGACCGACCTGCGAGCCGCCGCCCAATGTGCTTGCCGCCGGCACCGATCCGGTGGCAATGGATGGGTGGGGATGCCGGCTCCTCGGCCGCGATCCGTTCGCGGTCGGGCATGTCCGGCTGGCCCACGGTTGTCTCGGCCGCATCGAACCGGTTTCCGTGGTCGAGGTGAAGGAGGAGGGGAGTGATGACTGACCAGTGGGATACCTATGTGCACCGCCTGGCCGAGTTGGTGCGCCCCGGCCCGCTGGGGGCCGGGCCCGCCCTTTCGGCCGCCCCTGGTGTCGGCGGTCCGGTTCTGCTGTGCGCCCCCCATCCGGACGACGAGGCGATCTGTGGCGCCCTTGCCCTGCGGCTGCGCCGAGAGGCCGGTTGCCGGGTGGTGGTGCTGGCCATGACCTTGGGCAGTGACCCGGCACGCCGGCCGGCCCGGTGGCAGGAACTCACAGACAGTTGCCAGGTCCTCGGTTTCGAACCGCGCCGGTTCGAGCCGGCCGGCGGGCCGGTGTCGATCACCCCGGCGCAGGCCCGCCGTTCACCCCGCGCCTGGCAGGCCATGGTGGAGGGGCTGCTGGATGTCCTGGATGAAATTCGCCCGATTCTGGTGATCCATCCGCACCGGGGCGACGGCCACCCGACCCACGTGGGGGTAGCCCGCCTGGTGCGCGAGGCGCTGCGGGCCTGGTCCCGGAAATCCCCTATTCTGGCTGCGGAAAGCGAGTGCTGGACGCCCTTGCGGCGACCCAATTGCGTGGTCGGCTGTCTCCCTGTGGACGTCGCCACCCTCTGCCGGGCCCTTGCCTGTCATACCGGTGAGGTCAGCCGCAATCCCTTCCATCGCCACCAGCCGGTGCGCATGCTCGATACCGCCTTCCGGGCCGCCGAACTGGTCGGCGGTTTCGGCGGCCGGCCCTATCCCTTCCTCTACGCTGATGCCTACCGCCTGCTCCATTGGACCGCCGGTCGGTGCCGGCCGGTGCCGGTCACGGTTCTTCCTTGTGACCAGCCTCTCACCCTTGCCGTCCTGGCGGGCTTCTCCTGATTCGTGGAATTTTCCGGATTTCCGGAAGCGTTTTGTTCGTTTTTGAACCGCCAGGCCAAGGGAGTGTCCGGCCGGAGCAACACACTTGTCCGAAAAATATTTTCTGATTCCGTATGGTTCTGTTTTTTTGATCGGTTGATGCATGGGCGGTGCGATTTTTGCCTGCATCGCAACGAGCGACCCAGAAATAAACGCATCGCCATGCAGATCAAAGAAAGGGAGGGAAGGATCGTGCGTTGTATAGCATTCTTATTGCTCGCCGTCGTGGTGCTGGCCACCGCCCCGGCCCTGGCCGACAACTACCACTATCACGAGATCATCACCAGCAGTTCCACCACTCGCTACACGAAGTGGACCGGCTATCCCAAGGATACGACGCAGGATCCCCCGTATGATCCTGTCGCCCTCGGTCTGACGGTGGAAGTCCCCGACAGTAAGGGAGAGGGTGTCATCGAGGGATCTTTCTCAACCGGTGATGGCGATGGGCGATTCTGTTCCCAGGGAGATTGCACCGACTGGGTGACCAGCCTCACCTGGGAACACACCTTCGACGGCCTGCCCGACGCGGCGGCCATCCGCTGGGTGAAATTCGATATCGATCTTTATCTGGAGGAGAGCGGTTGTAATGGTGATGGATGCGGCTCGAAGGACAAGGATGACGACGATGACGACAAGGATATGCACGAGGATGACGATACCGCTGCTGATCCCATGTCCTTCACCTTTTCAGGGTTGATCGATTTCACGGATCCGGCGTTGCAGGACGCCTTGGCCGATGCGCCGAAGACCGATGCGTTGAAGGCCTCGGACGAGGGCGATTACGTCGAGATCGAGTACAAGGAGTTCAGTTACGCCGGCTTACCGGTGAGTGACTATCTCGACGCCGATTTGGTCTTCGGACCGTACACTTTTTCGGTCACCCTTGAAACTACTGCCGCTGATACCACCAAGTTTTGCGTGGCCAGCTCCGAATTCGTCATCGACTACACCCCCGCCCCGGTGCCGGAGCCGGCCACCTTGCTCCTGTTGGGCAGCGGCCTCGCCGGTACGGCGGTGGTTCGCCGTCGTCGCCACGGTTGATTGGATTGTTGTCGTCGGCTGGCAAACCGGCCCGGTCCGCCGCTCTCGCACGGCGAGCCGGGCCGTTTTTTTTGGGGAAGTTACCGGGTCAGGATTTGCGTCCCGGCACGGTGAGCTGGGCCGGTTTTTTCGAGATGCCGAGTTCCTGGAGAACCTGGGTGGCGACCTCCTCGATCGACTTGCCGGCCGTGTCCACCACCGGCAGGCGGTAGCGGCCGAAGAGCCGCCGGGCCTGCTCGATTTCCTCGATGCAGGTGGTGAGGCTGGCGTAGCGGGAGTCGGGGTAACGTTTCCTGCGCACCTGCTGGAGGATTTCCGGCCGGGTGGTGAGCCCCACCGCCCGGCGCAGGTTGCCGAGCACCCCCTCCGGCAGTTGTTGGCGGGTCAGCGCGTCGCCGGTGAGCGGGAAGTTGGCCACCTTCAGACCGAGTTGGGTGGCGAGATAGACGCTCACCGGCGTCTTGCCGGTCCGCGATACCCCGAGCAGGATGACTTGCGCCTGGTCGTACTCCGTCGGCCGCACCCCGTCGTCGTGATCCAGGGTGAAGTGGATGGCATCCACCCGCCGGGCCATGGTGACGTTGTCTGCCTGGCGTGAAAAGCCCGGCACCCGCAGGGCCCGGGCCTCGAGACACTCTTCCAGCCGCGACAAAAACACCTCGTAGGCGTCGAAGAATTCCACCTCCGGCACGTTGAAGACCGCCATGATCTCCCGGTCCATGATGGTACTGAACACGATGGGCCGGCGGCCGCCGGAGGATTCCAGGATGTAGGCCAACGCCTTTTCCGCATCGGCCTTGGTGCGGATGAACGGCAGGTGCTCCTCGTGGAAGTTGATCTCCGGAAACTGGCAGAGCAGGGCCTGGCCCAAGTTGGTGGCAAGTATGCCGGTGGAGTCGGAGATGTAGTAGACGTCCTTGGATGACCACATGGCGAGGATCAGGCGGGAATACCGAACAGCCAATCTTCGATTTGGCCGACGAGCCGCTTGTGCAGGGCCTGGGCCGCATCCTGCACAGAGGACGGCAGCTCCTTTGCTACCCGTTCCAGGCCGTCGGCGGTCACCGCCGGCAAGAGCGGCGCGAGGCGGGGATGGGCGGGCAGGGTGGCGGCGAGCCGGCCCTGCAGTTCCCTGGCAAAAGCCTGGACATCGCCGGAAGGATTAGCGGCCGGCGCCGTCTTTCTGACATCATCGGCAAATGTGTCGAGGAGAGCGCGGATCTCCTGCCAGCGGCCGGTGAGGGGAGAGGACTCCGCCGGTGCTGGTAGGGGCGGCGGCGGTGGCAGAGAGGCCGCCGCGGGCAGGGGATGGTTTTCGTGCAGCCGCAGCCGGTCGCTGCGCACGAAGGTGGCGGAAAAGCCGGCCAGTGGTCCGTAATCGGGGATCTCCTGGGCCCGGACCAGGGCGGCGGCCGGATCGTCGCCGTAGAAGGCGCGACCGACGGCGGCGAGTTCGTCCGTCAAGGAGGCGATGGCCGCCAGCTCCCGCTCGTCGAGATCGCCGTGCACCACGATCTGCAAGCCCTCGGCCTGCAGGGCGCGGAGGGTGAAGGAGCCGTCGGCGGTAACCTGTTCCCGGTAGAGGCTCGTGGTCGCCGCCGACAGGGTCACCGTGTCTCCTTCACGGGTTTCAATGGTGATTTGGAAGCGGCGGGCGGTGGCAACGGTAAGGTCGCGACTTGGAACGAGCGGCGGGGCGGGATGCTGGCAGGAGACGGGCGACGGCATGGCGACCTCCATTTTTTTGACTGGCGGGGAGCTATCGTTTAGGGCCGAGTTGCTATCAATTATGATGGAATCGCAGTTTTTGCGATTCCATCAATTATATCTATCGGCCGGTCGCCGGCCCCGCTTCACTCCCTTTTCGCGTGACAGTTCACAGGGTTGGCAGAGGAATTTGCCCCAATGCCTCGTCCCGTGAGAGTTCTTACCTTGTCACCGTTTCATCGCTCTGGTAGAGGGCGGCGAAGCCGGCCAGCCGCTGGCTGGTCTCCGCATCGAGGTCGAGACGATATTTCCGCGCATACTCGGCCGCCATCCGGTGGGTATTGAAGATCGGACAGTTGAGGGCCAGGTTCATCACCGCCCGGTCCAGGTACCGATCCGGTTGGTGGTAGAAGGTTTCGAGGATTTCCGGCAGGACGGCGTAGAAGGAGGCGGCGTCCTCGGCGTAGAGCAGGGCGTCCGGGTCTTCGCGCAGGGCATTCTCGTCGATGGGCGCCTCGTAGCCGAACTTCCAACCCGTCTTGCCGTCGTGATAGCCCTCCACCCACCAGCCGTCCATGATACTGATGTTCGGCACCCCGTTCATCGCCGCCTTCATGCCGCTGGTGCCGCTCGCTTCCAAAGGACGTTTCGGGCTGTTGAGCCAGGCATGCGCGCCGGCGACCATCATGCGGGCGATGGCCATGTCGTAGTCGGGAATGAAAACCAGCCGGGCGGCGCCGTCGGTCTTCTGAAAGAGTTCGTCCTGCAGGTCGATGATCTCCTTGATGAGTAACTTGCCCGGCTCGTCGGCTGGGTGCGCCTTGCCGGCGTAGATGAAGTTGACCCGAAAGTTGCCGTCGCGCAGGATGGCTGCCAGGGTGTCGAGGTCTTCGAAGATGAGAGCGGCCCGTTTGTAGGTGGAGAACCGGCGCGCAAAGCCGATGGTGTACCAGTCGGCAAACAGCCGGCCGTCATCGCCGTCGAGATGCGACAGATAGTTGGGCGGGTCGATCCAGGTGGAGAGCATCTGGTTGCGGTGTTCGATGAGCATCCGGTTGACGTACCGGATCAGGGTTTCGGTGTCCCGCCGCCAGGCGTCCCGCAGGCCGGCGCGAAAGGATTCGTCGGCGAGCAGTTCCTCGGCCCGGCGGAAGACGCCGGGATCCTTCCGCCAGCCGGAGAGGGCCGGGGTGGCGTCGTACAACTGCGCCCGGGCTGGACTCACCCAAGTGAGATGGTGGACGCCGTTGGTGATGGCGGTGATCTTGTCGGCGAACTGGGGAAACTGTTTTTGGGTCACGAGTTTGTGGAGCCGGCTCACCGCGTTGGTCGCCCGGTTGATCCGCATGGCCAGGGCGGTGAAGTTGAACAATCCCGGATAGTCGGCGTCCTCGGCCAGGAGTTGCAAGACCCGCTGGCAGAACGAATGGCTGAGTTCGGCGTACAGGTTCTTTTCGAACCGGTCGTGGCCCGCCTTCACCGGCGTGTGGATGGTATAGACCACCCGGTCGCGGACCTTCTCGGCGGCGGCGAGGATATCGTCGTCTTCGGCCAGAATGCTGTATTCCTCGCCCAGGCGCTGCCGCAGTTCCTCGGCGATGAGGTACAGCACCAGGACCACTCCGTGTTGTTCGTTCAGGTGGATGGTGCGCGAGGTGATGCCGAGCCGGTGCATCACCGGCACGATGCTGGCGCCCAAAAGCCGCCGCTGGATGGCCTTGGCGCGTTCGGAACTCGCCTCGTAGAGCTGGTCGGCCGCCGACCGGATCCATTCCGGCGTGGCGGGCACCGAAAAGTCGAGCAGGATCTCGGGCACGAACCAGTCGAGGGCACCGGCGAACTCCAGTTTCATCCATACCTGGGCCCGGGCTTTGATCTCCCGGTCCTGGCGGTCGAAGAACGGGATTTCGATCTCCAGGGGATTTCCCGGCCGGTCGGGATCCTGGAGCAGGTAGAGCCCCGGCGTCTGTTCCGGGTGCCATTCCGTGCGCCAGGCGATTTGACCGAGGCGGGAATCGACGAGTTGCGAGAAGTAGCCCTTGCGGTACAGGAGCGAAATCGCCACCACCGGTAGATGGTTGTCGGCAAAGCTTTTCAGCGTATCACCGGCCAGCACTCCCAGTCCGCCAGAGTAGTTGGGAATCTTCGTCGGGCCGTTGACGAATTTCTTGATGTGGAAATCGAGGGTGGGATCGTCGCTCGCCACGATGCCGACCTCGAGCAACCGGTCCTTTACCGGATGAAAGACGTCCAGATCGGCGCCGATCTCCATGGAGATATAGGTGACCGAGTTGCCTTCCGGGCCGGTGAGTTGTTCCCAGACCTGGTCGAAGACCGTCTGCGGGACGCCGAAGAAGGCGCCCCAGGGTGACGAGGCGATGGTACAGAAGCTGGTGTCGGGTGCCATGGTGCCGGTATGCAAGAGGATTCGGTGGAGGTGGAAGGGATTTCGTTGTCTGCGGCCATTGATTGTATGCAGAAATATGGCGCGCTGACAAGCGTTATTCTGGGTGTGATTCGGAAAAAAAGATTGATTTTGGTGGCGGGCTTTTATTAAAGTGCGGGAAGTTCTATTCGTGTTACGGTAGCGATCTGCGTTCGGTGGCCCGCCGGTTTGTCGTCGGCGTCGCGGCAAGCCCGGTGGGGTGAGGGGGTACGGCGCGGTACGTCGGGGATGAGATCTTCGTTCGTGGCCGTCGGGCCGCTGAGGCAAGCCGATTCGTCGTGGGTTCATCAAAAACGGTGCAGGAGGAGAAGATGCGGAAAAAGAATCTTGCTGGAGTATCCGTCGCGTTGGTCGTTGCCCTGATCCTTCTCGGTGGCTGTGCCAAGAAGACGGTCAAGACGGAGGAGACTGCCGCCAAGCCCGCCGTAACGTCGCCGGCGGTGGAGCCGGCCCCTGCCGCTCCCCCCACGGAACCGGTGTTCGGCGAGGAGGAACCACTGGACAGCAGCCGGACGGTACCGGAGCACAAGACATATTCGGTACTGGAGGGGCGGACATCGGCGCCGATGCTGCCCATCTACTTCGATTTCGACAAGTACAATATCCGACCGGATCAGAAAAAGCGCCTCATCGCCAATGCCGAATTCTTGAAGAACAATCCCCGGCTCATCGTCCGCATCGAAGGGAACTGTGACGAGCGAGGCACCAACGAGTACAATATGGCGCTGGGGGAACGGCGGGCGATGAGTGCCAAGAAGTATCTCGTCGATCTGGGTATCGCCGCCGACCGTATCCGCACCATCAGCTACGGTGAGGAACGCCCCCTCAACCACGGTCACGACGAGCATGCCTGGTCCCAGAATCGGCGTGACGATTTCGTCATCATCAACTAGGAAAGACGGCGGCGGCCTCGAAGCCTGAGCGGGAAGGGAGCGGGAGCCTCTTCCTGCTTTTTTATGGTAGTTTGATGGAATTGCAAAGGAGTAGCCTATGTTGCACACCAGAGTCTTGTTGTTTTCCGCCTGTCTCGCCATCGTCCTTGTCCTGCCCGGACTGGTGAGTGCCGCCGACACGGTGAAGATCGGCACCATCAGTCTTGAATGGATCGTCCAGAATTCGAAGAAGGGCCAGGAGGCCAAAAAACAGCTCGAGGCCAAGGCGGCAGAGCTGAAGGAGAAGCTGCAGGCCGACCAGAAGGAACTCGATCGACTGCGGACCGAGATCGAGACCAAGAGTTCTGTATGGAGTGTTGATGTAAGAGCTGAAAAAGAACGCGAATATCAGAAGAAAATGCGCAGTTTTCAGATAAAGTCTGAAGATGCGCAGTACGAACTCAAGCAGCTCGAGGCCAAGGTCATGGGACCGATCCTGAAGGATCTCCATGCCGCCATCGCCAAGGTGGGCAAGGAAAACGGTTTCACGATCATTCTCGAGAATTCGCGCAAGGGGCTCAAGTCGCAGATCGGTCTCATGTACGCCGACGAGAGCCTCGATATCAGCGATCTGGTCTTGAAAGCGCTGGATAAGGAATGACTGTTCCCATCGACTTCCTCGCCCCGTGCGAGAACGATCTGGAAAAATCCATCCTCCGCCACGTCCTGAGTTCCTTGGGACGTGATCCCGAGCGGGCCGACCGCCGCGACATCTACCGGGCAACTTCCCTCGCCCTGCGCGATCTGCTCATCCAGCGATGGATCTCCACCCAGAAGGAACTCTACACGAAAGGGGGGAAGCGGGTCTATTACCTGTCCCTGGAATTTCTGGTCGGCCGCTTTCTCAGTAACGCGCTCGCCAACCTCGGGCTCACTGATCGCTGCCGCCGGGCGCTGGTCGAGTTTGGTTTCGATCTCGACGAAATCGCCGAGCAGGAGGGAGAGGCCGCCCTTGGCAACGGCGGTCTCGGCCGGCTGGCCGCCTGCTTCATGGACTCCATGGCCACGTTGGGGCTGGCGGGCTACGGCTACGGCATCCGCTACGAGTACGGACTTTTTTACCAGAAACTCATCGACGGCTTCCAGGTGGAGCAGCCGGACAACTGGCTTCGGTTCGGTACCCCGTGGGAGATCGAGCGGCAGCAGGTGTTTTTGCCGGTCCGCTTCTACGGTCGGGTCGAGCATTATACGGACGAACACGGTCGCTTCCAGACCCGCTGGCTCGATACCGATGAGGTCATGGCCATGCCCTGCGACCTTCTGGTGCCGGGCTTCAACAACGATATCGTGCTCAACATTCGGCTCTGGACCGCCAAGGCGTCCCGGGAACTCGACCTGGCCGATTTCAACCGGGGGGACTATATCGCTGCGATGGAAGAAAAGGTCCGCAGCGAGACCATCTCCAAGGTTCTTTATCCTTCCGACGACATCCGTGAGGGCCAGGAACTGCGCCTCAAGCAGCAGTACTTCTTCGTCGCCGCCACCTTCCAGGATATCCTGCGCCGGTACCGGAAGAGTGGCCGTCCTTTCGACGAGCTGCCCGACGCAGTGGCGGTGCAGCTCAACGACACCCACCCGGCCATCGCCATTCCGGAGCTCATGCGGCTGTTGGTGGACGAGGAGGGGCTCGGCTGGGAACGGGCGTGGGACATCACGGTGCGCACCTTCGGGTACACCAACCATACCCTGATGCCCGAGGCCTTGGAGACCTGGCCGGTGGAGATGCTCGGCCGGGTGCTGCCCCGCCATCTCGAGATCATCTACGAGATCAACCGGCGCTTTCTGACGCAGGTCGCTCTCCAGTATCCCGGCGACACGGAGAAATTGCGCCGCATGTCCCTCATCGAGGAGGAGCCGGTGAAAAGGGTGCGCATGGCCCATCTCGCCATCGTCGGCAGTCACCGGGTCAACGGCGTCGCCGCCCTCCACTCCCGCCTCTTGCGCGAGCGCCTCTTCCCCGACTTCGACGCCTTCTTTCCCGGCCGGTTCATCAACATCACCAACGGCGTCACGCCCCGCCGCTGGCTGGCCGGCTGCAACCCCGCCCTGGCCGACCTCATCACCGAGGCCATCGGCAGCGGCTGGGAGACCGATCTCGACCGGTTGCGCGACCTGGAGCCGCTGGCCGAGGATGCGGCCTTTCGGGAGCGATGGCGGCAGGTCAAGCTCGCCAATAAGGAACGGCTCGCCCATCTCATCCACTGCCGGAACGATCTCCAGGTCGATCCCCACGCCACCCTCTTCGACGTCCAGGTCAAGCGCATCCACGAGTACAAGCGCCAGTTGCTGAACGTGCTGCACGTCATCACGCTCTACCACCGGCTGCTCTCCGATTCCTCCTACGACCCGGCGCCGCGCACCGTCATCTTCGCCGGCAAGGCGGCTCCCTCCTACCTGCAGGCGAAACGCATCATCCGGTTGATCAACGGCGTCGCCTCGGTGGTCAACCAGGACGACCGCACCCGTGACCGGCTGAAGGTCGTCTTTCTCGCCAACTACTGCGTCACCCTGGCGGAAACCATCGTTCCGGCCGCCGATCTCTCCGAGCAGATCTCCACCGCCGGCACCGAGGCGTCGGGCACCGGCAACATGAAGATGGCCCTGAACGGAGCGCTGACCATCGGCACCCTGGACGGGGCCAACATCGAGATCTGCGAGGCGGTGGGCCGCGACAACTTCTTCGTCTTCGGCGCCGACATCGACGCGGTGGACGAGGTGCGCCGCGATCCCGACCGCTGGCCGCTGGCGATCTGCGAGCGCAACCCGGAGATCCGCCGGACCATCGACGCCATCGACCAGGGACTGTTCAGCGGCGGGGACCGGGAGCTCTTCCGCCCCCTGGTGGAATCCCTGCTGCGGCCCGACGATCCGTACCTGGTGGTGGCCGATCTCGAGGACTACCTGCGGGTCCAGGACGAGGTCTCCGTCGCCTGGCGTGACCAGGAGGCGTGGACGAAGAAATCCATTCTCACCGTGGCCCGCATGGGGCGTTTTTCCAGCGACCGGGCCGTGGCCGAGTACGCTGCCAAGGTCTGGGATATCCCCCTTGATCGTCCTGCTGGGAGTTAACCTCGTGATCGTTCGTGCGTACGCCAGATACGCAAAAGCAACCGTTCGATTATAGTCTACTATTTTCCGACACAGATCCAGGGTTACAGCAAATCACGCAAATGTACCCGCCTAGGCGGACCGTCGGCGGTGAGCTGTCGACTGAGGCGCTGGAGTTCGGCGGTGAAGGGATCCATCTGCAGGACCGTATCGGCGGTGAAGCGGGCGTCCGGCGGAAAATTGCGCGGGCAGGCGGAGACCTCGATGATTCCGGCGTCGGGATCGGCGTAGCCCACCGGCAGGCCGTGGGTGCGACAGATGAACGGCCGGTGGGCGTAGACCGCGCAGAGACCGTCCACGAGAAGGGGGCAGTGATCAGGCCGTCCGCCGAGACGGCGTCGGACCGGGGCGGGGAGGGCGGCGACGGCGCGACTGATGCTCTGTGCCTCCACCGGCAAGACCGATTCCAGGGTACAGCAGGAGTCGCACCCGGGGCGGCAGGTGAGACGGTGGCTGAGCCGTGCGCTCAGCCGTTCGATCTCCCGGTCGAGACGGCGCTGGAGGGCGAGATATTCCTTGACGGTGGTCTGCGACATGGGATAGGTATTTTTTTGAGATTGTTCACCGCTCGTTGGAGCATGAAGAAACACAAGGGGGAATGAGAATGAAAGTCGTAGCCTTCTCCGGCAGTGCCCGCAAGGGTGGCAACACCGCTCAACTGCTCGGTGTGGTTCTCGAAGAACTCGAGTGTGCCGCCGGTATCAAGACCGAACTCATCGAACTGGCCGGCCACAAGATACCCGGCTGTATCGCCTGCTACAAGTGTTTCGAGCGCAAGAACCGTCGTTGCGCCGTGGAGGGGGATATGGTCAACGACGCCATCGCCAAGATGCTCGAGGCCGACGCTATCCTCTTGGGGTCGCCCACCTACTTTGCCGATGTGTCGGCCGGCATGAAGGCCCTCATCGAACGCTGCGGCATGGTGGCCCGGGCCAACGACGACATGCTGCGTCGCAAGGTCGGCGCCGCCGTGGTGGCGGTGCGGCGGGCCGGCGCCTCGCACGTCTTTTCTTCTCTCAACTACTTCTTCCTCATCGCCCAGATGATCGTCGTCGGTTCCTCGTACTGGAACATCGGCATCGGCCGCCAGCCTGGCGAGGTGATGGACGACGAGGAGGGCATTCGTACCATGCGCGATCTCGGTCGCAACATGGCCTGGGTGCTGGAGCGGCTGCACGCCGAATCATGAGGTGCGCCCGTGGTGGGATCGAGATTCGTTCTTCGATGAACCGTTCCCCGCTGCATCAATCCTTGATGAAGCCGTAAAAACTCGCAGTCGGTGCAGGCCTGACACGGTAATTCAAATGGTTACGAAGCGTGAACTCGATGGAATCGCACTTTTTGCGATTCCATCAATCCTTGTTCGCTTCGGAGATCGACCGGTACACCGCCCAGGCGGGAAGATCCCGCTGCAGGAGAAAGGCGGCGTAGCCGATGGCGAGTTCCAGGGCCTCGTCCAGGCAGGGCCGGGTGGCGTGCAGGCGGTGCAGGCGGCCGAGCGGCACTGCCAGCACATGGGTAAGGAAGTTCACCGTGCCCCGGCAGAGGTGGATGGTTGCCGGTCCGACTGGTGCCGATTGGCACTCGCTGCAGACGATACCGTGTCGGTGGGGCGCAAAGAAGGAGTCCTGCCGGTCGATCCGGCCGCAGTCGAGACAATGGCCGAGGTGGGGCCGGTAGCCCTGGAGCGCCAGCAGCCGCAGGAGCGCGACGGGCAGGATGCGCCGGTCCGGAGTTTGGAGAAAGCCGAAGGCCCAGCGGGCAAGCTCGAAGGTCTCGGGATCGGGATTCCCCTCCCGGCTCCAGAAGAGAAGTTGCTCCGCCAGCACGCCGGCGGCCGCGAACCCGCGCGGGTTTGTTCGCAGGCCCGGATGGGCGTCGACGAGTTCGGCCCGGTCGAGGCGGTGCAGGGTGGAGCGGCTCGTCGCCCAGGTGGCGTCGAGCAGGGTGTAGGGTTCCAGCTTGTTGACGAACCGCCGCCGGCTGCGTTTAGCCCCTTTTGCGATGCAGGTGATGCGGCCGTGCTTCGGTGACAGCAGGGTGAGGATGACGTCCGATTCCCCCTGGTCCCGCACCCGCAACACCAGGGCTGGGCTGGTCACGAAACGGGGCATGGGAATTCTTTCAGACAGGCGGTCACGGCATGGGGGGCAGTGACAGTTTCACCACCTGGCCCTGCTTGGCATCCAGAGTCACCGGATTGCCGTTCAGAAATAAGCTGATCCCGCCGCCGTTGCCGATGAGAAGGTCGAACCGGGTCTCGGCCCGCCACTGGTGCCGGCTACCGGCCTGGTAGAAGGCCTCCTGCGGCGATCCGTCGTCGATGGTGATCCGCATCCAGGTAGGGGCGGTGAAGGTCGCCGTGAGGGTATACGGAGGCTCAATGGCCGTTGCCGCGGAGGCGGCTGTCGTCTTCGAGGGTTGGGCCGCCTCCGGTTCGACGGCGGTGGCATCTGCCGGCGCCGAGGGAGTGTTGCCGGCAGCGGACGAAGGCGCAGAGGCGTCTTTCAAGCGGCCGAAGAAAGGCGGATTGGGTAGAACATGGAAGAGCCCGGCCGTGGCGGCGACCAGGAGAAGGATCGCTAGCCCGATGCCGATTTTTTTGCGCGTCACGAGCGGTGATTCGGCCAGGGATTCGTTACTCAGGATGTCCGGGCCGATGAGGAGCGCGGTTTGCTCCTGGGGCGCCTCCCGCTGATAGATGGCCAGGGGTTCGGCGGGGTCGATATCCAGGGCCTTGGCGTAGAGCTTGATGAACCCCCGCACGAAGACCGGCGACGGCAACTTGGTGTGGTCGTCGGCTTCCAGGGCGCGGATGACGGCGAGGTGGATGCCGGTCTTGTCCGCGATGTCTTCGACCGACAAGTTGCGTTCAAGCCGTCGGGAGGCGAGAAAGGTTCCCAGGGACGGCACGTCGGGATCGACGTGGCGGCGCTGTTCGGTGGTCATGAGCCCTCACAGAAGCTGGGTGATGTAGGCCTGCTCCCGCAGCTTCTTCACCCAGTTCTCGAATTGACGCTGCAGTTCCTCGTCCCGCAGGCGGGCGGCGATGTCGTCCCGCACCAGGTCGAGGGGCGGCGGCTGGACGGTATCCCCATTTTTCACCGACAGTACCTGGAAGAACTGGACCGTCCGGTCCGGGGTCTCCACCAGCTCGCTCACCTCCCCGGCCCCCAGGGGCAGGATGGCGGCCCGCATGAAGGAAGCCATCTCGTCCGGGATGAAGGTGCCGACGTCGCCGTCCCGTTCCCGGGAGGGCAGCTCCGAATACCGGCGGGCCAGATCCCGGAACGATTCGCCGGCCAGCACCCGGCGGCGCAGTTCTGCTGCCTTCCGGCGGGCCTCTTCGCGGGATCGGCCGCCTTCCTCGTCCCAGCGGATGCCGATCTGCAACAGGTGATACCCTTCCCCGATGGTATCGGCGGTGTAATGTTCCTCGTAGTAGCGACGCACCCGTTCTTCGGGAATCACCACCCGGGACTGGAGTTCGAAACTGATCAGCTTCGACTGCAACACCTGCCAGCGCAAGCCTTCCCGGTAGCGTGCGACGTCGATCCCCTCGGCGGCCAACCGGTCCTGGAACTCGGTCACGGTCATGTTGTTGGCCGCCGCGGTCTGTTCCATGGCCATGGCGATCTCCTCCTCGTCCACCGAGATGCCGAGTTCCTTTGCCCGCTGCTCGACAAGTTTCTTGTCGATGAGCGAGACGAGGATCTGGCGCCGGGCCTCGGCCAGGGCCCGATCGACGTTGCCGATCATCCGGTCGCGCAGGATACGGGCAAAGAGATCGCGGCCCTCTTCTTCTACCTCGGAGAGGGTGATGACATCGTCGTTGACCACCGCCACCACCCGGTCGACCAGTTCGGTGGCCGGTGGCGCCTCGGCCGGGAGCCGACCGGGAAAGAAGAAGCAGAGGGCAAGGAGGACGACAAGGCAAGACAACGAATGTTTCATGGGCGATCCTTCGGGAAAGGGAATGGAAAAGGCTGGACGTATCTCCATCTAAGTAGCATTCTGCTGCAGCGACAGCAAGAGGTTTTTGGCCTGCTCCACCGGGTCGGCGGTGCGAGGTCGGGCCGGCACCACCAGCCGGCCGGTCGGCGTCAGACGGCCACGACACTCCTGGACGAAGGCGATGATCTTCTCCGGAGCAACCGGCGTCTCCGGATGGAACTGGAGCACCAGGGTGTCGCCCGCTCCCTGTTCGAGCTTTTCCACCAGCAGTTCCCGCATGAGGATTTTTAGGTCCAAAAGGCGCAGCAGATTGTCGGTTTCCTCCGGCAACGGGCCGTAGCGGTCCTCCAGTTCGCCCCGCAGGTCGGCTAACTCGTCCTCGGTGGCGATGGTGGCGAGTCTGCGGTAGGCGACGTACCGCTGATCGCTATCCGGGATATACGTTTCCGGGATGCGGGCCGGCAGGCGCAAGTTCACCTCCGGTTCGTAGTCCTCGGCCGCCAGCGTTGCCTTGCCCGCCTTCATGTCCTGGATCGTCTTCTGTAAGAGTTCCAGGTAGAGATCGTAGCCCACCGCCGCGATGTTCCCACTCTGCGATTCGCCGAGGATGTTGCCGCCGCCGCGGATCTGCAGGTCGCTCATGGCCAGCTTGAAGCCACCGCCGAGCTCGTTGTAGTCCATCAGGGCCCGCAGCCGCTGCTGGGCCTTCTTCGAGAGGTGCTCCATGCCCGGCAACAGGAGATAGGCGTACGCCTGCTGGCTGCCGCGGCCCACCCGGCCGCGAAGCTGGTAGATCTCCGCCAGGCCCAACCGGTCGGCCATGGTGATGATGATCGTGTTGGCGTTGGGGATGTCGAGGCCGGACTCGATGATGGTCGTGCAGACCAGCACGTCCACCTGGCGGCGGATGAACTGCACCATGATCTCCTCGAGATTCTTCGGCGGCATCTGGCCGTGGGCCATGGCCACCCTGGCCTCGGGCACGAGGTTCTGCACCTTGGCGGCCATGGCGGCGATGGAGTGCACCCGGTTGTGGACCAGGAAGACCTGACCGCCGCGCCGCAGCTCGCGCCGCACCGCCTCCTTGATCACCAGGTCGTCCTGGCGGGCGATGAAGGTCTTCACCGCGCGCCGGCGGGCCGGCGGCGTGTCGATCACCGACAGATCCCGGATGCCGAGCAGCGACAACTGCAGGGTGCGGGGAATGGGGGTGGCGGTGAGAGTGAGCACGTCCACCCGGGTGCGCAACTTCTTGATCTTTTCCTTGTGCTTGACCCCGAAGCGGTGTTCCTCGTCGATGATGAGCAGCCCCAGTCGGCGGAAGGTGACGTCGGAGGAGAGCAACCGGTGGGTGCCGATCACCATGTCCAGGGAACCGTCGGCCAAGGCCGCAACGATACGGCGTTGTTCGGCGGTGGTCCGGAAGCGGTTCAGGCACTCCACCGATACCGGCAGGCCGGCGAACCGTTCCCTGAAGGTGACCAGGTGTTGCTCGGCCAGCACGGTGGTCGGTACCAGCATGGCCACCTGGTAGCCGTCCTCCATCACCTTGAAGGCGGCGCGTACCGCCACCTCGGTCTTGCCGTAGCCGACGTCGCCGCAGACCAGCCGGTCCATGGGCCGCGGCGCGGTGAGGTCGGCGAGCACGTCGGTGATGGCGCGCCGCTGGCCGTCGGTCTCGTCGAAGGGAAAGGACTCCTCCAGTTCGTGGTAGTACTCGTCCGGCGGGCTGAAGGCGGTGCCGGGGACCAGTTGCCGCTTGGCGTAGAGTTGCAGCAGTTCCTGGGCCACCTTCCAGACCGCCTCTTTGATCTTGCGGCGGGTGTTCTCCCACCGCTTGCCGCCCAGCTTGTCGATGGCCGGTTCCAGGTCGCCGATCCCCTTGTACTTGGTGACCGTGTCGATGCGGTCCACCGGCACGAAGAGCTTGTCATCGTTTTGGTAGCTGATGGCCAGAAAGTCACCGGTGACACCGCCGAATTCCATCGTCACCAGACCCTGGTAGATACCGATGCCGTGGCGGCGATGGACCACGAAGTCGCCCTTGGATAGTTCTTCGAAGTTGATGCGGGGACCCGTTGGTCGTGCCCGGCGCAGGGTCCGGCGGCCGATGCGGCGCTCGCCGAAAAGCTGTACCTCGGAAAGAAAATGCAGCCGTTCGGCGGGCAGGTCGAAGCCTTCCGAGAGGGGCAGGGGATGGATAACCAGGGTGCCAGCCCCCGGCGGTGTCTGGTAGATGCCCTCGCGGATATCGACCCCGATGCCGTGGTTGGCGAACAGTTCGGCCATCTGGCGGGCGCGGCGCAGGTTGCGGCAGGCGAACACCACCCTGTCGCCCTCGGCCAGCCACTGTTGGATGCGGGCCACCAGCCGGGCGATGAGGCCGGACTGGCGTCGTTCCAGTTCCAGTTCCTGCTGCAACAACCGGTGGTTGCGGGTGAGGCATTCGTGGATCTCGGCGTCGGGATCGTCGCTGAACGGCGATACCACCACCGCCGGCCGCCGTTCGATCGCCTCGGTGATGGCGGCGGGCGCAAGAAAAAGACTGTCCGGTTCGGGTACCGTGCGGCCGGTCGCCTGCACCTCGTGGTAATTGGCCTCGATCCGCTCCCAGGCCAGGGCGGCGGCCTGTTGCACGGCCGGTTCGTCGGTGACGAGCAGGATCGTGTCGGCCGGCAGGACGTCGAAGACGGTGGTCGTTTGTTCGGTTATCAGCGGCAGGTAGAACTCGATGCCGGGAAAGGGTCGGCCGGCGGCCAACTGGTCCAGAGATTGTTCCGGCAACTGACAAGCATGCCGCAGCCGGTCGATGAGCCGGTCCAGGGCCGCGCTGCCTGCCGGCGGCAGCAGGATGTCGCGGGCCGGCAGCAGGACCACCTCGTCCGTCTCTTTGAAGGACCGCTGGGTGATGGGATCGAAGAACCGGATCGATTCCACCGTGTCGCCGAAGAAATCGAGGCGCACCGGGTGGTCGAAGCCGGGGGCGAAGCAATCGACGATGCCGCCCCGCACGGAATACTCGCCGACGTTCTGGACCATGGCCACCGGCTCGTAGCCGGCCCGTTCCAGGTTGCGGCACAGCTCCTCCCGGCCGATTTCCTCGCCGGCGATGACCAGTTCGGCGTGCTGATCGATGCCGGCCACCGGCGGCAGACGGCGCAAGAGCACCTCGGCGGCCACGACGCAGAACCAGGGGCCGGGATCGGTGGCGAGCCGGTGCAGGGTGGCGATCCGATCGGCAATGGTGGTCGGATCGGGCGACAGCGGCGTGTACGGCGGAATGTCGTAGGCCGGCATGGTCAACACCTGCCGGTCGGAAAAGAGACCGAGGTCGCCGGCGAGCGGTTCGGTCTCCTCCTCGCCGGCGGTGACGAGCAGTACCGGCCGGCGCATGATTTCCAGCAGCCGGGCGGCGAACAGGGCGATGGAGCCGCCCCGCAGACCGGTCACCCGGACCGGGCGGTCGAGGGAGAGTCGGCGCAGAAAGTCGTCCATGGGCGTGGGGTCTGGTAACGAGTCACGAGTGTCCCGACAAACGCCGAAGGCGGTGTCGGTTGATATAGGGGTAAGCGGTTGCAGGGTGCGGCAGATGCTAGGAAGAGGCCCGCGCCGCGTACTGGAAGCTACGCAAGCGGGCCGATGACG
>CAYRGZ010000018.1:0-3078 GCA_964423785.1 uncultured Desulfobulbia bacterium
GAATTCGGCGGCACGTCCATGTGCCGCACACAGCCCGTTTTTCAACGGGCTGCTAGGGCGGTTGCCAGAAGGGGAAGTCTCGAGGGTTTTGTTTCTGGGCTCGTCGACTGATTTGCTATAATGAATGCAAACGTGCCGAGGGGCTGGTTACAGCCCGTGGGGAGGGAGCTGTCCTGCCGATGGCTGAATAGCGGTTCATTCAGTGTTGGGGTATTTGCCCCCACGAGGTGGGGAAATGCTCGCCTTCGGCCGGAAACGGCGGCGCCTCGGTGGGCGGGAAAGCTTTCTAACTTGTCAGGATCAGGTTGTTTCCATTGTGGCAGTCTTGGCTGGCCTGAAAAATGCATTTGCAAAGGCCCGTCCTTGACGGTCAGATGCGCAAAAAGAGTTATTTTTTCTGTAAAAACAATGTGATGGGATATGTGGCCGGATTGGTCCGTTGACGGGAATGGATGCACGGCGGTTCTGCCTGTGCGGCGGTGCCCCGTGGGGTGCTGAAACCGGCCACGCAACGGAAACGGTGAGTAGGGAACCGTATTAGGGAACCGTATTAAAGTACTGGAGAGGGAGAATGAGAAAGGCTGGATGGATTGCTGGAGCATTGGTTGCCGGGGCAATGTTCTCCTCGACGCTGTTGCAGGCGTCCTTCTTGAACGCACCGCACAACGAGGAGAACAACCTGACCTGTAAGAGTTGCCACGAGTATCCCTTTGACGCGTGGCCAGGGTATGTTCCGGATTCCCAGAACCCGGACGACAACATCAAGAACTTCATCTGTCTGCGGTGTCACGACGCGGCCAATCCTAATCCTAGCTATCCCAATGCACCGGGCAAGAACCTCCACTCCAGCCAGTCGTTGCAGGGGCGGATCCCGGATTGGACCACCAACTGTGTCGACTGTCACGATCCCCATTTCCAGGCCCAGCTGAACTATTACCTCTCCGACACCTCCCAGCTCTATCTCGTCACCGGTTCCTACAACGTTACTTCTCTCGATACGTCAACCACCCCTCCCACCTCGACGGTCAGCTACACGCTTTTCTCCAGTGATCCCAACTGGTCGGATCCCGCCACATGGTCTCAGAAGACCGGGCCGGGGCGCGGCCTTATCTTCGTTGCCGACGCCGACAACCCCTACGAGACCTTTGAGGTCGTCGCCGCCGACACCTCCTCCATTACTGTGGCCGGTGACCTTACGCAGGTGAACCAGGGGAACACCTTTGCCCTCATTTACGGCCAGCTGGTCCGGTCCCAGGTCCAGTTGCCGGAGACCCAGGGAAGCGGTCTCGGCACAGTCAAGTTTTTCACCCCCTACGGTGGCTTCACCAATACCACTACGCCGGACGGTATCTGTCAGGTCTGCCATACGGTGACCAACAACTGGCGGGCCGACGGCACGGTGAGCGTCAACAGCACGGATCACCATACCGGCGAGCGGTGCACGGTCTGTCATCATACCAATGAAGGGTTCAAGCAGACCGTGCCCCAGCACGAAACCAACGGGTACATAACCCGGACGAGCTTGTGCCTGAACTGCCACGTGGCCGGTACCGCTCCGGCCGCCGACGAGGTGCGGTCGGTCATCCATGCCAACGACTGTGCCAAGTGCCATACGACCCCGCCGGCCTTGGCCGCCGCGTCCCAGCGGCAATATGTCACTCAGATCGCCCGGGGCGAGTGTGTTACCTGTCACGGCAACTACTTCCAGGGCCATACCCACCACACCTTGGCGGCTCAGAATGTCAAGGATTCGTCCGAGTGCGTCACCTGTCACGCGGCTGGCGATCCGCTCGGTGTCCACAACAACAATTGCTGGCACTGTCACGACCAGAACACCGGTGCCCGAATCGTCGGCGCCAACGGGTGGGGGGACGCCACGGTCAACGGCGGCGCCGGCGGGACCTGCAAGGACTGCCATGCCGCCTATTTCGATGGTCATACCTATGGCAACAACCATCTGAACGTGGCCTTGCGCTCCACCGATCTCTCCAACAATACTCCGTGTAACAACTGTCATAATGTCGATAGCGACACCTCCGGAACGGCCCTGGATTCCTGGACCGATATCCGGAGCCTGCACGACGTGGCCACCAATGGCACCGGTCCCTGTGCTACCTGTCACCAGTCGAGCCGGCTGACCAACGATCCGGCCAATCCCACCGAAACGGTTGCCGACGTCATCGCCCAGGGCCAGGCTGGCGCCCAGATCGGCTGCCTCGATTGCCACGCCACCAAGACCGCTGGTCACGCCGACCACGTGGCTATGGGGGTGATCACCGCTTACGCTTCCTGTAATACCTGCCACGATCCCAGCGGTATCGGCACCTCCAGCTTCTACACCGATACCCTGCATCCGGGCTGCACGACCTGCCACGTCGATCCGACGGCCGGCGACTATACCTTGAAGTCCGGTTCCTCGGCCGAGGGCCACGGCCGTGCCGACGCCGGGTTCGGCAATCCGAATACTTGCGCCACCTGTCACTCCGCCATCGCGGCCGATTGGTACAGTCATGACGTGGATCACCAAGCCAAGGGTTTCATAACTCTGAGCAGCGATTGTGCCAACTGTCATGCCGAAACCCTGAGCTATCCCCTGTTCACCGACGGTGCCAACAACAAGAAACATGATGCCTGTACGGTCTGCCATAATGGGGACGGCAGCCTGATCGACTCCAATGCGGCGGCTGCTCGGGCAGCCGGTACCGCCATTGAGTGTACGACCTGTCATCAGGCCTATTTCGATCAGCATGTGAATATTGACCATACCTACCGGGTGGGGCTGGCGACCGCCTGTTCCGCCTGTCACGATGGTGCGCAGGGGATCCAAACGGGGGTGCCGGTCTCCGCTGCGGATCCGAAATTGCACAATGCCTGTGCCAGCTGCCACGCCTCCAATGGTGACCTTGTCTCTATTGCCCAGGGACATGAGGGCGCAACCATAGCGTCGCCCAACACCTGCGAGACCTGCCACGGCAGCTTCGAGACGAAGCATGCTGGGGTGGATCATAGTGCAGCGGCGTCGCTGGCGACGGACTGCTCCGGTTGTCATACCGGTACGGCCGGAACGACGACGGGCAT
>CAYRGZ010000018.1:3178-23310 GCA_964423785.1 uncultured Desulfobulbia bacterium
AGTGTGTGGACTGCCACGGAGCGTACTTCCCGAACCACAGCCACGTGCACGACGTTGCGTACAACCCGGCGACGGACACCTCGCAGCCGAGCCAGCAGGGTTGCGCCACCTGTCACAACGACGCTGGTGCCGGTCTTGCGACGTGGAGTGCGATTCTGACGGAGCACTTCTCCGACTGTAACACCTGCCACGGCTATGCGGATGCGGACGGCAAGGGAACGCCGCCGCTGAGCACGGTGCAGAACACCATTGCGACGGGCACGAACGTGACCTGTGCGACGTGTCATACGCCGAAGGTTCCAGACGTGCAGCACGGCGTGGATCACGTTGGTCAGGGTCTGGTGACTATGGCGACGGCGTGTTCTGGCTGTCACGTGGATCCGGCGAACCAATTCACCAACCCGAACGATCCGAAGGTGCACAACGGCTGCTCGACTTGCCACAACGCGAGCGACAACTCGCTGAAGGGCAGCGCGGCCGGCCACGGCCTGAACGATGCGGGCTTCGGCAACCCGAACACCTGCGAGACCTGCCACGGCAGCTTCGAGGCGAAGCATGCTGGGGTGGATCATAGTGCAGCGGCGTCGCTGGCGACGGACTGCTCCGGTTGTCATACCGGTACGGCCGGAACGACGACGGGCATGCCGGTGAGCGCGACGGACAACATGGTGCATGACGCCTGCGCGACCTGCCACGGTACCACGGGGGCTTTGGTTGGCAGCGCGGCGGGCAACACGAGCCCGAACAGCTGTAACGACTGTCACGGCGACTTCGCGAGCAAGCATGCGGCGGTAGACCATTCCACGAAGGCGAGCCTGTCCACCTCGTGCTCTGCCTGCCACGACGGCACGCAGGGAACGACGACGGGCATGCCGGTCGACGCGGCAAACAACAAGGTGCACGACAGCTGCGCGACCTGTCACGGCAGCACGGGCGCCTTGGTTTCCATCGCGGCGGGCAACACCGATCCGAACGAGTGCGTGACTTGTCACGGCGGTTTCGGCAGCGGTGTGCATACGGCGGTGGATCACAGCCAGGCTGCGAGCTTGGCGACGGACTGCTCCGGTTGTCATACCGGTACGGCCGGAACGACGACGGGCATGCCGGTGAGCGCGACGGACAACATGGTGCACGACGCCTGTACGACCTGCCACGGCACTACGGGTGCCCTGGTTGGCAGTGCGGCTGGCAACACGAGCCCGAACAGCTGTAACGACTGTCACGGCGACTTTGCGAGCAAGCACGCGGGTGTGGATCACTCGGGAGCGGTGAGCCTGTCGGCGGACTGCGCGGCGTGTCACGACGGCACGCAGGGTCTTGCCAGCGGCATGGTGGTGGATCCGGCCAATGACAAGGTGCACGACGCCTGTGCGACCTGTCACGGCAGCGACGGCACGCTGGTGGGCTCGGCTGCGGGCAACACGGCACCGAACGAGTGTGTGGACTGCCACGGAGCGTACTTCCCGAACCACAGCCACGTGCACGACGTGCGGTTTGATGCAGCCCTTGATCTCGGTCAGCCGTCGTCCACTCCGTGCGCCAACTGCCATAATGACAATGGCGGTTCGTTGGCTACCTGGAACGATATTTACGTGGAACATCTCTCTAGCTGCGATACCTGCCATGCCTATACCGATGCGGATGGTCAGGGAACGCCGCCGCTTTCCACGGTGCAGAACACCATTGCCACCGGCACGGCGGTGCATTGCCTGACCTGCCATACGCCCAAGACGGCGCCGGCCGGTCACGGCGGCCATCCGCAGCCGGATGTCATCGCTCAGAAGGCGGCGGCCTGTACGGTCTGTCACGACAACGATCCGAGCGCGCCCAAGGCGGTGGTGAATGATATCCACAAGGGCGATTGCAATAACTGTCACGACGCCTCCAGCGGACCGCCGACCCTGCGCAACCCGGTGCCGCCGAACGCGGTGGCCATTGTCCGGGGCGGTGACTGTGTGACCTGTCACGGCAGCGGCTATACCCACGACGTCTTCGAGGCCGGCACCTCGCACAGCAAGATCACCTTCGGCGATCCGGCTCTGCCTGGCGTCGACACCTCCACATGTGGCGCTTGCCATTCTACCCGGGCCAACGGCTCGGCCGACGCCGAGGCCATCCATATGACCGACGCCAAGGCCGGCGGCCGGACCTGGGCCTGCGAGATCTGCCACAACAATCCGGAGTTCAACGGCCTGATCTCCGACGCCATTAATGGTACCGGTGTCTATGCGAGCCGTCCGGGCGGTGCGGTCTACTGTACCGATTGTCATGAGTACAACGACGGCGTGAATCCGACCTTGACGCCGTACGCCCACGTCTTCCCGCATGGTAACCGGCGCCACAACATTCAGGGCATCAACAACTGCGTGGTCTGCCACTCCGACCTGGATGTGATCAACGGTATCCATATTCCGGGCGCGGTGAGCGGCTCGAACAGCTGCGATACCTGCCACGGCAGCACGGATCCCAACGTCTCCGCCACCATTGCGGCGGGCGGGGGCAACTGCGGTGACTGTCATGGTGAGCAGTATGTCCACACCTACGCCGGTGCGCCTGCACACGATATCACCGTGAACGGTGCCTCCTGTGCCGGCTGTCATACGGTGGGGACCTTCAGCGAGATCGTGGCCACGCATCGTGATACCTGCGCTACCTGCCACGGCTCCAGCGATCCGACGGTGCAGAACGTCATCGCCAACGCGAACGGCGGCAATGTCGGATGTCTGGACTGCCATTCTGGTGCCGGTGCCGCGCATCACGCCTCTGCCAAGGCCCAGGCTGGCCTGTGCGAGACGTGTCACGACAACAGCCAGGTTGGGCCCACGGTGGCCAATATCCGGCAGCTGGCCTGCGTGGTCTGTCACGTGGACGCTAATGCCAACGGTGTTGCCATCGTCAGCCTGCGGCTCTCCAAGATCACCGGTTCGGAGCCGACGAGCTTGGTGAACGCCAACGCCACCGTTGGTTCCACCACGACCGACGGCAACGGTTACCTGGCCTCGCACCGGATCAACGGCAGCAGCCCCATCGCCATCTACGATTTCCGGGCCTGCTTCGATTGCCATTCGGGCAACAACCCGAACTATCCGGCGGCCCCAGTGATCGCGCCGTTCCACGGCTTCCCGGGCGATCTCTCCCTTGAGCACATCGCCTATAGGGACAGCAGTGGCAAGACGGTCGGCACCAACCGGACGATCATCGGCGGCGGGTCGGTGCTGGTGGCCGATGAGAACAACAACGGCGATGCCCTGCCGCGGGTGTTCATGAACGAGCATCCGGGCCACAAGCACTTCCGCCGGTTCGCGGCCAACATGCGGGCCCGGAGTTCCAAGAACGGTTATTCCGACAACGAGCGGCTCTATGACGGCAATCCGTACAACAACCGCAACGCCACCAACAGCGCCTTGAATACTACGGTGGATGTCCTGTTCCACAAGGGAGGCGTGACCTTTGCCAACGGCTTCGATCCGTGCCAGGAGGCCGGCAAGTGCGGCGGTAATTTCGGAACCGACATGGTGCCGCTCTCCGGCTACGACCTGACCATTGCCACGGTGCCGCACACCCGGTTCGGCACCAACCTGGGCACCAACTTCAAAAACGTGCCCTACATGCCGAACATCAGTGTCCCGACCTCCAGCGACACGGTGGTGATCACCCAGGCCATCTGGACGGAAAGCACCACGACTCCGGGAGTCGGTGATCTGGTGATCCGGGCGACGACCAGCAGCCGGAACAACCCGAACCTGGTTTACGCCGGCACGCTCGGGGCCGTGGTCGGGAACCATTACGAGTGGATCGTCACCGACGTGGCCTACACCGCTTCGGTGACGGTGACCTCTTCGGAGGGCGGTTCCGCGACTGTGAACGTTGACAATCGTACCTGCCCGACCTGCGGCGACGGCGGTGGCGATCCTGCGGCCAACCACGCCAACTACAACGCGGTGCCCAACGCCACGTTGAACGACGGTACGCCGTGCTCCGATTGTCACGTGAACGGTAATCTGGCCGACTTCCACTACACCAAGGCGGTGAGCTGTACGTGGTGTCACGGCAGCCCGGTATCCGGCGTCGATCCGTACAACCTGAATCTGGCGACCGTGGTCTGTACCGATTGTCATACGGTTGATCCAGCGGTCCACCCGACGGATGTGATGCCGGATCATTCCACCTTCCTGCTGACTACGGACAGCCAGTGCGTGAGCTGCCATACGGGTGACGTGCAGAGCGTGGTGCACGCGGCCAACGGCTGCTCCAACTGCCATGACAGCAGCTTCAATCTGAAGGCCGGCGCCAACGGTTATGGTGATGCGACCAGGCACACGCTGGGCGGTAGCTCATCGTGTTCGGTTTGCCATCCGAATCGGGCGGCCGACTTCCAGAACCACCTGACGCCGACCCATGCCAATGTGGCTGGTACTGCGAGCTGCCAGAGCTGTCATACGGGCGATATTCCCACTGTGGTCCACGCATCCTGTACCTCCTGTCATACCGATATCGTGGCGGATGGTACGCTGCGCGCCGGCACGGTGGGCGATGCCTCCGGCCACACCAAGGGGACGCCGTCGGCCTGTGCCGACTGCCATCCCAGCCGGGCGGCCGATTTCTTCAACCACACCTCGCCGGTGGACCATGTGGCCAAGGGCCATGTGACGGCCACCACGGGCGCGACGCCGACTACCAACTGCGCGGGCTGTCATAACCCGGCGGATACCATCAACGATTCGGTGGCCCATAACGGTCAGTGCGCCGATTGTCATACACCGACCACCGGTGTCCTGCGGATCGGCCAGTCGGCACCGCCGTTTGGCGATGCCAGCTTCGGGGCCGGTGACTGTATGAACTGTCACGGTTCCTACGGTTACTTCGAAGCCCACAAGCATAAGGACAATCACATCGTGGCCCTTGACCCGTCCGATCTCGGGCAGGATACCTCGCAGCCCTGTTCCGACTGTCATAACGACAGCGGCAACAGCTTGGCGAGTTTTGCGGACATCCTCGTCGAGCATGACACGGACGGCACCAAGGACGGCGTGGGGGCCTGCGTGACCTGTCACGATTCCACCCGGAACGTCAATGTGGATTCGGCCTACACCGATATCCAGGATGTCATTGCCAACGGTGTAGCGCCGATCCACTGCCTGACCTGTCATGCCGACAAGGCGGCTCCGAACACCCACGGAGGCCATACAGAAGGTGACGGCACCTTTACCTGGGAGCCCTTGTGTGAGTCCTGCCACGGTATCGGCGGCAACTCCAACGCCGCGCCGCAGGGTGAGATCATCGCCGGGGTGCACTCGAACAACTGCGGCTTCTGCCACCAGGGAGGAGTCGGCGGCGCCACCCTCATTGGTTCGGCGGCCAACGCCACCTGGGGCAACCTGCCGCATGCCTGTACCGAGTGCCACACCACCTACTTTGCCGGTCACAGCCATGTGCACGATGTCGCCTTCGACAGCGGCGTCGATCTGGCCCAGGATGCTCCGGGAACGCCGTGTGCTTCCTGTCACGACGACGCCGGCGCCGCGCTCGGCAACTGGAACGCTATCCTGACCGAGCACCTGGGGACGTGTGACACGTGTCATCAGTACGTGGACGACGGCAAGGGAACGCCGCCGCAGACCACGGTGGAATCCACTATTCTGTCTGGCACCGGCGTGACCTGTACCACCTGCCATACGCCGAAGCTAACGCCCAACACCCACGGTGGCCACGGTGCCGACTTCGGTAAGGACGCGGTCTGTACCACCTGTCATACCGGCGCCAATGTGGTGGTGGATATCCATCACAACGACTGCTCGATCTGTCATAACGGTACCCCGAGCCGGGATACCGAGAAACAAGGCGATCCGGCCAACGGCGTGGACGGCGACGCCACCCTGGCCAACGGCACGGCGGCGGCCGGCACCTGGAGCTCGGTATCCTGCCTGACCTGCCACGATCCGGCCTCCTATCCGCGTCCGGCCATCCATCATGACGGTGTGCGGGCCCAGGCCGGTCTATGCGATACCTGCCACACGACCAGCGAGGTTGGGCCGACGGTCGCTAACATCCGGCAGCTGGCCTGCGTGGTCTGCCACGTGGACGGGAACGCCAACGGCGTGGCCATCGTCAGCCTGCGGCTCTCCAAGATCACCGGTTCGGAGCCGACGAGCTTGGTGAACGCCAACGCCACCGTTGGTTCCACCACGACCGACGGCAACGGTTACCTGGCCTCGCACCGGATCAACGGCAGCAGCCCCATCGCCATCTACGATTTCCGGGCCTGCTTCGATTGCCATTCGGGCAACAACCCGAACTATCCGGCGGCCCCAGTGATCGCGCCGTTCCACGGCTTCCCGGGCGATCTCTCCCTTGAGCACATCGCCTATAGGGACAGCAGTGGCAAGACGGTCGGCACCAACCGGACGATCATCGGCGGCGGGTCGGTGCTGGTGGCCGATGAGAACAACAACGGCGATGCCCTGCCGCGGGTGTTCATGAACGAGCATCCGGGCCACAAGCACTTCCGCCGGTTCGCGGCCAACATGCGGGCCCGGAGTTCCAAGAACGGTTATTCCGACAACGAGCGGCTCTATGACGGCAATCCGTACAACAACCGCAACGCCACCAACAGCGCCTTGAATACTACGGTGGATGTCCTGTTCCACAAGGGAGGCGTGACCTTTGCCAACGGCTTCGATCCGTGCCAGGAGGCCGGCAAGTGCGGCGGTAATTTCGGAACCGACATGGTGCCGCTCTCCGGCTACGACCTGACCATTGCCACGGTGCCGCACACCCGGTTCGGCACCAACCTGGGCACCAACTTCAAAAACGTGCCCTACATGCCGAATATTCCATATCCCGCTCTGCCGGATGACGTGACCATCACCCTGGCCGAGTGGGACGGTTCCACCCTGACAGTGGAGGCGACCAACACGGCGCCCAATGAGACGCTGTCGGTGTGGTACGACGGCAACAACTTGGGCGACATGACCGAGGTGGTGGAGGGGAGCTGGACCTTCAGCGCTCCGTTGGCCTCGTTGCCGGTGCCCGATGTGGAGGTGCATACCACCAGCAGTCTGGGTGTGAACGCTACCAAGACCATTACCGATACCTCGGTGCCGACCCCGGCCACCGCCGTGGATGACAACCTCAGCGCTGCTGCCTCCGGAGTCACCAATCTGGATGTCTTGGCCAACGACTCCGGAACGGCGATCAGCATCATCAGCGTCACCCAGCCGTCCCTCGGTTCGGTGGCCATCGCCGGCGGTGGCTCGAGCATCGACTACACCGGAGCCGGTGCGGGCAATACCAGCTTCACCTACACCATCCAGGGCTCCACGGGTGGTCCGTCTACGGCCACGGTCAACCTGACCGTGACCGTCAACCAGCCGCCGGCCTTCGGCAGTGCCAGCTACACTGCGCCGAATGCGACCGAGGGCCAAGCGTACTCCACCACGGTGGCTCAGGATGCCACCGATCCGGAAGGTGATCCGATCACCTATTCGGATAACGGTGCTGGTACCACCTGTACCTGGACTTCGGTGGCCGCCGACGGCACCATTTCCGGTACGCCGGGTGCGGGAGACGTGGGTAGCTGCGTAGTGCGGGTGAAGGCCACGGCCACCGGCGGCTCCGATACCGCCGACGTGAACATCACGGTCGATCCGGCGCCGAGTGGCGATACCAGCTACTCCAACTCCGGTCAGACCATCACCCTGTACAGCGATGCGGGCTACTCCAACCCGATCGACGTGAAGAACACGGTGCTCAGCACCGGCACCACCTACTACGTGGAGGTGACGAGTACAACGGTTAAGGATGCCAGTAACAAGAATCAGCTACGGGTAAATGACGCCTATGGCAACCGTCCGGTGGACACCACCTTCAAACAGACCTCGACCTCGTCGCCGTACACCTACCGGCAGTCGTTCTCCGTCAACGCGCCCGGTGTCTACAGCATCGAGGCCCAGGTGGACGACGGCAACAACACCTGCAAGATCGCCGGGCTGGATTTCGTCGTGGGCGGCGGTGAGTACATCAAGACCTACTCGGATTCTTCGTACACGACGGAATCGACCACTTTCGCGGTTGGACAGACGGTCTATGTCGAGGCCTACTCCGCCGCCTTTACCGACGGCACGCCGGACGCCGGTCAATCCAAGGTGGATGTGGGTGACTTCGTCAACGGTAAGACCAACCCGAATATTTCGGTGAGCAAGGCTGGCACCAAGACCTATCGGATGTCGTTCACCATGCCTGCGGGCTATGGTTCCTCCGGCGAGTACGTGGGCCTGAAGATCCGGTGGAAGGATTCTGGCGGCACCACGCTGGGTAAGCCGGAAATGGTGGTGAAGATTCAGTAGGCGAAGAGTCGGGGGCTGTTCAGGAAGTCCTCTCTTGAGCGGCTGCTGATTAAAAGTTGTCAACCAATATCGGAAAAGCTATACTTACGAGAAAAGAGTTTTTACCAACGAGGTGACGGACATGAAAAAAGCAGGCATGCTTTCCATGGCATTGGTGGCGGGGACACTGGCAGCGGCGACTCTCGCCTGGGCCGGCGGCGGGGTTATCGACTTGCCGGCGACCGGGCAGAAGTCCTGTTGGGATACCCTGGGAAAACCGATCCCTTGCGAAGGGACGGGAATGGACGGTGAGACCCAGGTCGGCACACCGTGGCCCGAACCGCGGTTTACCGTGGAAGGGGACTGCGTGACCGATAATCTCACTGGACTCATTTGGGCCAAGAATGCTAATCTGCCGGGCCATCCCATGCCGTGGGCCGATGCTCTCAAGTGGGTGCAGGAACTGAACGAGAACGGCGGGTTGTGCGGCCTCACCAACTGGCGGCTGCCGACCATCGTCGAGTTGGGCCTGTTGCCCAACAAGGAGCAGCCCGACTCGGCTGCTTGGCTGAACGAGCAAGGCTTCGAGAATGTGGTCGGCTACAACTACTGGTCCTCCACCACCCGAGCCAACCATCTGGAGCACGCCTGGCGGGTGCAGATGAACTACGGCTACTGGCTGGGGAGCAACAAACAGACCAATGCCTACGTCTGGCCCGTCTCCTCGGGGGACTGATTCTCTGTCCATACGTTTGTGCCACCAGTCGTTCATGAAAGGCACCGGTTTCGAGCTGGTGCCTTTTTTGATGGAATCGTAAAAACTACGATTCCATCGAGTTCACGGTTTGCAACCCGTTGAATTATCGTGTCAGACCTGCGCTGACTACGAGTTTTTACGGCTTCATCTTTTTTGTCTTCGGATGATGCGTCGTCACCTGATTGCCGTGCCTGGGTGGTCACCTTTCCGCTCTGTACTCTGCGGCAGGCGCGCCCTCTTTCCCTTTTTCCTTGTGCCACGAATTGGCAATTTGATTGATGGCAACATGGAGTTGGTTTGATGCGAAACCGGTTAAATAGCGTATTGTTCTGGTTCGCTTTCGTGCAGGTTGTCTTTTGCGGTCTTGGTCATGCCGCCACGGAGATCAATGAGCCGGCGGTGATCGGCGAAGACACGACGTGGACGGGCTCGGTGCGGGTTGGGGCGGACGTTCTGGTGTTGCCGGGAGCGGTTCTCACCATTGCGCCGGGTACCGAGGTGACCGTTCTTGCCAGCGAGTCCACCAAGACCCAGCCGGAGTATCTCTCGTCCCTGACCGAGATTACGGTGCGGGGTGAATTGCGGGCGTTGGGAGAAGAAGGCGCGCCCATTCGTTTTCGGTACGAGGGCGAGCAGCAGGATGGAGCAGGTCAGTGGGCCGGGATCAACGTTGACGGCGGTCGGGTGCGGTTGGCGTACTGTACGGTCAGTCAGGCGGAGTCCGGCGTGGTGGTCTGGGATGGCAGCGCTGCGGTACGGCGGAGCCGGTTGGTGGCAAACCGGACCGGACTGAGTGTATTGGGAAGCGGTGCAGAGGCTCGCGTCTTCGATACGGAGATCACGGACAACGAGTACGGGATCGTCGTGACCGAGGGCGGCAGGGTGGATCTGGAAAACAGTGCTCCCCGAGGGAACCATCAGCAGGACCGTTTGGAATGGAAGGGAGAGGGGTATCGGCCGTCGGCGCCGGTGCCCGAGGTGGAGGTGTCGAAGTTGACCTCGCCGTACCAGAGCGAATCGCTGTTGGGTACGGTGGTGTGGAAGGACCATGTGGTGGTGAACGGCGTGATCCGGGTGCCGGCGAAGAGCCGGTTGATCATCATGCCGGGAACGGTGGTGGAGTTCACCCGTGCGGACAGCAACGGAGACGGCATTGGCGAGAACGGGCTGTTGGTGATGGGGATGCTGGTGGCGAAGGGGACCAAGGATCGCCCCATAGTTTTCCGGTCGGCGGCGAAGGATCGTCGGATGGGGGACTGGGACGCCATCAACATCTACGTTTCGGACGGGTTCCAGAATCTGTTGGAATACTGCATCATCGAGGATGCATACCGTGGCCTGCATTTCCATTTTTCCAACGTGCTGGTGAGCCACGTGGAGGTGCGGAACAACTACCGTGGTCTGCAGTTCCAGGAATCGCTGGTGACCATCGAGGAGAGCTACATCCACGGGAACAAGAACGCGCTGCGGGCCCGGGATTCGGAGCTGGTGTTCCGGGGTAACCGGGTGTACGACAACCTGAGTGGACCGAACATCTTCCGGGTGACCGGCCTGGTGGAGGACAACGTGATCGCGGGGAACCTGGGTGACGGGTTACGGGTGCGCGAGGGTGCAGTGGAGGTGAGCGGCAACGCGATCATCGGTAACCGAGACGGGGTTCTGGTTGCGTATGCCAATTACGGTGAATGCACGGGCAACGTGGTGTCGGGCAACGCGGAGCGGGGTATTATCCTCAAGGGGACGGACAACGTGCGGGTGGAGGGGAACTTCATCCAGGGGAACGGCACCAACGGTATCAGCCTGCTGCGGGCCCGGGCGACGATCATCCACAATCAGATAGCGAACAACGGGGGCAGGGGTATCGGCATCCAGTCGTTCGACGGCCAGATCCGGCGTAACAACCTGCTCGGGAACCGGGAGTACGACCTGGGGCTTGAAGGGACGATGGACATCGACGCGCGGGAGAACTACTGGGGCGGAGCGGATCTCGGTCGGGTGATCTACGACCGGCGGGACGAGCCGACCCGGGGTCAGGTGCAGTACGAGCCGGTGCTGCCGGCGCCGGTTCCCTTCACATGGCCCCGACCCGACGTGCTCGTCGATACCGTCTGGGAGGGGGTGATCCTGCTGCCGCCCCGGGTCAAGAGCCGCCCCAGAAGCAAGCTGACCATCCGGCCGGGTACGACCGTTCGGATGAGTCGTGATGGTCTGCTCTGGTTGGAGGGCGTCCTCGAGGCCGTCGGCATGCCGGAGAAACGCATCGTGTTCACCGCGGCCGAGGACGTAAACGGTGTGTACTGGAACCAAATGACCACCGAGATGTCCAAGGCGGTCTACCGGTATTGTGATTTCGAGAATGCCAGCATGGCCGTGCACAGTCATTTCTCTCACGTGGAGATCAGGGGATGTCGATTCCGCGACAACGAGAGCGGCTTCCGTTTTCGGGGCGGACCGGTGCTGGTGGAAGACAGCCGATTCGAAGGCAACGATTACGGCATCGTCTGTTATCTCGCCCGTGGCACGGTACGGGGGTGCAGTATCCGCAACAATGGCATCGGCATTCTGGTACGGGCGGAACAGCGTGGCGGTATGCACGTCAATGGCAACAACATCGTCGATAACCGCCATTACAACATCAGGATGGGCGATTTCAATACCGGCGGCAATATCGATGCCCGGAACAACTGGTGGGGGAATGGGGATCCAACGGTGAAGCTGTTCGATGAGCGTTTGGAACCGGGGGTCGGATTCGTTGATTTCGAACCGGTCGCCACCGAACCGTTCGCCATCGCTGTTCCTGTTTGGCAGTAAGACCGTTGAAAAACGAGCCGCCCGCAGCCCGATGAGGCGAAACGGTCGCAGGCGGCGCATCGACCGGCTTTCGGTGGAACCTCGGATCGCGAAACTTGTCGATTACATCAATAGGAAACTGGCCATGGTCAGAAATGTTCTTGTGATGCTTCTATGGATCGCCCTGCTGCCATCATCGGTGGTGTGGGGGAGCGAATTCGCCCTGGTCAAGAGCACGGTGCTCGATGTGGATGGCAAGCCGGTGGCTGGAGCCTATATCTTCTTTTACGACAGCGAGGACACCAAGCGAGCGGTGGACTTGGTATCGCCGGTCACTGGTCGGGACGGGACCTGCGAGAAAGAGGTGCCCCCCGGACGCTACTGGGCCGTGGCCCGGCTGAAGAAAAACCGCGAGTTCGACATGGGGCCGCTGCTCATCGAAGACAAGTTTTCCGGCGATCCCGTGATCCTCGATCTCAAGCCCGGCGATCGGGTGGACCTCACCTTCACGGTGATGGATCTGCTGGATACCATTCGCACCAAGACTAAGAAACGGAAGGACCTGTGGCGGGTGACCGGTGTGATCAAAAACGAAAAGGAAGAGGTCCTGCCGGGTACTTTTGCCTTTGCCAATCGGCATCGACATCCGGCCTCCATGCCCGACTTTTTTTCCGCTTGGACCGATAACGACGGTCGCTTTACCATCTATCTTCCCCCCGGCCGCTATTACCTGGGCGCGGCCGAGAGCTTCGAACCCGACCGGCGTTACCAGGGAGAGCAGGAGATAACCATCGATGACGGCAACGTGGACGGTATCGTCATCCATCTTCAGGGTGTGGTAAGTCATCGGGAAGAGGAGGTGCTTCCCCAGGTGGCCCAATGATCGATCCTTGAGCTGCGAACTCGCGTTGTGGCACAGAGGAGAGGCAACGTTAAATCAGACGGCGAGGAAATGGTCATGCAGCGGCTCCAACGTCTTATCATGGCGGTCGTGCTTTGCTACGGTTGGCTGGGTCTCTTCACGATGGCGCCAACTCCTGCCGGCGCCTGTAGGAATCTGGAGCTGAATGTCGGTGTCATCGACTCTCCCGAGGGCCGGCTGTTCGCCCAGATGATTTCCACCTTCATCCACGAACGGACAGCGGTGAAGACCGGCATGTACTTCTTCTCCTCCAGGGAAGAGATGGAAGCTGCCCTGGAGGCCAAACAGGTACAGATCATCGTCTTCGACGTCAATGACGCCCTCGCCGGTTTTGGTGAGGAGCCTTCTTCCGATCCTGAGGCCGACTACGAGAAGGTCAAGGCGCAGTATCGTCAGGAGCACCGGTTCATCGTGCTCGAACCGTTCGCCTTTTCCGGTGAGGGACAGGGGCTCCGGGTTCCGGTGATCCGCGAGAAGATCCTGCAAAAGTTTCCTGCCCTGCCGCGGGTGTTGGCCAAGCTGACCCGCTCCATCGGCGACGAGGCCCGAACCGAGTTGCTGGGTGCCGTTACCGAAGGGAGAGGTGATGTGGCCAAGGTCACCGAAGAGTTTCTTCTGAAAAGACGACTCATCTGATTCCGGGTCGCGTGGCAGCATCTGTGCCTTCCTGTCTCGATGATCGTATCGTGATGCGGCGGCATGCCAGGCCGCCGCGGTCCTTTCTGGCCTTCCTGTTTTTTCTTCTCTCTCCTTTCCTGCTAGCATCGTCATGTTTTTCTCTTGCCGTCGCCGCCACGGAGATCAATGAGCCGGCGGTGATCGGCGAAGACACGACGTGGACGGGCTCGGTGCGGGTTGGGGCGGACGTTCTGGTGTTGCCGGGAGCGGTTCTCACCATTGCGCCGGGTACCGAGGTGACCGTTCTTGCCAGCGAGTCCACCAAGACCCAGCCGGAGTATCTCTCGTCCCTGACCGAGATTACGGTGCGGGGTGAATTGCGGGCGTTGGGAGAAGAAGGCGCGCCCATTCGTTTTCGGTACGAGGGCGAGCAGCAGGATGGAGCAGGTCAGTGGGCCGGGATCAACGTTGACGGCGGTCGGGTGCGGTTGGCGTACTGTACGGTCAGTCAGGCGGAGTCCGGCGTGGTGGTCTGGGATGGCAGCGCTGCGGTACGGCGGAGCCGGTTGGTGGCAAACCGGACCGGACTGAGTGTATTGGGAAGCGGTGCAGAGGCTCGCGTCTTCGATACGGAGATCACGGACAACGAGTACGGGATCGTCGTGACCGAGGGCGGCAGGGTGGATCTGGAAAACAGTGCTCCCCGAGGGAACCATCAGCAGGACCGTTTGGAATGGAAGGGAGAGGGGTATCGGCCGTCGGCGCCGGTGCCCGAGGTGGAGGTGTCGAAGTTGACCTCGCCGTACCAGAGCGAATCGCTGTTGGGTACGGTGGTGTGGAAGGACCATGTGGTGGTGAACGGCGTGATCCGGGTGCCGGCGAAGAGCCGGTTGATCATCATGCCGGGAACGGTGGTGGAGTTCACCCGTGCGGACAGCAACGGAGACGGCATTGGCGAGAACGGGCTGTTGGTGATGGGGATGCTGGTGGCGAAGGGGACCAAGGATCGCCCCATAGTTTTCCGGTCGGCGGCGAAGGATCGTCGGATGGGGGACTGGGACGCCATCAACATCTACGTTTCGGACGGGTTCCAGAATCTGTTGGAATACTGCATCATCGAGGATGCATACCGTGGCCTGCATTTCCATTTTTCCAACGTGCTGGTGAGCCACGTGGAGGTGCGGAACAACTACCGTGGTCTGCAGTTCCAGGAATCGCTGGTGACCATCGAGGAGAGCTACATCCACGGGAACAAGAACGCGCTGCGGGCCCGGGATTCGGAGCTGGTGTTCCGGGGTAACCGGGTGTACGACAACCTGAGTGGACCGAACATCTTCCGGGTGACCGGCCTGGTGGAGGACAACGTGATCGCGGGGAACCTGGGTGACGGGTTACGGGTGCGCGAGGGTGCAGTGGAGGTGAGCGGCAACGCGATCATCGGTAACCGAGACGGGGTTCTGGTTGCGTATGCCAATTACGGTGAATGCACGGGCAACGTGGTGTCGGGCAACGCGGAGCGGGGTATTATCCTCAAGGGGACGGACAACGTGCGGGTGGAGGGGAACTTCATCCAGGGGAACGGCACCAACGGTATCAGCCTGCTGCGGGCCCGGGCGACGATCATCCACAATCAGATAGCGAACAACGGGGGCAGGGGTATCGGCATCCAGTCGTTCGACGGCCAGATCCGGCGTAACAACCTGCTCGGGAACCGGGAGTACGACCTGGGGCTTGAAGGGACGATGGACATCGACGCGCGGGAGAACTACTGGGGCGGAGCGGATCTCGGTCGGGTGATCTACGACCGGCGGGACGAGCCGACCCGGGGTCAGGTGCAGTACGAGCCGGTGCTGCCGGCGCCGGTTCCCTTCACATGGCCCCGACCCGACGTGCTCGTCGATACCGTCTGGGAGGGGGTGATCCTCATCCCTCGACGGGTGAACGGCGCGGCCGGCGCCTCCATCACCGTTCGTCCAGGGACCGTTGTCCGTTTCGCCGCCCATCGCGGTCTGTGGTCCAACAGCGATATCTATGCCGTGGGCGAGGCGGAGCGGCCTATTCTCTTCACCCGCCGGGATGAGGAGCCTTGGCACCAGATCATGGTGGAAAAGGCAAGGGGGATATTTCGATACTGCCGATTCGATGGCGCGGAGACCGCCCTGCACAGCCATTTCTCGAAGATTGAGGTGGCGACCTGCTGGTTCACCGATAACCGGACCGGGATGATGTTCAAAGGCGGCCCGGTGCGGATCCGGGATTCCATATTTCGCGACAACGAGTTCGGTATCATCCCCAACCTGGCCGTGGGCGAGGTATCCAGCTGCGAGATCACCGCCAACCGAATCGGTATCATGGTCAAGGCGGAAAAGGGGCGGGGTATGGCCATCCATGGGAACAACATTTACGCCAACCGCCGCTACAACTTGAAGATGGGGGATCTCAACGTGGACGAGGATGTGGATGTCCGCCGCAACTGGTGGGGCACTCCAGATCCGGCGGCCACCTTTTATGACGCACGCACGGAACCGGGGGTGGGGCTGGGGGTGTTCGAGCCGGTGGCGCCAGCGCCGTTCCCGGTATGGGGGAGAGAGGAGGGGCGGCCGCGTTGACGGTATCGCCTCATGTTGCCGTGAATCACCTCACGGTCCCGGCAGCACGACGCGGAAACCAAGATCGGGCCTGCGGCTGGCCGGATCCCTGCCTTCTCGATCGTTGGAACTGTTGAGCTGCGAAGCCGCAGATCCAACTGCCGCCCCTGGTGACCTTGACCTGGCCGGAGGCGTGTGTCGGTTCAGTGAAAATGAGACTTCCAGGTGTTTACACACCCTGGGCCGAAGGGCCTGGAAGAGTGTCTGGTTGCCGGTCAGTACCGTTGGTAGGGCGGCATATTGGTCTCTTTGGCCATCTGGCGAACGATATCGAAGTCGCTATCCTTGGCGGCCGAGAACCCGTCCAGTTGGGCGCGCTCCAGGACGCGGACCCGCTGGCCGTCGATCTCCACCGTGTCCTCCGAGGTTATGGCCAGGAGCGCCTGTTGGAATCGCTTAGCAAAATCCGGGTCCACCTTTTGGGTATAGGCGAAGTTGCAGTAGGGAATGAGGGGACCCTCGGCGAGGACGGTGAAGTCGTCCTCGTCGATCTTACCCTGCTTTATCATTATCTCATAGTCGTAGTAAGGAAAAGCCCCCGCGTCGTAGCGCCCGAAATACACGCCATAGATCACCTTTTCATGCTTGTAGCTTCCCCGGGGAAAATTGTAGATCGCCAGGTCACGGTCGATGTCGATGCCATTTTGTTTGAGAACGTAAAGCTGGCTGAGGTAGGAGGTGGGTGCCAGCATGGGGCCGAAGATCATGCTCTTGCCTCGCAGGTCGTCCAGCGTCTCGATGCCGCTCTTTTTCAGGGCGGCGATGATGCCCCGTGACCGATCTCCCAGTTCCCCCCGTTTTTCCACTGCCAATACCTCAACCGCGTGGAACCGGTGGAGCATGATGTACAAAAGGGAATTGGTGTGCGTGAAGTCCAGTTCATTGATTCTACTGGTGAACTCGAGCGTATCGATGGCCAGAGGCTCCAGGCGGACCCGCAGACGTTGACTGAGAAGAGCGGTGAGGGGGGCGAAACGGCCGAGCGTTTCTTCTTTGTTGTTGCATATCATGTAGCCGATTCGATACACTGGCCCATCGGTGTTGGGCGCGACGGCGGATTGCTCCGGAGGACCGTCGCAGGCACCGATCAAGATGGCGGTGAGGAGGAGCAGCAGGCCGAGAGGGTATCGCATGTTGTAGGCGTCTCCTTGCGCTGTGGCGCGGTGCCGGGTTGACCGGCATCGAGAATTACGAAAGGAACCGTGACTCCCTATGGTGCCATGCCCCAGGCGGAGATGCAAGAGGAAGACCGCGCCTCGTGGTGATGGCTCCGTGAAACGGCCAGATGAACTGTTGGGTAGAACGGAAGAACAAGAGTCGATGGGAGGTGGCAATGCGAGGTAAAGGCATGGCGCGTGTTATTCTGCTGTCGGTCCTGGGCTTGCTGGCGTTGACGACTGGTGTCGTCTGGGCGAATACGGAGGCAGGGTATGGCGCGCTCACCGGCAGAATAGTAGGGGCGGACGGAACAGCGTTCACGAAAGGGTTTGTCGCCTTTTTCGACAAGAAGGGCGGCGGGCCTCCCGATGAGAGCACCACCAAACGGTCGCCGGTGATGGTCGCCTTCATCGGAGCAGACGGTCGATTTGCCACTGTGCAGTTTCCGGCAGGTGAGTACTACGTGGGCGCCATGCAGCGGGAACGATGGATCGGCGGCCCGCCCCGTCCGGGCGAGAAGCGGTACTCGGCCATCGATGCCGAGGGAAAGTACGTGCTGGTCACCGTCATCGCGGGCAAGACGACCGATGTGGGCACCATTGTCGTGCGGGAACCGCAGCACTTTCCGGAGCGGAAGGAGTATTTCACCGTCCGCGGCCGGGTACTGGACGACCATGCCAAGCCGGTTGCCGGTGCCGTGGTGGTGGTCAAGAAGGATCTCGACAATCCCAAGGGCTTGTTCATCTCGCCGGAGACCGACCCGGACGGCTCCTACGAACTCAAGCTTCCCCCGGGAAAGTTTTTCTTCGTGGCCCGTAAGACCCTGACCCGGGCCGGCCGGCCCCGGCCAGGTGGCTACATGGGCGTGCTGGGGCAGACTAAGCCCATGGGAATCGGCGGCCAGTTCGAGGAGCCGCCGGCCTATATCGTGGGCCAGGCGGGACAGGAATACAACGGTGTCGATATCTTCATGTTCCCGGTCCCCATTCCCGATGTTCGACGGCAGGAGATCGAGGCCATGGTCAAGGCAAAGCAGTTGGACAAGTCGTCGCTGCCCGCTGCCTTGCCCTTGAAGCGGAAATCCGCCCCGGAAGGGGTCCGGAGCACCCATCAGCCGCAGCCGGCCTCCCAGGGTGGCGGCCCGAAAGAGTGACCGGCCGGATTTTTCATATTGGGGGCGAACCGCGTTGACAACGCCGTTCGCCCCTCGGTTCGAAGTCGGGTGATTTGATGAAATCGTAAAAAGTGCGATTTTATCGAGTTCGCGTTTTGTAACCCGTTGGATTATCGTGTCAGACCTGGACCGACAGCGACTTTTTACGGGATTGTCGGTGAGTTGAGCGGGGAGGAAGGGGCGTCGCGAGGCGGGCGTCGGATCAGATCTGGATGCCCAGCTTTTTGATCCGGTAGCGGAGGGTGTCGCGACTGATGCACAAAAGTTTTGCCGCCTTGCGCTGATTGCCGCCGGCGAGTTTGAGGGCGGTTTTGATGTGCTTGCGTTCCATGGCCTCCAGCGACAGACCGTTGAAGGACTCGATGTCCACGTCCTTGATCACCGGTTCCTCTTTCTCGATCTGCTGCTGGATGAGGAGGTTGGAAGAGATCTCGTCGGCGCTGATTTCCTTGTTCTCCGACAGGACGACGAGTTTCTCGATGAGGTTCTTGAGCTGGCGGACGTTTCCGGGCCACGAATACTGCTGCAGGACGGCCATGCCCTCTGGTGAGATGCCCTGAACGACGGAGTCGTACTTCTTGGTGAAGATGCGCAGGAAGTTGTCCACCAAGAGCGGGATGTCGGCCAGTCGTTTTCGCAGGGGCGGCAGTTCGATGGTGGCAGTGTTCAGCCGGTAGTAGAGGTCGAGGCGGAATTTCTTTTCCTGGACGAGCTGGTGCAGGTTGCGATTGGTGGCCGCCAGGATGCGGACGTCGGCGACGGAGTCGTGCAGGGCGCCGATGCGGCGGTAGGTCTTCTCTTCCAGGAGCCGGAGAATCTTGGCCTGGAAGGGATACGGCATCTCGCCGAGCTCGTCGAGGAGGATGGTGCCCCCCTCGGCGATTTCGATGAGACCCTTCTTGGAGTTCTTGGCGTCGGTAAAGGCCCCTTTCTCGTAGCCGAACAGTTCGCTTTCGATGAGTTGCTCCGGGATGTTGGCGCAGCCTATCTGGACGTAGGGGAAGTCCTTGCGCGGACTCATTTCGTGCAGCTTTTGGCAGAGGAAGTTCTTGCCGGTCCCCGATTCGCCCAGCATCAGGATGGTGATGTCCGACTTGGAGGCCAGCCGCCGCATGAGATCCACCACCCGCTTCATGGCATCGGTGGTATAGATGAGATCGTCGAAGGGATCGTCCGTCTTGGTGGATGGCGTGATGGTCGGCTTGATGTCGTGCAGGATGGCCCGCAACCGGTCGAAGTCGATGGGTTTTTCGAGATAGTCGAAGGCGCCGAGTTTCATCGCCTCGACGGCGCCCCGAATCTCCGTCTGGCCGCTGATCATGACCACGGTGATCTCGGGCCGCGTTTTCTTGATGATCTCGAGCAGCGACAGGCCGTCGTAGGAGTCGGGTAACTTGAGGTCCAGGAGAACCAGGGAGAGATCCTCCTGGTCGATCTTTTCCAAAGCCGCACGGCCGGTGCCGACGGCGATGGGATCGTACCCCTCCTTTTCCAGGAGCTTTTCCAGCCCGATCCGGATGAGTGGATCGTCGTCCACCACCAGAACCTTCTGACGGCCTGATTTCGAGACGTTTTTTGTCTGTTTTTTAGCTGCCATGAAACAGGGATGGGATGCCTGGCCCCCCTCCAAAACCAGGTATGCGTCGGTGAGCGGGCATGAACCAATCCTTCTGGTGCCCGGCTTCGGGGATGCAACGAGGATTGACGGCCAAAGGATTCCGTTGATTGTCCACCGTTGCCA
>CAYRGZ010000018.1:23410-26425 GCA_964423785.1 uncultured Desulfobulbia bacterium
AAAATAGCAGATCCCTCAATTAGCCACCACCCTCTTTTCCCTTGTCCGTTTCCCGTGTATAGTGCTCTTTCCGAACCGGAACGTCGAAACAGGAGCAGCAATCCATGCCACAGACCATCCAACGTCGGCCATCCCGGCGGATCATGGTGGGTGATGTCGCCATCGGCGGTGATGCACCGGTGGTGGTCCAGTCGATGACCAACACCGATACCCGGGACGTGGCCGCCACCGTGGCCCAGATCGAACGGCTGGCCGCCGTCGGCTGCGAGATCGTCCGGGTGGCGGTGCTCGATCTCGAGGCGGCCCGCGCCATCCGCGCCATCCGCGATCAGGTGACGATGCCGATCATCGCCGACATCCATTTCGATGCCCGTCTGGCCGTCGCGGCCATGGAGCACGGCGCCCAGGGTATCCGGATCAATCCCGGCAACATCGGCGCCATCGACAAGATCCGACGGGTGGTGGACGCCGCCCGTCTCCACCGGGTGCCGATCCGCATCGGGGTCAATTCCGGCTCCGTGGAGCGGGACATCCTGGCCGAGCACGGCGGCCCGACCCCGGCGGCCCTGGTGGCCTCAGCCGTGCGGCACGTTCGATTGCTGGAGGAACTCGGCTTCGAGGACATGAAGATATCCATCAAGTCCTCGGACGTCCTCACCACCGTTGCCGCCTATCGCCTGTTGGCCGAAGCGGTTGACTATCCGTTGCATCTCGGCGTCACCGAGGCCGGAGGTCTCGTGGCCGGCACGGTGAAGTCCAGCGTCGCCCTCGGTATCCTGCTCGCCGAGGGGATCGGTGATACCCTGCGTATCTCTCTCACCCGCGATCCGGTCGAGGAGATCCGGGTGGCCTACGAGCTGCTCCGTGCCCTGAAATTGCGGGTCCGCGGGCCGGAAATCGTTTCCTGTCCCACCTGCGGCCGCTGCCAGATCGATCTCTTTCCCCTGGCCGAGAAGATCGAGGCCCGATTGCAGACCATGACCACGCCGCTCAAGGTGGCGGTGATGGGCTGCGTGGTCAACGGTCCTGGCGAGGCGCGGGAGGCCGATATCGGGGTGGCCGGAGGTAAGGGCACCGGTATCATCTTCAAGAAAGGCCGGCTTTGGAAAAAGGTTCCCGAGGAGGAGCTGTTCGACGTCTTCATGGCCGAGCTGGAGGCCATGGCCCGGGAAATCGAATCGTGATTCTTCTAGCCGTGAACTCTACCGCAGGATTCGAGCCATGCACCATGTCATGCGTTTTTCCGAGATGCTTATCCCTACTCTGAAGGAGACTCCGGCCGAGGCCGAGGTGGTTAGTCACCAGTTGCTCCTCCGGGCCGGTTTCATCCGCAAACTGACCAGCGGGGTCTACAGTTACCTGCCGCTTGCCCTGCGCAGCCTGCGCAAGTTCGAGGCGATCATCCGCGAGGAGATGGCCCGGGCCGGGGCCCAGGAATTGCTGCTGCCCATGGTGCAGCCCGCCGACCTGTGGCAGGAGTCGGGCCGCTGGACGAAATACGGTCTGGAACTCTTGCGGTTCACCGATCGGCACGAGCGCGAGTCCTGCCTCGGTCCCACCCACGAGGAGGTGATCACTGATCTCGTGCGGATGAACGTCCACTCGTACCGGGATCTGCCCAAGAACCTCTACCAGATCCAGACCAAATTCCGGGACGAGATCCGGCCGCGGTTCGGCCTCATGCGCGGCCGCGAGTTCATCATGAAGGACGGTTACAGTTTCGACGCCGACGAGGCCGGGGCCGAGGAGACCTACCGCCGGATGTACGAGGCCTACATGCGCATCTTTTCCCGCTGCGGCCTCGCCTTCCGGGCGGTGGAGGCGGATACCGGCACCATCGGCGGCAGTTTCTCCCACGAATTCATGGTGCTGGCCGATACCGGCGAGGATACCATCGTCGTGTGTACGGGCTGTGACTATGCCGCCAACCTGGAGAAGGCCACTTGCCAACCCAGCCCGCCGCCGGCCACCCCGGACGCACCGAAGCCCGTGGAAAAGGTGGCCACGCCGGGCAAGCGCACGGTGGAGGAGGTCACCGAGTTTCTCGGTGTTACGCCGCGCCAACTCATCAAAACTCTGGTGTACCTCGCCGACGGCGAGCCCGTCGCGGTTCTGGTGCGCGGTGATCACGAGGTGCAGCCGGTCAAGCTCCAGAATCTGCTCGGTGCCGTCGAGGTGGAACTGGCCGACGACGCGGCGGTGCGCGAGGCTACCGGCGTGCCGGTGGGCTATCTCGGCCCGGTGGGCTGCTCCCTGCGGCTGGTGGCGGATCTCGAGGTGCAGCACATGGTCAACGCGGTCACCGGGGCCAACGAACAGGATGCCCATCTCGTCAACGTCAATCCGGGCCGCGATTTTGCCGTCGAACAGTACGCCGATCTGCGGATGGTGACCGCCGAGGACCGTTGTCCGCGTTGCGGCGGTGCGCTGGAGCTGACCCGCGGTATCGAGGTGGGGCATATCTTCAAGCTCGGCACCGCCTACAGCGAGGCGATGAACGCCACCTTTCTCGACGCCGAGGGCAAACGGCGCCACTTCGTCATGGGGTGCTACGGCATCGGTGTCAGCCGCACCATTGCGGCGGCCATCGAACAGAACCACGACGACGACGGCATCATCTTTCCGCCGCCCATCGCGCCCTTTTCCGTCATCGTTCTCGATCTCTCCACCAAAAGCGGCAACGTGGCCGACGCGGTGGACGCCGTGGCCCGGGAACTCGCCGCCGCGGACATCGACGTGCTGGTGGACGATCGGAACGAGCGGCCCGGTATCAAGTTCAAGGATGCCGATCTCATCGGTATCCCGGTGCGGGTGACGGTGGGCAAGCGCTATCTCGCCGATGGACTTGTGGAGGTGCGTCGGCGGCGGGACGGGGAGACCGTTGCCGTCGAGCGGGATGAGGTGCTGGAGGCCGTCCGGCGCTTTTTGAGCGAATAGCAGCCCGCCTCCAAACGGGCTGCGTGCGGCACAAGGATGTGCCGCTGAATTCCGCAGGTTTGATGGAATCGCAAAAGG
>CAYRGZ010000019.1:0-25127 GCA_964423785.1 uncultured Desulfobulbia bacterium
GTAAAAACTCGCAGTCGGCCCAGGTCTGACACGGTGATTCATTGGGTTACAAACCGTGAACTCGATGAAATCGCATTTGTTGCGATTCATCAAACCTGATGATCTCGTAAAAACTCGCAGTCGGCCCAGGTCTGACACGATAATTCAACGGGTTACACACCGTGAACTCGATGGAGGTGGTGAGCGTAGCGAATGACCGATCGTAGTTTTTACGATTCCATCAAACCTGGGGAACTATTCCGTCTCAACCGCAAGATGTGCTATGATCGGGCCATGAGCAAGAACAACGTCGTAGCCGCGTCGCGCAAGATCCTGGTGGCGGTGGACGGATCGGTGTACTCCAACAACGCCATCAGGTACCTGTGCTCCCTCTTCGCCGGGATTGGCGACGTCCGTTTCCATCTTTTCGGCGTGGTCGTCGGCGGAGTGCCGGAGGTGGGTCGGGAGTGGCTGGACGAGCAGACTCTCATGACCACCTTGAGCCAGGAGAGCCGTAACCGCTACTCGCGGCTGCAGCGTTTCTGCCGGGAGGCCGCCGCCCGCATGGAACGGTGCGGCGTGCCGCCGGGCAATGTCACGAGCGAAGTGGTTCTGTCTCGGGGCAATGTGGCCCAGGACATCCTGCACGCCGCCCGTCATGGCCTGTATGACGCTCTGGTCATCGGCCGGCGTGGCCTCAGCAAGATCGAGGAACTGTTCATGGGGTCGGTGTCGGCCACCATACTCGGCAAGTGCCATGACGTACCGGTGTGGGTTGTCGACAAGACGGTGGAGTCGAAAAAGATCCTGGTGCCGGTGGACGGGTCCTTCCATTCCCTTCTGGCCGTCGATCATCTGGCCCATATGATCCACGACAATTCCGAGGTCGAGGTGACTCTCTTTCATTCCTCCGCCATGCTGGCCAGCAAGACCCCTCTGGACATCGACCGTTGTGCGGTCCATTGGGGCCGCGAGTGGTGCGACCGGTATCTCGATCACGAAAACCGTATCTACGAGGCGCCGCGCCAGCTGCTCATCCAGGCCGGTTTCCCGGCCGAGCGCATTTCCTGGCAGCATGTGTTCAAGGGCATCGAGGCGGCGCGGCAGATCATCCGGCACGCCCTGGTGGAGGATTTCGGCACCATCGTTATGGGCCGGCGGGGCGAAGATTCCCGGCGGGGGCTTTTGCACAGTGTGTCCGACCGGGTGGTGTTCATGGCCGACCAGGTGGCGATCTGGGTCGTCGGGTGACCGTCGATGCGACGGGGCCGCGGGAGAGCAGTTCGGGTTGCGGTCATCCTTCTCTGGAGCATCTTGCTCGCCGCCCTCCTGCACCGGCAATACGGCGGCCGGATCGTCGAGCCGCGTTTTGCCGGCACCATCGAACGGGCCCGCCACGAGCGCTATTACGGGGTCTATTTCCAACGCCAGCGTATCGGTTACGTGCGCTACGAACTCTCGCCGCAGGCCGACGGCTACCGGTTGGACCAGGAGGCGGTGCTGCTGCTCAACGTTCTGGGCGAGCGGCTGCGGATCACCATGCAGGTGCGGGCCGCCCTCGACGACGCCATGATCCTGCAACGGTTTTCCTTCGCCTTCGCTTCCCCGTTCTATACCATGACCGCCACCGGCCGGGTGGAGGGCTCGGTCGTCCATTATCGGCTCACCACCGGCAAGGAGGTCTTCGACGACCGGGTGGAACTCGCCCGGCCGCCCGTCCTCTCCACCAGCCAGCGTCCCTATCTTCTGCGGCCGTTGCCGGCCGAGGGGGAAACCCTGCGCCTGGTCACCTTCGATCCCCTTACTCTTGCCGGGGTGCCCACCGTAGTCGAATACCGGGGCAAGGAGAAGGTGCTGGTCGCTGGCCGGGTGGAACTGCTCCATCATTTCGTCGAGACGGTGGCCGGGGTACGGGTCAGCTTCTGGCTCGATGATGAGGGAGGGGTGGTGAAGGAAGAGTCCCCGGCCGGCTTCGTCTTTCTCCGGGAGCCGAAGTTCCGGGCCATGGATATCGGCGCACCGGCGGCCGAGATGCTGGCCGCCGCGGCCGCCCCGCTGCTGGGGCGGATACCGGCCGATGTCGGCTCCCGCACCTCCATGCGTTACCGGTTGCATCTGCCGGCCGGGGTGACCGTCCAGGCCGACGGCGGCCGGCAACAGTATGTCGATGGAGTACTGACGGTACACCGTGAGCCGCTGCCCGATGCCGCCGCCCCACCCTGCGATGGAGCGCCCGCGGCCGCCCTGGCCGCCACACCGTATGTCCAGGCTGGCGCGCCGGCCATCGTCGCCCAGGCCGACCTTTTGGTCGAGGGACGGGCGGGCGGACTGGACAGGGTGCGGAGTATCGCCGCCTGGGTGTACGAGGCCATCGACAAGCGGCCGGTGGTGGGGCTCCCCGATGCGCTTGCCACGCTCAAGGGACGGCGGGGCGATTGCAACGAGCATGCGGCGCTCTTTGCCGCCCTGGCCCGTGCCGCTGGTATCCCGACCCGCATCGTGGCCGGCGTCGTTTACGCCGGTGACGCCTTCTATTATCACGCCTGGAACGAGGTCTGTGTCGGCGATCGGTGGATCAGTGTCGATACCACCCGCAACGAGATACCCGCCGACCTCACCCATATCCGGCTCGCTGACGGCGAGGGAACCGAACTGCTCACCATCTCGGCCCTGGTCGGCCGGCTCTCCATCGAGGTGGTTGATGGACCTGATCCGCGTTGACAACCTGGTCAAACGGTTCGATGGCTTTGCCGCCGTGGACGGTATCTCGTTCTCGGTGGCCACCGGCGAGATCTTCGGCTTTCTCGGGCCCAACGGTGCCGGCAAGACCACGACCATCCGGATGCTGGCCGGCCTGTTGCGGCCGGACGGGGGCTCCATCGTCATCAACGGCCGACGGCTTTCCGCCGATCCCCTGGCGTGCAAGCGTGACACCGGCTACATCCCGGACCGGCCTTTTCTCTACGAAAAACTCACCGGCCGGGAGTTCCTGGTGTTCATCGCCAGCCTCTACCGCCTGGCGGACGAACCGTTCCGGCGCCGCACCGCTCGGCTGCTCGATCTATTCGACCTCGGCGACTGGCAGGACCGGCTCATCGAGAGCTATTCGCACGGCATGCGGCAAAAGTTGATCATGACCGCCGCCTTCATGCTGGAGCCGCCGGTGATCGTGGTGGACGAGCCCATGGTCGGCCTCGATCCGAGGAGCGCCCGCATCGTCAAGGAGCTGTTCCGGGCCCATGCCCGGGATGGCGGTGCCGTGTTCCTCTCCACCCATTCGTTGGAGATCGCCGAAGAACTCTGTGACCGGATCGCCATCATCCAGCAAGGGAGGATGGTGGCGGTGGGGGATCTCCCCTTCCTGCGGGAGCGGGCCGGCAAGGCTGACTCTCGGCTGGAGGAAATTTTTCTGGAGCTTACCGGCGCCTGGGAGTTGCAGGCGGTCATCGCCGGGTTGCGGGAGGGAGAGGAGTAGGCCGATGGTCGCCGCGCTTCTCCAACCCTTTCTCGCCGCCTGCAGGCACCGTTTCTTCCCCAACCGGCGACCGACGGGCCGGACCGTCGGCATCCTCTTCCTGGGACTCGGCGTCGTCGCGTTGCTTTTCTGGAGCTCGCTTGCGGTCATCGGCTATTTCCACCGCCAAAACGAGCTTGGCATCATCCTCAGTATCAAGATCCTGCAGATGGCCTGGATCATGCTCTTCGCCATGCAGGTCTTTTCGTGCATGGTGACCGCGGTCTCCTCCTTTTTCTTGAGCCGGGACAACGAGATCGTCTTTGCCGCTCCCGTGCCCACCGCCGACCTTTTTGCCATGCGGTTCGTCACCACCACGGCGTATACCTCCTGGATGATGGTGGTCTTTGCCCTGCCAGTCTTCGGGGCCTACGGTATCGTCTTCGGGGCCGGCTGGTTGTACTGGCCGCTCCTTATCGTCTGCCTGACGGCCACCGTGCTGGCCGCCACCGCCCTGGCCTGCCTTGTCGTCATTTTTCTCGTCCGGCTGTTTCCGGCCCGGCGGACCAAAGACATCGTCATGTACCTGTCGCTCTGCTTCGGGCTGTTCTTCTATCTCCTCTTCCGGTTGCTGCGGCCCGAGGAGCTGGTGAACCCGGAACGGTTCGGCCGGTTCATCGAGTATCTCTCCGCCCTGTCGGCGCCTGCCGCCCCGTGGCTGCCGGCCGGCTGGGCGGCCAACGTCATGGCGGACTATCTCCTCGACGGCCGGCTGGACGCGCTCTCCTTGGCCGTGTTGGTGCTGGCGCCGGTGGTCTTCTATATCCTGGGCGAGTGGGCCATGGAGCGCTGGTTCTTCGTGGCCTGCACCAAGGCGGTGGAGTCGTTCGGCGGCGAGCACCGTTTCGCTCCGCCCGCGGCGATCGGCCCGCCTTGGCGGTTCGTCTGGCGCAAGGAATTCGCAGGGTTCGTGCGCGACTCCGCCGAATGGTCGCAGCTGTTCATGATCGCCGCCCTCATCGTCGTCTATCTCTACAATTTCAAGCTGCTGCCCGTGGAGCGCTCGCCCCTGCAGACCGAGTACATCACCAACCTGATCAGTTTCGGCAACATCGGGCTGGCCGGCTTCGTGGTCATCGCCCTGGCCGCCCGCTTCGTCTTCCCGTCGATGAGCGCCGAGGGTGGCGCCTTCGTCCATGTGCAGGCGGCACCGGTGGCTATGGGCCGTTACCTGGCCGCCAAGTACCTCTGCTACGCCCTGCCATTCGCCGTCCTCACCCTGATGCTCGTCGTGGTTTCCGATTACCTGCTCCAGATCACCGGTCCCATGTGGCTGGTATCGGTGGTCACCAGCCAGATCATCAGCTGGACGGTGGTCGCCCTCGCCCTCGGCTTGGGGGGGGTGTACGCCGACTTCAAGGCCGAGAGCCGCGCCGCGGTGCTGGGGAGTTTCGGCGCCGTCGCCTTTTTGTTCACTGCTGCCGGTTACGCTCTGGCGATCGTCTTCGGTGCCGCCGCCCCCAGCTACCGGCTGGTTCGCCGCTGGCTGCGCCACGAAACCTTCACCGTGGGCGATGGCCTGGTGCTGGTCCTCTTTCTGTTGGTCGCGGTGGGGATCTCTCTTCTGGTGGGTATCGGCACCGTCCGCCGGGCGGTCCACCACCTGGGCGGCGGCTGAAAGGAGGGGAGTGTGGCGCCGGATCGGCCGGAACCGCACACACAATTACGGGCGCACCACACTTGTTTTTGCGTTTCCTGCGCGCTTGGGAACGTCTGCCCTGGGATCGGCTGGTCTGGGAGTGAGGGGCTCCCCCTGCCGGCAAGGCTCAGGGGCACCACTGGACGTCGTTGGGCGAACCGCCCCAGTCGTTGCCTCCAAAGGCGGCACCGTGGGCGTGGCAGGAGAGACAGGCGGAACAGAACTCGTGCCAATCGTAGGCGTTGCGCCAATCGGCGTGGCATTTTTCACACAGCGAGGCCATCACCGGCCCGTCGGCGGTCACTGGGATGACCACTTCTCCGGCGACCCCGGGCTGCTGGTAGTGATTGCCCGGCCGACTGCCGTCGTCGATGTAGGGGGTGCCGTCCACGTAGTCGCGGATCATGTAGGGGTTCCCGGCCGGGTTGGCTGGACTGTAGGATCCATGCGGATCGTGACAGGCCACACAGTCGAGTACGTAGGCCGGGGCCGGCGGCGTTTGCAGGTAGCCGGCCCACGAGCGCTTGGAATCGCCGCCGTGGGCCGAATGGGACCAGGTGATGTCGTTGTGCCAGGGAGTCTGGCTGTAGTTGCCGCAGGAATCGATGCCGTTCAGCAGGGAATAGCCGTCGAGAAGCGGCTCGGGACCGCAATCACCGCCGTCGTTTTGGAAGGCGTCGCAACGCAGATCGAAGTTGGAATAGCCGTCGTTGCAAGAGGAGTCGCCGATGACGCTCAACGCATCGGCCTCGACGATGCAGCGGTCGGCGCAGTCCCATACGTAACCGCTGTCCACCGTGCCGTCGCCGTCAAAATCGCAGGGCGTGCCGGGCGGATGGGCCCGGTAATAGCCCGGACCCCAGACCCCGGTCGGCCAGCCGGGGTCGTTGGGGGTGCCGCCGGCGTGACAGCGCAGGCAGAAGGTGTTGGTATCTGCCTGCCAGGCGGTGGTGACGGCAAAGGGATCGACCAATGGCTGCGCGGCCGAGGCGGTATGGACACCGTGACAATTGAGGCATTCGATCTTGGCGCCGGAAAAGGCCTGATCCGCGTCGCTGATATCGTGATGACTGTTGCCCGGCCGACGGGTTCCCTCGTAACCGAAGCAGAAATCGCCGTACCACTCATTCCATTGTAGAGTGCCGGCGAATCGGGAGCGGACGTCCGGAGGTCGATTGCCGTTACCGAACGGGTCGAAGGGCTGGGACAGGCGGGTGGCGCCGTCCTCGTCGTGACAGGCCATGCAAAAGTCGGACAGGTCGGGATCCCCGGCGAGATCCTCCGGCGTCTCGAAACGGAAGCCGGCGCCTCCGTCCGGATCATAGAGATCGACGAAGCCGTCGGTGTGGGTCCTCTGGTCGTGGCAGACGACGCAGGCCGCATCATCGAGCTGAGCCCCATAGTGGGCATGGGAATCCCCAACCGGAAACTCGCCGGCCACGGCCCGGCGACCGTCGACCGGCCGGCCGTCGCCGTTGTCCTGCACCGTTCCGTGACAGGCAAGGCAACCAAGGCTGAAGTTTGGATTGTACCAGCCGGCCTTCAATTCGGCCACGGACGGCGATGTATCGGTGTGACAGTCGAGGCAGACGGTCGTCGTTTCGAGGTCCAAGGCTATGGCGCCGTTGGCATCCCGCATGTTGGCAAGATCGTGGCAATCCGAACAAAAGAAGGTCTGCAGGTGAGGGACATGCTTGCCGGAGTTGTGACAGGCGGCGCAGGCCGGACCGCTACCGTCACCCCCATGGGCAAAGCCGCGTCCATGGACATGGCAATCGGTACAGTTTTCGGCCTGATGGTGCTGGTCGCCCGCAGGTGCAGCGGGGCTCCAATGATTGGTGATGGTGTGGCAGACCTGGCAGATACCGGTGGGCGGTGTGTTGTCCTGGTCGACAAAGCCACCGGCATCGGCGGCAAAGAAGCGCACAGGGTGTGTCTCTCCGGCATGGGTGACGGAGGCGTTGATTAGCTGGCCATAGATCAGGGCCACCGGCCCGCCGACGAGCGTCGCGTCCACCTCGCCACGCACGGTCACCGTGTCACCGGCGGCCTCCTCCACTTCGAAGGTGAAGCGCGGCGCATCGGCCGGCGCCACGAGGATGAGACCGCGGCCCGTGCCGGTTTTGGCCGGCCAGCGGCTCCGATCCTCCCAGCCGGGCGTGGTCACGACCCCCGTGAGGGTGAGGGTGGACCGCGGCCCGGCGGAATCGGTATAGTTCACCTGTATCCCAGCTGCCTGGGCCCTGACCAGGAAGAGGGAAGTACCATGCCCCCGGTACCAGTCGAGTTGTTCTTGGAAATGGGGATCATGGCACTGGACGCACTCGGTGGTCCAGTCGGCGATCCGACTCATGGCCCCCATGGACAGACTGGAATGCAGGGCTACCAAGGGGGCGGAGCCGCCACTGCCGTGGCAGCGCAAGCAAATAAAATTCTTGACCGTATCGTCGATCGTGGCATCGACGGGGGAGAAGCCGGGCCAGTCACCCGCAAGGGGATACTGGTGACAGTCGATACAGCCGATGCCGTTGCTGGCATCGTGGGGGGCATGGGGAAAGCTGCCGCTGGCCGCCCGGACGGCCGGCGGCAACACTATTACCAGGAGCAGTGACACCACGATTCGGGACATACCGGCCTCCCCGTTTTTTTGGCCTAATTTTTAAGCAAAAATCATTCCGGTTTCGGCGTGTTAAGTACACGTATATACAACATGCTGAAACATCAAGAAAATAAGAGCGGGAAGGCAGGCACTAGTGGCCAGGAAGCGTGGTTCCCAGGGGGAAAAAACCAGGAAAACGGAATTTTGCCCCCGGCCGGCTTCTGGGTCGCTTCATGGGTACCTCCTCACAGGGTCGGTCTGCACCTACCCAAGAAACGACCTATTTGTGGAAAACGATTTGTCTCGTCGGGATATTTCTTGCTATCATGGGGGGAAGGAGGGTGTTTTGCCATGACGAAAAACACGATCGACCGACGGGAAAATACGCGCTTCATGGTGGAAGGCAATGCCATCGCCGTGCTTGGCCCCCTGTCCGAGGGGCTGGGCCATGTCATCGAGCTGAGTATGAGCGGCTTTTCGTTTCTTTACGATGGCCAGGAGGAAGTGCCGCGGAAGATGGAGAGGAATCTCACCTTCTTTGGATTCGAGACCATCTGCCTCGGCCGGGTTCCCATGACCACGATTTCCGACCAGCCCATTCATGACGAGCGGGGCGTGGTTGTCCGCCGCCTTGGTATCCGGTTCGACGGCCTCTCTCCCGAGCAGCGTGAGCAGTTGAAACGTTTCATCTACGACAACGCCTATATCGAAATCGACGACTGACCGAGAGGCTCTGGAGGCGGAACAAAAAACGGGCGCCGGAAGCGCCCGTTTTTTCATGTGCGTACCACGAGGAAAGAATGCAGGATCGTAAGTCGTGCCCGACCTGTAACGGTTCGGGCCAGGTGACGTTTTTTCAGGGGGTGAGCCGGTTTTTGCTCACCTGGGAGGAATGTCCGGAATGCGCCGGGCTCGGTTACCTGGTCAGCGATGACGGCAACATGGCGGACAAGACCGGGGCCGAAGGTGATGGGGACGGAAAAGCGGAGCACTCCTCCTGAACTGGCCGTCCCCGTATTTTCGTTTGTAACAGCTCACAGGGCTGACAAGGGCAATTTACCATAACCCCTTGCCCCGTAAGAGCTCACGCACCACCCGGGTGCCTCAGCAGGAAGACAGCCCTCAGCCGCCCTTGGCCGGCGCCTCGGCGGCAGCGGCGGTCTGCGGCGTGCCGAGGATGTGGGCCCGGCTGACCTTCACCCGGACGTTGTCGGCGATCTCCAGGGTGACCACCGTGTCGGTAAGGCCGGTGATCTTGCCGTGCAGGCCGCCGTTGGTGACCACCATGTCCCCTTTTTTGAGGCCTTTAAGGAATTCCTGGTGCTCCTTGGCCTTTTTCTGCTGCGGCCGGATGAGCAGGAAGTAGAAGACGAGGAAGATGAGGATGAGTGGCACGAAAGACATCAGGCCGCCGCCGGAAGGGGCTGCTGGCGCGCCTCCAGCCTGGGCATAGGCGATATCGACCATGTGTAGACCTCCAGATGTGGTGTTTATGGGATGTGGGCGGGTTGGCGTTGGTGGTAAAATTCGCGGCGGAAGGCGGCGAGGCGGTCCTCGTCGATGGCTCGACGCAATTGCCGCATGAGATTGACGAAGTAGTAGAGGTTGTGAATGGTGTTCAAAACCGGGGAGAGAATTTCCCGTGCCATGTATAGGTGGCGCAGATAGGCCCTGCTGTAGTGCCGGCACGTGTAGCAGGAGCAGGCCGGGTCCACCGGTCGGTCGTCGTCTATATATCGCGCATTCTTTATAACAATCCTGCCGAAGGATGTAAAGAGCATTCCGTTGCGGGCGTTGCGGGTCGGCATCACGCAATCGAACATGTCGATTCCCCGCCAGACTCCCTCGACGAGGTCCTCCGGCGTGCCCACCCCCATGAGGTAACGCGGCTGGTCCGCCGGCAGCAGGGCGGCAGTGTATTCGGTAAGGTCGTACATCAACGGCCGGGGTTCCCCGACGCTGAGACCGCCCAGGGCATAGCCGTCGAAGCCGATGGTTACGAGTTCCTCGACGGCCATGCGCCGCAGGTCCTCGTACATGCCGCCCTGGACGATGCCGAACAGGAGCTGGCCGGTGGGCTGCTGGGCCGCCCGGCAGCGGGCCGCCCACCGGTTGGAGAGTTCGGTGGCCCGGCGGGCCTCGTCGTGGTCGGCGGGGTAGGGGATGCAGGTATCGAGGACCATCATGATGTCGGACCCAAGCGCCTCCTGGACCGCCACCGCGTCTTCAGGCCGCAGGAAGAGAGATGAGCCGTCGAGATGGGACTTGAAGGCGGCGCCCTCCTCGGTGATGGTGGCCAGTTCCCGCAGGCTGTAGATCTGGAATCCGCCGGAATCGGTGAGAATCGGTCGTGACCAGTGCATGAACCGGTGCAGGCCGCCCAGCTGGCGGATGAGTCGGTGACCGGGGCGCAAAAAGAGGTGGTAGGTGTTGCCGAGGATGATCTCGGCGCCGATTTCGGCAAGCATCTCCGGCAAGATGCCTTTCACCGTCGCCTGGGTGCCTACCGGCATGAAGACCGGGGTCTGGACCGTGCCGTGCAAGGTGGTGATTTCGCCGCGCCGCGCCGCGCTCTCCGACGAGCGGGCCAGGAGTCGGAAGGCCGGGCTCATGGCTCGGTCTCCCAGAAGGCGAGGAGTTCCCGGATTCCCTTCCGGGCCAGGGCGAAAAGCGCGGCGAATTCCTCGTCGGCAAGCGGCCGGCCCTCGGCGGTGCATTGCACTTCCACCAGGTGGCCGTCGGCCGTGATGACGAAATTGGCGTCCGCCTCGGCGGCCGAATCCTCGCTGTATTCCAGGTCGAGCCGAGCCTCGCCCGCCACGATGCCGGCGCTCACCGCGGCGAGCGGCCGGATGGTCGGCATGGCCGGCAGGAGGCCGCTTGCCGCCATGGCGGCGATGGCGTCGCGCACGGCCAGGGCGCTGCCGGTGATGGCGGCGCAGCGGGTGCCGCCGTCGGCATTGAGCACGTCGCAGTCGACCCGTAACGTATAGGCGCCGAGCTGGGAGAGATCGACCAGCATCCGCAAGGACCGGCCGATGAAGCGCTGGATCTCGTAGGTGCGGCCGCCGCGGCCCCGCACCGCCTCCCGGGCGGTACGCGGTCGGGTGGCGCAGGGCAGCATGCCGTACTCGGCGGTGATCCACCCCTGGCCCCGGTCTTCCAGGAAAGGGGGAACTCCCTCCTCGACGGTGACGCCGCAGGCGACCAGGGTATCGCCCATGCGGATGAGAATCGAGGCGTCGGCCTGCGGCTGGAAGCCGCGCTCGATGGTGACCGGCCGGAGTTCGTCGTTCTTTCTGCCGTTTGGTCGCATGATTTCGTGGGGTGTTCGCGTCAGATGTCGAGAAACGTGGTATCCTCGTTGAGCACCCGGCAGCCGGTCTCGTCGAGAATCACCATGTTTTCCAGCCGGATACCGCCCCAGCCCGGCAGGTAGATGCCGGGTTCGATGGTCACCACGGTGCCGGCGGGCAGCTTGCGTCGGGCGCGGGGATTGACGGAGGGATCTTCGTGGACCGCCAGCCCGACGCCGTGGCCGAGTCCGTGGCCGAAGGCCTCGCCGTAGCCGGCGGCGGTGAGGATGCGGCGTGCCACCCGGTCCAGGTCGCGGCCGGTGATCCCGGCCCGGGCCGCCGCGATCGCCGCCTGCTGCGCCCGGCGTACCAGGCGGATCCGTTCGACGGTGACCGGATCCGGCTGGCCGAGGACCACGGTGCGGGTCATGTCCGAGCAGTAGCCGTCCAGGACCAGGCCCATGTCGATGACGATGGGTTCGCCTTCGCGTAACGGGCGGTCGGTGGGCTCGGCGTGCGGTAGGGCGCTGTTGGGGCCTCCGGCGACGATGGGCGGGAAGCTGGCCCGGCTGGCGCCGAGACGGCGCAGCACGGTTTCGATCTCCCAGGCCACCTGGCGTTCGGTCTTGCCCGGTGCGAGGGAGCGATGGATTTCGCGAAATACCTTCTCGTTCAGGGCCACCGAGCGGCGGATCTTCTCCTGCTCCTCCGGGTCCTTGACCAGTCGCAGCCGTTCCACGAGATCGACGGTGGGGACGAGTTCGACGCTGTGGCGGGCCAGGGACTCGGTGAGCCGGCCGGCATCGTAGTGGAGCAGGGCGTGGCTTTCGAAGGCCAGCCGCCGGCAGCCGAGGGCGGGCAGCAACCGGCCGAGCAGGTCGGCAAGCCCGCGCCGGTAGAGTTCCACGGTCCAGCCCGGCGCCTCCCGTTCGGCCTGTTCCCGATAGCGGAAGTCGGTCAGCAGCAAAAGGGGCCCCCGTACCGGCACCAAGAGGTGGCCGGCGCTCTCGGCCGGACTGAGATCCTCGGCCCTGTAGCCCGACAGATAGAGGCGGTTCTCCGGCCGCGACACCAGGAGCGCGTCCAGCTTGCGGCGGCGCAGGCGGCGGCGTAGCGTATCGATCCGAAAGTTCATTGATGGAAGTGGATGAAGACCTTGACCCCGAGACGGTGCAGGCGGGCGTGCAGGTCGCGGAAGGCCTCGATGACGTCGGCGTAGCCCAGGTCCACCAGGTAATGGTTGGGCTTCAAGGGAGTGAGGGAGCCGAAGCTCATCTTGTTGTGGCGGATTTCGGCGCCTTCCCGGTACCATTGCAGGAACCGCTCCTCGATGCGCCCCAGGTCCTCGGCCTTCGCCTCACTGGTATCGAGAAAGATTTCCACGTCCATACGGCGTCACCCGGCCAGGCGTTGGCGCACCAGATCTTTGTACTGGTCGATGGCCCTGCCGTACTGGTCGTCGAGATCGCCGACCAACCGTTGCCATTCTTCCTGGAATTTGGGATGCTGGGCGGGATCGAGCTTGGCGTGCATGCCGGTTTCCTGGGCCACGGCCATTTCCAGTTGGGCCATCTGGCCGGCGAAGGCGTCTTCCAGCTGCTTACGCAGTTGCTTGCGGTGTTCCAGGTAGCGTGCCAGGATGTTTTGCAGGTCGTGAAAGGCGCCCTGCAGATCGCCGGCGTTGCCGCCCGTGATGATGAGGCCCTCCATGGCCCGGGCCCCGTTCTGCTGCTGGAGTTCATCTCGGGGCAGGACGATATTGCGCAGAAATGCATCGACGACGCCGCGAACGAGCGGTCGGCTGTTGCCCTTGTCTTGCAGGGCGCCGGCGAGATCGAAGGAGGGATCGCGCAGGAATTCGGCCGCCAGGCGCATGCCCTCCTTGACCTGTTCTTCGTCGTCAGCGTCCGGCACGGCGTCCAGGTCCATGCGGGCGAGCCGCTCCATCACCAGGTCCATGGTGCTCTTTATTTCGGCCATTGGTAACCTCCACTATCGATGAGGCAGGGTGTGCGAGGGGAAAGCGCCGGACCACGTCCAGCACGGGAAAACAATAGAACAATTCATGCAGCAGCACAAGGGGCACGCAAAAAATGATGGACTCGTAAAAGATCGCAGTCTGTCCAGGCCTGACACGATAATTCAAAGGGTTACAAACCGCGAACTCGATGGAATCGCAGTTTTTGCGATTCCATCAAAAAATAGCACGGCCGACGGACCGCACTTACGCTGTCTGGTCTGCGGTTCCAGCCGGGTGGAGCTGCGCGGTCGCTGACGGACGGGGCGGGGCGTCTGCCGGGATTGCGGACGGGAACTACCGGCCTCCTGCTACCAGGAGCAGATCGAAGAGTGGCAGGACGGTCTGTGGGAGGACGAGGATGAACGGTGATCGGCGCATCAGGCCGTTGACGGGCTACGGCGGCTCACCGGCGCTCGCTCCGTTTTGCATCGGACGGTAAGGGGCCGGGCCGGCTTCGCCAGGGACGCGGCACCAGCATGGGAACCGCTTGCTGGTAGCGGCGGTAGCGATCGCCGAATTGGGCCAGGAGTCGACGTTCTTCCAGCAGGCTGCCGACGATGAAGTAGACGGTCAGGACGGCGTGCACGGCGAGTTCGACGTCGGTATAGGAACCGAAAGACCAGAGAAGGGCGAGGCCGGCGGCATACCAGGGATGGCGGACATGGTGCAGGATGCCGGTGGTGGAGAGTTGCGGCTCGGAGGGATGCAGGCCCCGGCGCGCGGTTTCGATCTGGGCGAGGCCGAGAACGGTGCGGCAATCGTGGGCGCGGCAGCCGGCGATAAACAGATACAGGGCGGCCGCCACCAGCGCCAACCGCAGGGGAAGGCTCCAGGCCGGCAGGACCAGGACGGTGCTTGCCGGCAGGGTACGTTGCCAGCCGAAAAGGACGACAACGGAGAGAAGACTGAGCAGATTGTAGAGGAGCCGGTAGGCGGCTTGCCGGCGACCGAGCAGGCGGCGCAGACCACGGGCCAAGGGGGAATCGATGAGCAGCGAGTGCAGGGCGCACCAGCCGGACCAAGCCAGCGCCGCGGCCAGTGGCGGGGTCATGTCAAACGAGATCGGCGAGTTTCGATGGCAGTTTGGCCCGGCCGGCATCGGAGAGATGGCGAAGCACCTGCCGGGCCACCTCCTCACCCCGGTTGTCCAAGGCGAACAGGGCCACCCGGATCAGCCAATGGTCGGGAACGGTGAGGCCCGGTACCTCCCTCTGCAGGATCTTGGTGAGGCCGTTGATGGCCCGATAGGAGAAGTCACCGGCCTCGAAGGACTTGACGTAATAGTCAGCGGCCTGTTGGAGGTCGCCGAGTTTCTTGTAGGCATCCGCCAGCCGGGTATAGAGGAAGGTGTTGCCGTCGATGCAGGCCAGCGCGTGTTCCCAGGCGGCGATGGCCTCGCGGTACTTGCCCTGGCCGCTGTAGGCATCGCCGAGGCCGGTGAAGATGAATTCGTCGTCCGGGTATAGGCCGGCCAGCGGGCTCAGGATCTCTTCCGCTTCGGCGTAATCGCCCTGTTCGATGTGCAGGCTCGCCAGACCGGTGCGCAGGAATCTGTTGTCCGGCTGCACCTCCAGGGCCAGGTGGTAGAGAATCTTTGCCTCGCGGACCTTGCCTTGCTTGCGGTAGGTGTCGGCCCGGCGGCAGGCTGGGGCCAGGTCGTCGCCGCAGGCCAGCACTGCCTGGCGCCAGAAGCGGTGCGCCCGGGAATCATCGCCCTGCAGCACGGCGATGTCCGCCAGACCCAGGTAGGCGTAGACGTAATCGCGCTCCGCGATCAGGGCCTTGCCGTAGGCGTCCATCGCCTTGTCGAGCTCACCGATCTGTTTGTAGGCGTCGCCGAGCCGGGCGAGGACGGCGGCGTTGTCTGGGTGGTAGAGATTGTAGGTCTCCCAGGCGCGGATCGCCTCTTCGGTCTGCCGCAGACCCCGGTGGCTGTCTGCCAGACCGCGCAGGGCGTACGGATTGAAGGGATCGAACTCCAGGGCCGCCTTGTACGCCTTGATCGCCTCTTCGAATTGTTCCAGGCGGCGGTAGGCGTCACCGACCCGGGTGAGGATCTGGACGTTGGAGGGTTGCAGGCGCAGGAGTTCTTGCCAGTAGCCGATGGCCTCGGCGATGAGGCCGAGGCCGCGATGGCAGTCACCGAGGCCGAGCAGGGCGTACGGGTTGTCGGCGTCGATCTCCACCGCCCGCCGATAGAAGTGAATGGCGCCCCGGTAATCGGCCACCCGGCGACAGGCGTCGCCGCATCCCACCAGGGCGTAGGTATTGGCGGGATCGAGTTCTATGGCCTCCTCGAACCGTTCCCGCGCCTGCGTGTAATTGCCGGCCCGGAAGAGGCGGCGGCCTTCCTTGACCAGGGTGATCACCTGGGCCGGCGTCGGTTTCGTATCCTGTTTCGAGCGACTGGAAAAGGTCATGGCGTCGTTCTGCGTGTTTTTTGTGGTACGATCCCAATGATACACCGTGGACAACCCGTCGCATCATCGTGGGCGACCCGGGTGGACGGCGATTTTTACGCGGTCCTCGAAGGGGTTGCGGTGTCGCTGGGCCGGATGTTGGGTGTTTTTACGGATGGCGGGGCTTCCCCGCCCCGGACGATGGTGTTATTGTATCTCATCATTGCCGCTGGAAAAACCAAAAAATGATGCCGGGCAACACGTCTTGACAGGGAAGACCCTGAATCCGTGAGCGTCCGTGCGCACAAACGCCCCGAAGGGCGATTTTACTACGCGGGATGAATATTCCCAACTAGGAGGGCGTTTATAACGCTCTGAAACGACAGACAAAAACAACAAAATATCCATATTCTGTCCCGGATTCAGGAAGACACCATGTGGATCGCACGATACTACCGATCCTCCATCGGCAAGAAATCGGTCATGGCCGTCACCGGCCTCGGGCTTGCGTTGTTTCTGCTACTCCATACAGCGGGCAACGCCAGCGCCCTGTTCGGCCGGGCCGCCTATCTTGCCTATGCCAGACATCTGCACGGGCTCGGCCCGCTCCTTTCCCTGGCCGAGGCGGGCTTGGTGCTGTGTTTTCTGGGGCATGTCGTCACCGGGGTGATCCTCTTCGTTGGGAACCGGGCCGCCCGACCGCAACGGTACGCGGTGGCCATGCGCCGGCGGGTCAGCCCGCCGGCCCGGCTCATGCCCTACACCGGTCTGGTCATCCTGCTCTTCATCGTCGTCCACCTGGTCCAGTTTCATGCCGGCAGTGCCCGGCCGCCGGTGGCCGACCTGGTCCGGGATCGTCTCTCCCGGCCGGACTGGGCGGTCTTCTATGCCCTGGGCGTCGGTGCCGCGGTCCTGCATCTGTGGCATGGGGGCTGGAGCCTCTGGCAATCCCTGGGGATCAGCCATCCGAAATACGATTCTCTTTTGCGCCGGGGCGCGGTGGTGGGGGCTGTGGTGGTCGGGATCGTCCTTCTTCTCATCCCCCTGCTTGCCGTGACCAGCAGCGGGTTTTTGCGATGACCGCCGGGGGCTGATCGAGGAAAAAATCATGAAACTGGATGCCAACATTCCCGCCGGGCCGCTGGCCGACAAATGGGACCGCCACCGGTTCGAGCGGCGGCTGGTCAATCCGGCCAACCGGCGCAAGTTCGAGATCATCGTCGTGGGGACCGGTCTGGCCGGCGCCTCGGCGGCGGCGACCTTGGCCGAGTTGGGGTATCGGGTTAAGAGTTTCTGCCTGCAGGACAGTCCGCGGCGGGCCCACTCCATCGCCGCCCAGGGTGGTATCAACGCGGCCAAGAACTACCAGAACGACGGCGACTCCGTCTTTCGCCTGTTCTATGACACCATCAAGGGCGGCGATTTCCGCGCCCGTGAAGCCAACGTCTACCGGCTGGCCCAGGTGTCGGCGAACATCATCGACCAGTGTGTCGCCCAGGGCGTGCCCTTTGCCCGTGAGTACGGCGGCCTGCTCGCCAACCGCTCCTTTGGCGGTGCCCAGGTATCGCGGACCTTTTACGCCCGGGGGCAGACTGGCCAGCAGCTCCTGCTCGGTGCCTACGGCGCCCTCATGCGCCAGGTCCAGGCGGGCCGGGTCACCTTGCTGCCCCGCCGGGAGATGCTCGATCTCGTGGTGGTGGACGGCCGGGCGCGGGGCATCGTGGTCCGGCGGCTCGTGGACGGTGGCATGGAACGCCACTTGGCCCATGCCGTGGTGCTCGCCACCGGCGGCTACGGCAACGTCTACTACCTGTCCACCAACGCCATGGCCTCCAATGTCACCGCCACCTGGCGGGCCTACAAGCGGGGGGCCGGGTTTGCTAATCCCTGTTTCGTCCAGATCCATCCCACCTGCATCCCGGTGCACGGCACCTACCAATCCAAGCTCACCCTGATGAGTGAGAGCCTGCGCAACGATGGGCGGGTTTGGGTGCCGAAGCGGCCCGGCGACCGGCGGCCGCCGCACAAGATCCCGGAAAGCGAGCGTGATTATTACCTGGAACGCCGCTACCCGAGTTTCGGCAATCTGGTCCCCAGGGACGTGGCCTCCCGCAACGCCAAGCAGGTCTGTGACGAGGGGCGCGGTGTCGGCGAGACGGGTCTTGCGGTCTATCTCGACTTCGCCGATGCCATCCGGCGCGAAGGGAGGGCGGCCATCGTCCGCAAGTACGGCAATCTTTTCGAGATGTACGAAAAGATCACCGGTGACGATCCCCTCGAAACACCGATGATGATCTATCCGGCGGTCCATTACACCATGGGCGGCCTGTGGGTGGACTACGATCTCATGAGCACCATTCCGGGGCTGTTCGTGCTCGGCGAGGCGAACTTTTCCGATCACGGCGCCAACCGGCTCGGAGCTTCGGCCCTCATGCAAGGGCTAGCGGACGGCTACTTCATCCTGCCCGCCACCATCGGCGGCTATCTTGCCGGCGGCGGATTTGCGGATCTTTCCACCGACCATCCGGCCTTCCGGGAGGCCGAGGTCCAGGCGGTGGCACGCATCGACCGGCTACTGGCCGCGGATGGCCGACGGACGGTGGACGATTTCCATCGTCGCCTCGGTATGCTGCTCTGGGACCTGTGCGGTATGGCGCGCAACCAGCGCGGTCTGGAGGCGGCCTTGGCAAAGATTCCGGAGTTGCGTGAGGAGTTCTGGAACGATGTCCGGGTGCCGGGAGCCCGTGAGGATCTGAACCAGGCCCTGGAACGGGCCGGGCGGGTGGCCGATTTTTTCGAGTTCGCCGAACTTCTCGTCCGGGATGCCCTGGCGCGCACCGAGTCCTGCGGCTGTCATTTCCGGGAAGAATCGCAGACGCCGGATCACGAGGCCCGCCGCGACGATGAGCGGTTTTCCCACGTGGCGGTCTGGGAGTACACCGGCGAAGGCCGGCCGCCGCTGCGGCACCAGGAGGAACTCGCCTTCGAAAACGTGAAGCCCACCCAGCGAAGCTACAAGTGATGGCTGTTTCCCAAAAGACCATTTCCCTCACCCTGAAGATATGGCGGCAGGCCGGGCCAGAGAAACCGGGCCGCTTCGAGACCTACCGGACCGGGCCATTGTCCACCGACATGTCGTTTCTGGAGATGCTCGACGTGCTCAACGAACGGCTGACTCTGGAGGGACAAGAGCCGGTCGCCTTCGATCATGATTGCCGTGAAGGCATCTGCGGCATGTGCGGGGCGGTGGTGAACGGCGAACCGCACGGTCCGCTGGCCCGCACCACGCTCTGCCAGCTGCACCTGCGCCATTTCCGAGACGGCGACACCCTGGTGATCGAACCGTTCCGGTCGCGGGCCTTTCCGGTGCTCAAGGACCTGGTCATCGATCGCAGCGCCTTTGACCGCATCATCCAGGCCGGTGGTTACGTTTCGGTCTCCACCGGCGGGGCGCCGGACGGGAACACCATCCCCATTCCGGCCGAACTGGCGGAACAGGCCCTGGACGCGGCCCAGTGCATCGGCTGTGGCGCCTGCGTTGCCGCCTGTCCCAACGGGGCGGCCATGCTGTTTGTCGGCGCTAAGATTACCCATCTCGCCCTCCTGCCCCAGGGCCACCCGGAGCGGGCCCGTCGGGCCCTTGCCCTGGTCAGTGCCATGGACGCTTTGGGGTTCGGCAACTGCTCCAACGAGCGTCTCTGCGAGGCCGCCTGTCCCAAGGGCATCTCCATCCGCACCATCGCCCGTCTGAATCGCGAGTTCATCCGGGCCGCCCTGCTGTCCGAGGAGCCGGTGTGAGACGGCGACGCGGGCACCTTCGGCCGTATCTCCCCGGCTGGGCTGGATGGATGATTGTTTTCACGGTGGTGTTGGGGATTTTGCTGGCTGGGCCGCCGTCAGCGCAGGCCGATACCGAAGGTGCCGGCGACCTGGTCGCCATGCTGATGCCGGCCGCCGTGTTTGCCGCCACCTGGGTACAGCACGACCCCCCCGGCCGCATCGCCTATGGCAAGGGGCTGGCGGCAGCCGTAGCGGGGGCGACGGCGATGAAGGCGGTGATCCATCGGCCGCGGCCGGACGGGGACGGCGACGATAGCTTTCCGTCGCGGCATGCGGCGGTGGCCTTCCACAGTGCCGCCTTTCTTCGGCAACGGTACGGACTGCGGTACGGGATGCCGGCCGGCCTGGCGGCCGGTTTCGTCGCCTACAGTCGGGTGCAGGCGCACCGCCACAACGTCGGCGACGTGGTGGCGGGCGCCCTGCTCGGCATCCTCTGTCAGCGGCTGTTTCGCCTCGACGATACGGCGGCCGGTCTGGCGGCGACGCCGGTGGCCGGCCCAGGTGGGGTGGGATTCGTCCTTGCAGGCCGCTGGTGACAGCGGCACGGCATAACGGCATAAAAAAAGCAGGGACCGTTGACGGACCCTGCAGGGTAGGAGAGGGAAAGAGGAGTCTCTGGTTGGAATGTTTCGTCCCGTGGCTCGGTAGCGGGGACTTGTTCTGTGTAGGTGTTAAACTCTCTTCGCTCTCCTTAACTTCTATTGTAGCATGGCTGGCCGACGGCGGGGCAAGCTTTTTTTGCATCCGAAGGAGGGGGTGCAAAAAAACTGGCAGAGATCGCATCTGCCGGTTATATATAGGGGACACTTCCCCCAAAAAAACCAACCGGGCTGAACTGGAGGGGTTGGTTTTCAGGCGCCGTCTGCCGCAAGGAGACGGCGCCTGTTTTTTTTGGATCGGGACAAGGGGGTCACATGGGGACCAGAGGCAGGTAACGGGGCCGCCACATCATGCCCTTGATCAGGGTGCGCAACCGGTCGGGGTCGTTGTTGTGCTGGTAACTGCTGTGGACGCACAGGCCCGCCACCCCGCGGTCGATGGCGGCCATGCCGACCTGGAAGGCCACTTCCCGGCTGATTTTCCGCAAATTTTCCACCTTGGGCATCAGTATGCCCCGGCGCAGATCCGTCGCCGGCACCAGGGCGGCCACCGCCCGGGCGGCAGCGGTGAAGAAGGCGGGGAGTATTTCCCGGGCGCCGGAGGCCAGCACCCCGAGGCCGATACCGGGGAAGATGAAGACGTTGTTGCACTGGCCGACCCGCAGTCGGCGCCCTCCGGCGGCGATGGGTGGGAAGGGGCTGCCGGTGGCGATGAGGGCCTGGCCACGGCTCCAGTCGAAGATGGCTTGCGGGTGGGCCTCGGATTTGTCGGTGGGGTTACTCAAGGGCAGGATCACCGGCCGCGGGGTGTTGGCGGTCATCGCCTCGACGATGGCGCGGTCGAAGGAGCCTGGCTGCCCCGAGGTGCCGATGAGCACCGTCGCCTTGGCGTGGCGGACGACGGCGCCAAGCCGCCCGTCTTCGGCCGTGTTGAACCAGGGGAGGGTCCCCGGATCCTTGGCGAATTTCTTCTTGTACGGTTCCGTGGCCCGGTCGCTGGTCACGAGTCCTCGGCTGTCCAGAGTGTAGATGCGCGTCGCCGCCTCCGCCGGGGAGAGGCCGTCTTCGATCAGGGCGGCGGCGATCTGCTCCGCCACGCCGATGCCGCCGGCCCCGGCGCCGTGGACCACGAAGACCTGGTCGGCGAGCCGTTCCTTTTTGATGTTCATAGCGGCGAGGATGGCGGCCAGAGTCACGGCGCCGGTCCCCTGAATATCGTCGTTGAACGAGATGAGGTCGTGGAGGTAGGCGTCCCGGATCAGGAAGGCGTTTTGTTTGGAGAAGTCTTCCCATTGGCAGATGGCGTTGGGAAACACGGTCCGGAAGGCGCGCGCGAACCGCTGCACGAAGGCGACGTAGGCGTCGCCCCGCAGGCGTGGATGACGCCAGCCGAGGTAGTTGGGATCGGTGAGCAGGTTTTCGTTGTCGGTCCCGACGTCGAGGGAGATCGGCAGGCAGTGCCAGGGGGCGATGCCGGCCCCCTGGGTGTAGAGCATCAGCTTACCGAGGCAGATGGCGATGCCGCCGGCCCCCTGGTCGCCGATACCGAGGATGCCCTGGTTGTCGGTGACCACGGCCACCCGGATGTCGCGGTGCCGGAACATGGCGAGAATGTCTTCCGCCGTCTCGATGTTGCCGGGATAGAAGTGGATGCCGTTGGCCCGCCGGAACATGGAGGAGTAATGCCGGCAGGCGTATCCCACCGTCGGGGTGTAGATGATCGGCAAAAAGCGATCGATGTCGCTGGCGATCAGCGCGTGGGCCAGGGTGGCGTTCCGGTCGAAAAGGGACCGGATGTAGATGAACTTCTCGATGTCCGATTCCTTGGCCTCGAAGATCCGGCGGCAGTTGGCCACCTGGCTGGCCATGCTCCGCACCGCCGGCGGCACCAGACCCTCGATCTGCAATTCCCGCCGTTCGCGGCGGCTGAACGAGGTTCCCTTGTTGGTGTAGTTGTTCGCTTGCACGGCGATACCCCGGCCATAGATCTTGATCTTGCGGGTGTTGCCGTACTCATCGTACAGGAAGGCGTAGCTTTTCTCCGGCATGGTTCTCTCCTCGAGGACTTGCTGGGTTAACGGGGGAAGGCGGCGGGGATGCCGCCGTCCACCGGTAGGGTGGCGCCGGTGGTCGGGGTCTGGTTCGAGGCGAAGAAGACCACCGCCCGGCCGACATCGTCGGCCCGCACCGTGGTCCGGAGCAGGTTTCGTTGCCGGTAGTACTCCTTGAGACCGGCTGGATCGAGATTGCGGGCCCGCATCCGGTCCGGCCCCACCACTTCCCAGAGGCCCGAGGGGATGTCGCCGTCCTCGAAGATGGCATCGGCGTTGATCATGTTGACCCGGACGCCCAAGGGGGCCAGTTCCAGGGCGGCGATCTTGCCGAGCTGGTGGGCGCCGGCCTTGGAGGCGCTGTAGGCGCCGAAGGCGATACCGGGATCGAAGACGTTTTTCGAGCTGTTGATGACGATCGAGCCGCCGGTTCCCTGTCGCCGGAAAACAGGCACGGCCGCCTTGATCACCTCGAACACGCCGAACAGGTTGACCCGCACCACCCGGTCGAAGTCCGGCCGGTCGAGTTCCTCGAGGCGGGCCACGTGGGCGATGCCGGCGTTGGGAACCAGGATGTCGAGGCCGCCGGCCCAGTCGATGACGCGGGCCAGGGCGGCCCGGATCGAGGCTCCGTTGGTGACGTCCATCACGAGGGAGAGCAGGCGGTCGTCGGCAAATTCCCCGGCCAGTTTTTCCTCCACCCGGCCCAGCCGTTCCTCGTCGATATCGGTGAGCACTAGCTGGGCGCCGGCGGCAAGCAGTTGCCGGCCGATACCCACGGCGATGGCGCCGCCGCCGCCGGTCACCAGGGCCACCTTGCCGGCGAGTGGCAGGGGTTGGCTGCGGCCGAGTTTGGCCTGTTCCAGGCTCCAGTATTCCATGTCGAAGATGTGGCCGTCATCGAGGCAGTGGTAGGTGCCCACCGCGGCGGCCCATTGTTTCGCCTGCAGGGTGTGCTCGGCGATGTCGGCGGCGATGCGGGCCTCCTTGGGGGTGCGGCCGGCGGTGACGATGCCGAGCCCGGGAATCAGGAACACCCGGGGCAGGTTGTCGAGCTTGATGCGCGACACCCCCTTGGCCGTGGTCTGGGTGGTGAAATAGTCGTCGTAGCGTTGCTGGTAGTCGGCCACGGCCGTCTCGATCCGCCGGGTCAGCCCGTCTTCGTCGTCTCCACCGAGATCGAGGAACAGGGGGAGGTTCTTGGTCCGAATGACGTGGTCCGGGGTGAGGACGCCGGTGGCGAACAGCGTTTCGGCGTCCGAACGGGCCAGGGCGTCGAGGATGGCGGGATTTCTTCGCAGGTGCAGGAGGAAGGGGCCGCCCTGTTGGTTGAGGCGGCCGCGGATGATCGGCAACACGGTTTCCGAGGCCGGCGGCGAGACCGGCCGCGACGTTACCGGCCTCGCTTGGCACTGTTCGGCGATGTAGCGTTCCGCCAGGCTGACGTAGTGGATCATCCGCTCGTAGGCGGTACGGGCGTCGTCGGCAAAAGTAAAAATGCCGTGGTGCATGAGAACGATGCAGTCCATGTTCGGATTGGACTCGTAGAGGTCGGCCACCGCCTTGGCCAAGGGAAAGCCGGGCATGATGAAGGGGAGGATGCCGACGTGGTCGCCCAGGGCGCGGCGGACGTGCAGGTCGCCGTCGGCCTGGTTGGTGAGGGCGACGATGGCGTCGGCATGGGTGTGGTCGATGAACCGGTGCGGCAGGAAGGCGTGCACCAAGGTCTCGATGGACGGATTGGGGGCGCGGCTGTCGAGCATATGGGTACGGAACTGGTTGACCATCTCCTCGTCGGAGAGGGCATCGAGGGCGCGGAGCCGGCGCAGGTAGTCGAGGTCGAGGGCTGGGAGTCCCTCCGGCTCGATGGTGGCGAGGTCCCAGCCGCTGCCCTTGATGAAGATCACCCGCCGTTGGTCGCCGACGAGATCGGTGATCGTTGCCTTGGCCGAGGTGTTGCCGCCGCCGTGCAGGACGAGGTCGCTTTCGGCGCCGATGAGCCGCGAGGTATAGACCCGCAGGGCCAGCTCGGCCGGCTGGTCGGCATAGCGCTGGATGAACGATTGGGCCTCGGTTTCATCGTAGCGGTTTTTCATGACGGACGCTCCGTGGAGGTATATTTGCGGAAGAAATGGTCAGGCCAAAAGTCCAAGATACGCGATGTAGGCACCGAAGAGCAAGAGCCCGTGCCAGCGGCGCACCGTACCGTCCCAGTGCAGGATCGGTATGAGAACGAGGGAGAAGCCGAACATGACCGGCAGATCGCGCAGGAGCAGTTCGCGGGGCAGGGGAAAGGGGCGGATCAAGGCGGCGCTGCCCATCACCATGGCCAGGTTGAAGAAATTGCTGCCGATGACGTTGCCGACCAGGAGTTCGTGTTCCTGTCGCCGGATGGCCGCGATGGTGGCGGCCAGTTCCGGCAGCGAGGTGCCCGCCGCCGCCAGGGTCAGACCGATGACGAGTTCCGATACCTCGAAGAGGTGGGCCAGGGTGACGGCCCCGTCGATGAACCAATTGGAGCCCAGGGCAAGGAGGATGAAACCGGCGGTGAGCCGGATCGCCGCCCAGGCCAGGGCCGCCGGCTGCCGAGTGACCGTGGTGCCGTTTTCCAGCCGCTGCCGGGCTGCCCGCCGGTAGGAAAAATAGGTATGAAAACCGATGACGGCCAGGAAGAGCAGGCCGCCCAGGCGGGGAAACCATCCCCACCAGGTGAACAGAAAGAGGGTGAGGCTGGTACCGAGTACCCAGGCGAGATCCCGCCGCACGGCATGGAAGCGGACAGGCAGGTTGGTGAGACAGGCGGCAACACCGAGGATCAGGCCGACGTTGGCGATGTTGCTGCCCACCACGTTGCCGATGGTCACGTCCGGTGCTCCCTGGAGGAGGGCGGCGATGCTGACGAACAGCTCCGGCATCGAGGTGCCGAAGGCCACCACCGTCAGCCCGATGAGGGCGGAGCTCATGCCGAGACAGAGGGCGAGGCGCACGGCACCGGAGACGAGCAGTTCACCCCCGGAGGCCAGGCCGACGAGGCCGGCGATCACCAGGGCCAGGGCGGGCAGAAACGCGGGCTGGGAAGGCATGGGGATTTCAGGATGATTGATGGAATCGCAACAAGCGCGATCGGTCATTCGCTGCGCTCACCACCTCCATCGAGTTCGCGGTTTGTAACCCAATGTCGTTGACTTAAC
>CAYRGZ010000020.1:0-24129 GCA_964423785.1 uncultured Desulfobulbia bacterium
GTGACAATTCGCATGCGGCCCAGGCCTGACACGATACTTCAACGGATTACAGACCGTGAACTCGATGGAATCGCATGTGGTGCGATTCCATCAAAATCCGGTCGGCCGCAGGCCTTGCCAGGGGTTTTCATACAAAGGTCGATCGGCGAATGCGATGCGTCCGGAGCACGAGCCCGTTCTTCTCGCCGAAGTCGTGGCGGTCCTCGCCCCGACGAGCGGCGGTATCTACGTGGATGGGAACGTGGGCTTCGGCGGCCACGCCACGGCCATCCTAGAGGCCAGTGCGCCGGACGGCCGCCTGATCGGCTTCGACTGGGACGAGGCGGCCATCGAGCGGGCCGCTGACCGGCTCGCTCCCTTCGGGGATCGGGTCGTATTGATCCGTGATAATTTCGTGACCATCGGCCGTCACCTGCGGGCGCGCGGCATCGAGGCGGTGGACGGGATCCTCCTCGACCTCGGTATCTCGTCGTACCACGTCGATGCCAGCGGACGAGGGTTTTCCTTCCAGCGGGACGAGCCCCTCGACATGCGCATGGATCTTCGACGGGAGGTCACCGCCGCCGACCTGGTGAACGATCTTCCCGAGCGCGATCTTGCCGACATCATCTACCATTACGGCGAGGAACGCCAGGCGCGCCGGATCGCCGCCCACATCGTCCTGGCCCGACGCCGACAGCGGATCGCCACCTCCGGCCAGTTGGCCGCCATCGTCGCGCAGGCGGTGCCGAAACGGTTTCATCCCCGGCGGATCCACGTGGCCACCAGGACTTTCCAGGCCCTGCGGATCGCGGTGAACGGTGAACTCGACAACCTGCGGGCCGTGCTCTTGGACGGCTGGCGTTTTTTGCGGCCCGGCGGCCGATTCTGCGTCATCAGCTTTCATTCCCTGGAGGACCGCCTGGTGAAGACGGTGTTTGCCAGCGAGCCCCAGCTTGTTGTTTTGAACAAGAAACCGGTGACCCCCACCACCGCCGAAATCGAACGCAATCCCCGCAGCCGCAGCGCCCGGCTGCGGGTCGCCGCCAGGAGGAAGGGAGATGGTGCATGACTATTCACGGCGATATTCCCAGGTGTTGCAGAAACGCCAGCCGGTGCGCCAGAACGGTGGCAAGCCCTTCTGGCTGTCCCGCGTCATCGGCACGGTCATGCTGGCGGTGGCGGTGGCCGGCATCGGTTTTTCCCTCTGGGTCAGCCATCGGATCACGGTGGGGCTCGCCGAACTCGCCGTCGCCACCAGCCGCGGTGAGACGCTGGCCGCAAGACGCGATCTCTTGGCCGCCAGGCGGGATTCCCTGCAGGACGAGCCGGCGGTCCACAAGAGGGCGGCGGAACTGGGCCTGTTCGTGCCGACCGCCGACCAGATCAGGCGGCTGTGAGAAGGACACGGCCCCGGCGTCGGTCGCCCGTTGCCGTCGGGCTGCTGCTCGGCCTTGCCGCGGTGGTCGTCGTCTGGTGGTGGCTGGGGGCTTCCCCCGGCGGGGACGAGAAGCGAACGGCACCGCTTGCGGCCCCGCAAGCACGACCGGCCCGAAAGAACATCTATGATCGCCGCCTGCGGCCCCTGGCCGTCAGCCTGCCGGTGGGGACGGTGTTTGCCCGGCCCCGGCAGGTCCGGTTCGACGCCGAGTGGCTGGCGCGGCTCGCCGTACTCCTCGACGCCGACCCCGAGGAGGTGCGCGACCGGCTCACCTCTCGGCGGCCGGTGGAGTGCCTGGCCCGCAACGTCCCCGGCGATCGGGCCGCTGAAATTGAACGACTCGCCATTCCAGGAATCGATGTCATGTACGGCTCCGTCCGCTACTATCCCGAGGCCGAGGTAACCGCCCACCTCGTCGGATTCACCGCCAAGGGGCGGGGACTGTGCGGGATCGAGGCGCTGGCCGACGACCGGCTGACGGGACGGGGCACGCGCGGGGGCGACTGTATCGCCACCGTCGATCTCGATCTGCAGAAAAAGGTGCGTTCCGAGCTAGCCGAGCTGCAGGCGGCCACCGGCGCCGCCGCCGGCGCTGCCGTGGTGATGGAGGCGGCCACCGGCGCGGTGCTCGCCCTCGTCGCCCGGCCGGATTTCGATCCGAATCGGTACTGGCAGGGGGGCGAGGACGTGCTGGTCAACCCGGCCATCGAGAAGCCGCTGGCCGTGGATCTCTTCGGGCCCCTGTTCGACGGCTCGCTCACCGATGCGCCGGCCGAACCGCCGGCAGCGGGCTGGATCGCCGCCGGTCCCGGTATCTATCGGTCTTTTGCGGCGCGCGGTGTGCGGGGTGTCTTCCCGGCCTGGTACCAGGACACGGCGGCGCGCCTCGGTCGGGACTCGGATGGGGCGGGCCTGTTGGAACTGGCCGCTGCGGTTTCCACCCTGGTGAACGGCGGCAGGCGGATCGAACCACACCTGATCGCCGGTTACTGGGTCGCCGGTAGGATGGTGTCCGGACGCGAAGTGGACGACCGGGTCCTCTTCGATGGTGATCCGGACACGGTCCTCGACCGGCTGAGCAGCGGGGAGGGCCGCTTCGGTTTTGCCGAGGTGCTGGTCGAACGCCAGGTGCCGGCGAAATCGGAGGCTGGTGGTGTCGATGCCGACGACGCCGATGGTGCCGGGGAACGGTCGGCCGTGTTCTTCGATGGAGTGACCTGCGGGTTCGTGCGCGGGGCGCGGCCCCTGGTGGTCGCCATCCGGTTGGAGGGTGCCCGGCTGTCCGCATCCGAGCCGTCGCCCTTGCGGCGACCGGCCAGGGCCATGCTGACGGCGGCGGCGATTACCGGGGCGGTGGCGCCGGTGACCGCCGCCGGTCTGGCGGTGGACGTCGAGGATCTCCACCGGCGGTGGCGACAAAAAAAAGAGGAGGAGGATGCCAAACCGAGCGCCGATGCGGGCAAACGGATGCCGAACGTCCTCGGTATGAGTCTGCGCAAGGCGCTCTACACCCTGCGAGAGGTGGATTGCCTATTCACGGTACGGGGCTCCGGACGGGTGGTCGCCCAGGAGCCGGCGCCGGGGGAGCCGGTTCGCGAGCAGGGGTGTTTCCTGCAGCTCGAGATGGAAGAGTAGAAGAGTAGATGATCTTGGCTCTCGGTCCGGGAGGAAGAAAGGAGATACCTCTCGGGAAGCTGTTGGCCGCCTGCGGCCGGAAGGTCACCGGACCGGTGGCCGAGCTTCCCATTGCCGAGGTGACGGCGGATTCCCGCCGTGTCGTCCCGGGCGCCCTGTTCGTGGCCGTCAGTGGGGGGAAAGCTGACGGCCACGACTTTCTTTCCGACGCCGTTGCCGCCGGTTGCCGGGCGGTGGTGGTGGAGCGGCCGGCTGCCGCCGTCGGCATGCCGGTGCCGGTGCCGGTGATCAGAGTGGCCGACAGCCGCGTCGCCCTCGGCCAGCTGGTCGCCGCCTGGTACGGCAACCCGGCGGCACGGGTCGTGACCATCGGTATCACCGGCACCAACGGCAAGACCACCACCGCCTATCTGGTGGAGGCGATACTGCAAGCGGCCGGTCACCGGCCGGGGCTGATCGGCACGGTGGAGTACCGCTGCGCCGGTTTCCGTCGCCCCGCCGCTCTCACCACGCCGGATGCCGAGCAACTCCAGAACCTGTTGGCCGACATGGTCGCCGCCGGTGTAACCCACGTGGTCATGGAGGCCTCCTCCCATGCCCTGGACCAGGGACGGCTGGCCGGCGTCGCCTTCGATGTAGCGGTGTTTACCAACTTGAGCCGCGACCACCTGGATTACCACCACGACATGGAGGCGTATTTCCTCGCCAAGCGCCTCCTGTTCGAACGACACCTGAAGCCGGGCGGGGCGGCGGTGATCTTGCAGCCGGAGGACGAAGAGCGGCGGCAACCGGCGGTCCGCCTGACCGCTTGGCTCGAGAAGCGGCGGGTGCGCATGGTGCGTTGCGGTGGCGGTCTGGCCGATCTGCGACCGGTATCCCGCTCCCTGGACATCCACGGAAGCCGGTGCGCGATCGATACGCCGGCCGGGTCGATCACGGTCCGGTCCCCCCTGGTCGGGGAGCATAACCTGGAAAACCTTCTCACCGCCGCCGGGGTCGGTATCGCCCTCGGCCTGGATCCGGCAGCGATCGGGGCCGGCCTGTCGCAACCGGTGCAGATTCCCGGTCGGTTGGAGCGGGTGCGCCGCCGGCCGGCGGTCTTTGTCGATTACGCCCATACCCCCGATGGACTGGCCCAGGTGCTCACCACCCTGCGCCGGCTGGCGCCGGGCCGCCTGGTGGTGGTCTTTGGGTGCGGCGGCGACCGTGATCGGGGCAAACGGCCGCAGATGGGGGAGATTGCCGGCCGGCTTGCCGACCTGGTGATCGTCACCACCGACAATCCGCGCAGCGAGTCGCCGGCCGCCATCCTGGCCGCCATTGAGGCCGGGGTGCAGCGGACCGGCATGCGTCGGTGCCGGGCCGAGCTGGGCTTGCGGCACGGCTGGCGGGGATTCTACGACGTGATTAGTGACCGCCGCCAGGCAATCCGGGTGGCGGTGAGCCGGGCCCGGGCCGACGATGTCGTGCTCTTGGCCGGCAAGGGGCACGAGGATTACCAACTGGTCGCTGGCCGGCGCATCTTCTTCGACGACCGGCTGGAGGCCTCGTTGGTTGCAAGGACGGAATGACGAAAACAATATGACCATGCAACGGTCACAGAGAGGATTCGGCTACGGACTGGCGGTCAAGGACGATCCGGCCTGGCGGCTCATCGACGTACTGGCGGCCACCGGCGGTGCCTGCGCCACGCCGGATGCCGATCGCGTCTTCCGGTCCGTCGTCACGGACAGCCGCGGGGTCGAGGCCGGCGATCTCTTCGTGGCGCTCACCGGCGACCGGTTCGACGGCCACGATTTCGTGGCCGATGCGGTCCGGCGGGGTGCGGCCGGCGTGGTGGTGGCACGGCCGCCGGCCACGCCGCTGCCGGTCTGCGTGGTGCAGGTGGCCGACACCCTCACAGCCCTGGGCGATCTCGCCGCGTATCGGCGCCGCCGGATCGCCGGCTTGCGGGTGGCGGCCATCACCGGCAGCTGCGGCAAGACCACGGTCAAAGAGATGGTGGCCGCCATCCTCGGGCAGCGCCATCGACTGGTGAAGACCCATGGCAACTACAACAATCTCGTCGGCCTGCCCCTGTCGCTTTTGCCGGTCTGCCACCATCACCGGTTCGCGGTGCTTGAGATGGGCATGAATCGGCCCGGCGAGATCGCCCGTCTGACCGCCATCGCCGACCCGAACGTGGCCTGCATCACCAACGTCATGGAGGCCCATATCGGCGCCTTTGCCGATCTGCGGGCGGTGGCGGCCGCTAAGGAGGAATTGTTCGCCGGCGTCGGTGCCGATGCGGTGCTGGTCGTCAATCTGGACGATCCGCTGGTCCGGGCAATGGTCGGCCGCTATCCGAACCCGGTCGTCACCTTCGGCCGCCGATCCGGGGCCGTGGTGCGGGGTCTGCGGCCCCGGCAGGTGGGTGACGCGGCCATGAGCTTTACCCTCGAGATCGAGGGCCGTCGACGCCGGGTGCGGCTCGGGGTCTTCGGGGCCCACCTGCTCGTCGACGCCCTGGCCGCCGCCGCCATTTGTCATGGCCTCGGCGAGGATATCGATGCCATTGCGGCTGGACTCGAACTATTTCAGCCGCCGGCCATGCGGATGCGCATCATCGATCTTGGGGATGGCGTCCATGTCGTGGACGATACCTACAACGCCAATCCAGGCTCCATGCGCGCCGCCCTCGAGACGGTGGCGTTCTTGCGGCGGAGCGGCCGGCTCATAGCGGTGCTCGGTGATATGTTCGAACTCGGTGCCCAAAGCGAAAATCTGCATCGGCAGCTCGGCACCCTGGCCGCCCGGGTCGGCTGTGATCGGCTGCTGGCCGTGGGAGGGTTCGCCGATACCGTGGCTGCGGCGGCCCGCAGCGCCGGACTGGCGGAGGTGCACAGCAGCCCGGATCGGCAGGCGGCCGCCACCCTGGTGAAAGAGCTTGCGGCGGCCGGCGAGATCGGCGCCGGTGACTGGATTCTCGTCAAGGGATCGCGCGGCATGCGGATGGAGACCGTGGTCGATGCACTGACGGCCGCCTTTGGCGGCGGGGAGGGACGCTGATGCTCTACCATCTGCTCTATCCCCTGCACCAGTATTTCGGCGGCTTCAACGTCTTTCGCTACATCACGTTCCGGTCCGCCGGCGCTACCTTGACCTGTTTCGTGCTGATGCTCGCCTGTATGCCGGCCTTTATCCGGTTTTTGCAACAAAAGCAGATCGGTCAGGTGATCCGCGACGACGGCCCGGAGAGCCATTTCAGCAAGGCCGGCGTGCCGACCATGGGCGGGTTGTGTATCCTCGCTGCGGTGACGGTCACGGTCTTGTTGTGGGCCGATCTCACCAACCGGTTCGTCTGGCTGATTCTGGCGGTGCTCGGTTGGTTCGGGGCCATCGGCGCCTACGACGACTACCGGAAGATCACCCGCCAGCACGCCAAGGGACTCAGCGCCGCCGGCAAGATGATCCTGCAGACCGGCGGCGCCCTGGCGGTGGCGGTGTTCCTGATCGCCACACCCGGCTTCGATACCCAGTTGAGCGTGCCGTTCTTCAAGACCTGGCGGCCGGAACTGGGGGTATGGTGGCTGCCCTTTGCCGTCGTGGTCATCACCGGCGCCTCCAACGCCGTCAACCTCACCGACGGTCTCGACGGGCTCGCCACCGGCCCGCTGGTGATCACGGGCGGCGTGTACCTGATCTTCGCCTATCTCGCCGGTCACGCCATCCTGGCCGCCTACCTGCAGATTCCGTACGTGGCCGGGGCGGGCGAGGTGGCGGTGGTCTGCGGTGCCCTGGTGGGCGGCGGGCTCGGCTTTCTGTGGTATAACGCTTACCCGGCCGAGGTCTTCATGGGCGACACCGGTTCCCTTGCCCTGGGGGCGGTCATCGGTACGGTGGCCACCATCATCAAGCAGGAGATCCTGTTGATCATCGTCGGGGGCATCTTCGTGGTCGAGGCCCTCTCCGTCATCCTCCAGGTGGGCTACTTCAAGATGACCGGGGGCAAGCGTATTTTCTTGATGGCGCCGTACCATCATCACTTCGAGAAGAAAGGTTGGCAGGAGCCGAAGGTGGTGGTGCGGTTCTGGATCGTTTCCATCGCCCTTGGCCTGGTGGCCTTGGCCACCCTGAAGCTGCGATGAGTGCGATGAGCATGACAGCAAATCCCGTGGTGGGGGCCGGCATGCAGGCGGTGGTGGTTGGCCTCGGCCGCTCCGGCCGGGCCGCCGCCCTCCTCCTGGCCCGCCACGGCGTCCGGGTGATCGCCACCGACAGCGGTCGACCCGCCGGTACCGACGAACTTGCCGATGCCGGTATCGAGGTGCAGGTGGGCGGCCATTCGCCGGTCGTGCTCGACGGGACGGAACTCGTGGTGGTCAGCCCCGGCGTGCCCCTCGATGCGCCGCTGGTCGCCGAGGCCCGTCGCCGCCGGATACCGGTGCTCGGCGAACTGGGGCTTTCCCTCGGATTCGTCGATCTGCCGCTGGTGGCGATCACCGGCACCAACGGCAAGAGCACGGTGACTACCTTAGTGGGCGACATGCTGCGGGCTGCGGGCCGGTCGGTGTTCGTCGGCGGCAACCTCGGTACGCCGCTGGCCGAGTACCTGCTCGAAGGGGCGGCCTGCGACGTGCTGGTGCTCGAGGTATCGAGTTTTCAGCTCGATACCGTCGGCCACATCGCGCCGGCGGTGGCGGTGCTTCTGAACGTCAGCCCCGACCACCTGGACCGGTACGAGTCCTATGCGGCCTACGTCGCCTCGAAGAAGCGCCTGTTTCGGGACCAGACCGAAGGACAGGCCGCGGTGTTGAACGGCGACGATCCGGCCTGCGCCGAGGTGCCCGGCCGGGCCCGGCGGCTCTACTTCTCCGGCCGGCGGCGGGATGTAGCCGGCCGGATCGAGGCGGACCGGGTACTGGTGGAAGGGCTGGGCGAACTGATCCTGCCGCCCTCCCTCGCCCTGGGGCCGAACCCGGCCAACGTCGCCGCCGCCGCCCTGGCCGCCGCCGAGTTCGCCTGTCCGGTTACGGCCGTCCAGGCGGCCCTCGACGGTTTTCGGCCGCTACCGCACCGGATGGCAGTGGTGGCGGAGCACGACGGCATCACCTGGGTGGACGATTCCAAGGCCACCAATATCGGCGCCGTGGCTGCGGCCCTTGCCAGTATCGATCGGCCGGTGGTGCTCATCGCCGGCGGTCGCGACAAGGGCGGCGATTACCGGCTGTTACGCCCCCAGGTGACCGGTCGGGTCAAGGCCGTGGTATGCATCGGCGAGGCGTCCGAGCGGATCGCTGATGCGCTTGAGAATTGTACGGCGGTGGAGTTTGCCGCCGACATGGAGGAGGCGGTGCGGCGGGCCGCGTCCCGGGCTGCGGCCGGCGACGTGGTGCTGCTGTCGCCCGCCTGCGCCAGTTTCGATATGTACGCAAGCTACGCCGAGCGCGGCCGGGTTTTCCAGACGGCGGTGGCCGATCTGGTCGGCGGCGGTGGTTGGCGGCACAAAACGATGATCCTGTAAAAAGTCGCTGTCGGTCCAGGCCTGACACGATAATGCAAACGGTTACAATCCGTGAACTCGATGAAATCGCATTGTTTGCGATTCCATCAAAAAAATAGAGGAGATGGTCGCGTTTCGTCCACGGTTGGTGGACTGGCTTAAGCTGAACAAGCGAAAAAAGTGGTGGGAACGATGCAGACCATCTGTTGTGTATGTGGCCGGGTGAAGGCGGGACCCGGTTGGACCAGAAGCGTGGTGGTGTCGGGGCCGGAGGTCTCGCACGGTTATTGCCCGGTGTGTTTTTCGCGGGCCATGATCCGGTGGAAGATCGACGTCGGTCCGATGGTGGTGCCGGCAAGAAAGACGTTGGTGCAGGAGCATCGGTGACACGGGGCCGGCCGATAGCCTTGCTGCTGTGCGGTGGGGGCACCGGCGGCCACCTGTTTCCCGGTATTGCGGTGGCCGAGGAACTGCGACGGCGGGAGCCCGACTGCCGGGTGCTCTTTGCCGTCGCCGGCCGCGATCTCGAAATCGATACCTTGCGGCGCCACCAGATCGATACCGCGGTGGTGGCAAGCGCTGCATTCAAAGGAAAAGGCAGGGGGGCGCAGGTGCGGGCCCTGGCCACGCTCATGCGGGGTATCGGCGCCGGTCGGCGTCTCATCGCCCGTTTCCGGCCCGACGTGGTGCTCGGTGTCGGAGGCTATGCTGCGGTACCGGTGATGGTGGCGGCCTGGCTCGGCCGCCGGCCACGGTGCATCCACGAGCAGAACGCCGTGCCCGGGCTCGCCAACCGGTTTCTGGCCCGCCTGGTGGACCGGGTGTTCGTCTCCCTGCCGGACGACGAGAAGCGGTTCCCGGCCGCCAAGGTGGTGTTGACCGGCAATCCGGTCCGGCGGCAGATCATCGAGGTTGGCCGGCGGGTCGACGCCGAGGATGACGGTAAGCCGCCGGTGCTGGCGGTGCTCGGCGGCAGCCAGGGGGCGCACCGGGTCAACGAGTTGGTGGTCGATGGCCTGGAGGCGGTGTTCAATCAATTGCCGGCCGGATTGCAGGTCATTCACCAGACCGGCGCGGCGGACGAGAGGCGGGTGCGGGCCGCCTATCGCCGGCTGGGTATCGATGCTGAAGTACGGGCCTTTTTCACCGACATGGCAACGGTGTACCAAAGGGCCGATCTGGTGGTGGCCCGGGCCGGGGCCACCACCCTGGCCGAACTGGCAGTGACCGGCAAACCGTCGCTCCTGGTGCCGTTTCCGTATGCTGCCGACAATCACCAGGAGAAGAATGCCCGCAGTTTCGTGGAGAGCGGCGCCGCCCGCATGCTGATCGAACGCCAGACCACGGCCGTGGGCCTGGGCCGGGAACTGGCGGGGCTTCTTGCCGACCGGGAACTGCGTCGGCGGATGGCGGCGGCGGCCCGCCGCCTGGGTCGGCCGGAGGCGGCGGCAACCATCGTCGATCAGTGTCTTGCGTTGGCTGGCCTGGGGGCAACGTCGTCGGCAGCCGGCCGTACATGAGACGGCTGAATCCGCCACAGATTGAGGCCAGGGAAGGGAGGACCATGTACAATAAAAAACTCCGTATCCACTTCGTCGGCATCGGTGGTATCGGCATGAGCGGGATCGCCGAGCTGCTGCTCAACCTCGGCTACCGGGTCAGCGGTTCCGATCTGCGTGAGACGGGTATCACCCGCCGGCTCGCCGACCTTGGCGGCACCATCCATCAGGGCCATCGGGCCGAGTGGATCGAGGGCGCCGACGTGGTGGTGGTCTCCAGCGCCGTGCGTCCCGACAATCCCGAGGTGACGGCGGCCCGCGAGCGCAACCTGCCGGTCATCCCCCGCGCCGCCATGCTGGCTGAACTCATGCGCCTGGTCCGCTATCCCATCGCGGTGGCCGGCAGCCACGGCAAGACCTCCACCACCTCCATGGTCGGCAGCGTGCTCGCCGCCGCCGGCCTCGATCCCACCGTGGTCATCGGCGGCCAGGTCAACAGTCTCGGCTCCAACGCCCAGCTTGGTTCCGGTGACTTCCTCGTCGCCGAGGCCGACGAGAGTGATGGCTCCTTCCTGCACCTGTCGCCGGTGATCGAGGTGGTGACCAACATCGACCGGGAGCATCTCGATTTTTATCGTGACCTCGAACAGATAACCGGGCTGTTCGCCGAGTTCATCGCCAAGATTCCCTTTTGGGGGGTGGCGATTCTCTGCCTCGACGATACCAACATCGCCCGTATGCTGCCCGACATCGACAAGCGGGTCATCACCTATGGTCTTGCCAGCCAGGCGGATGTCCGGGCCCGGCGGGTCCGCTACGAGGGCATGACCAGCATGTTCGAGGTTTATATCCACAACGCCCGTCTCGGTAGCATTCGCCTGCCGGCGCCGGGGATGCACAACGTCCAGAACGCCCTGGCCGCTGTGGCCGTCGGCCTGGAACTCGACATCCCCTTTGCCACCATCGCCGAGGCCCTGGAGGGCTACGGCGGCGTGCAGCGGCGCCAGCAGGTGAAGGGAAGCGCGCGGGGCATCACGGTGGTGGACGATTACGGTCATCATCCCACCGAGATCCGCGCCACCCTGGACGCCCTGCGTCAGGCGTGGCCGGATCGGCGGCTGGTGGTGCTGTTCCAGCCGCACCGCTACTCCCGTACCCAGGCGTTGTTCGACGAGTTTTGCACCGCCTTTCACGGAGCGGATTTGCTCTTCGTCACCGATATCTACCCGGCCTCGGAAACGCCCATCGCAGGGGTGGACGGCGCGGCCTTGGTGGCCGGTATCGGTCGGCACGGCCACCGGAACGTCGTCTCGGTGCCGGAAGTGGAGGATTTGCCGGCCGCGGTCCTGCCGGTCCTGGAGGAGGGGGATGTGGTGCTCACCCTGGGAGCCGGCAACATCAACCGGATCGGTGACCAGATTTTGGCGATGCTGGAAACAGGATGGACCCGTAAAAACTCGCAGCCGGTGCAGACCTGACACGATAATTCAAATGGTTACAATCCGTAAACTCGATGGAGGTGGTGAGCGGAGCGAATGACCGATCCGATCGCACGTTTTGCGATTCCATCAAACGGATGACGATACAGCCAAGCGGCTGTCCGGAGGTGGCGAATGACGACGACTATCGGTGACTCCCCGGCCGTGACCGTGGACGAGAACCGATTGCGGGAGATGCTGGCCGGGTTCGACGGCGAGATCCGCTGGCACGAACCCCTGGCCGGCTATACGACGCTGCGGGTCGGTGGACCGGCCACCGCCGTGGTTCTGCCGGATTCAGTGGCAGCCATCACCGATCTTGTCCGGTCGCTGGCCGGGATCCCCTGGTGGGTGATCGGCCGGGGGTCCAATGTACTCGTGCCCGACGAGGGACTGGCCGGCGTAGTGATCCTGCTCGGTCGGAATTTCGGCGGCATCACGGTGACCGCGTCCGACGACCGTGAGGTGCGGGTGCGGGTCCAGGCAGGGTGCAGCCTGGCCCGGCTCGTTCGCTGGACCGTGGAGCAGGGGTTTGCCGGGCTCGAGTTCGTCAGCGGCATCCCGGGGACGGTCGGCGGCGGCGTGGCCATGAATGCCGGTGCCTGGGGTCAGGAAATCGGCAACCTGGTGGAATCCCTCCTGGTGATGGCGGCGGACGGTACAACGAGGGAGATCGACGGGACGGCGGCCGGGTTCGGTTATCGGCGGAGCGGGCTGGCCGGCAAAGTGGTGCTGGAGGTGGTCTTCCGGTTGCGGCTCGCCGAGCCCGAGGCGGTGGACGACGCCTGCCAGGACTTTTTGCAGCGGCGGCTGGCCAAACAACCCCTGCAGGAGGCATCCGCCGGATCGTTTTTCAAGAATCCAACCAACGTTGCGGCCGGTCGGCTCATCGAACGGGCCGGATTGAAGGGATTTGCCATCGGCGGCGCCAAGGTATCGGAAAAGCACGCCAATTTCATCGTCAATACCGGGAAGGCCACGGCGGCCGATATCCACGCCTTGATGGTGGCGGTGCAGCAGCGGGTCTACACCACCTTCGGCGTCTTGCTCGAACCAGAGGTGCAGTTGCTGGGCCGGTGGCCGGCTGGTGACCGAAGGAAGTGAGGAGAACCGTCCTCGTATGGGACCGATGATCGAAAACAAGACGCCGTACCGGCAGCGCCGCCGGACCGCGGAGGAGCGGCACTGGCTGGGGCTGGTGGTCGTCGGCCTCGGTCTGGCCGCCGTGCTGGCGGCAGCCGGCTACGGTCTCTGGTACGGCCTGCGCCACAGCGCCCTGTTCATAGTCAACGAGGTGGCGGTCGAGGGCGAGTTGCGGCGTCTCGACGAGGCGACCGTCCAGGAGTTGGCCGGAATCACGCCGCGGACCTCCCTGCTTGGATTTACGGCGGCGGCCATGCGCGAGCGGATCGAGGCCGAGCCCTGGGTGGAGCGGGCCTGGGTGGAGAAGCTCTGGCCCAACCGGTTGCGGATCACCGTTCGGGAGCGGCGGCCCCTGGCGCTCGCCAACCGGGACGGCCGGCTCTTCTACATGGATGCCAAGGGCGTGATCTTCGCCCCGGTGCAGCCGGGCGACACCCTCGATTATCCGGTCATCGCCGGGCTGGGGGAAGAGGAGATCTCCGAGGTGAAGCAGGCGGCGCTTCGGCGCGCCTTGACCTTTCTCGACCTGGCCGGCCGCGGTCGGCAGGTGCTGCCGCGCCAGAACATTTCCGAGCTACGGGTGACCGAGGACGGGGGATTGGTGCTGATCCTGGCCAGCAACCCCTTTCCCATCCACCTCGGCACCACCGACAAGATGGACACGGCGTACTATCGCCTAGCCAGGGTTCTGGCCAGGCTCTACAGAAAAAAGGAGTTCGAGATCACCGCGTACATCCGCATGGATTACCAGCCCGGCCGGGTGCTGGTGGGGCTGCGCGGCTGATCGGTGGGGGTAAGTGATGGCCGAGGTTATCGTTGGGTTGGACATTGGCACCACGAAGATCTGTTGCGTGGTCGGTGAGGTGCATGATGACAAGATCGACATCATCGCCATGGGGCAGCACCCGTCCGACGGCCTGCGCAAGGGCCGGGTGGTGAACATCGAGAGCACCGTCGCCTCCATCGAGAAGGCGGTCAAGGAGGCGGAGATGATGGCCGGCATGGCCATCTCGTCGGTGTACGTCGGTATCGCCGGCAGCCATATCAAGGGGTTCAACAGCCACGGCCAGGTAGCCATCCGGGGGCAGGAGATCCGGCAGGAGGACATCCAGGCGGTGGTGGATTCGGCCCGGGCAGTGCCCATTCCGCCGGATCAGGAGGTGATCCACGTGCTGCCGCAGGAGTACACGGTGGACGACCAGCGCGGCATCCAGGACCCCATCGGTATGACCGGCGTCCGCCTGGAGGTGGACGTCCACATCGTCACCGGCGCCGTCACCTCGGTCCACAACATCGTCAAATGTTGCAACAAGGCCGGCCTCGAGGTACGGGACGTGGTGTTGGAACCGCTGGCCTCGGCCAGTGCCGTCCTCACCCCGGAAGAGATGGAGCTGGGGATCGGACTGCTCGATATCGGCGGCGGCACCTCGGATCTGGCCGTCTTTCACGAACGCAGCATCAAGCATACCTACGTCCTTGCCCTTGGCGGCCACAATTTGAGTAACGATATCTCGCAAGGATTGCGGACCCCGTTCGCCGACGCCATTCGGCTGAAAGAGGAGTACGGGTGCGCCATCGCCTCGATGATCGACAAGGATCAGACCATCGAGGTGCCCAGCGTCGGCGGCCGGCCGCCGCGCAAGTTGTCGCGCAAGGTGATGGGCGAGATCATCGAGGCGCGTATCGAGGAGATGCTGACCATCGTCAACCAGGAACTCATCGACACCGGCTACAAGGAAACGATCAAGGCGGGCATGGTGCTCTGCGGCGGCACCGCCCTCTTGGAATACATCGTCGAGCTGGCCGAACAGGTGTTCGATCTGCCGGTGCGCATCGGCTATCCGCGGGACATCGGCGGCGTGATCGATATCGTCAATTCGCCGCAATGCGCCACCGGCGTCGGTCTGGTGATCTACGGGATGAAAAACGAACCGTCCCGACGGACCGCCGAGGGGTCCGGCGGCTTGCTCGCCCGGGTGGCGGCGAGTATCCGGGGCTGGTTCAGTATGATCATATAAACTCTGGATCCGCTCGGTCGCCGAGGCATTGAGGGTCGGCGACCGGTTCGCCGGGAGGGATCCAGACAAAAAACAGGGGGGCAGCCATGACGTTCAAACTGGTGGAAGAAGAAACACGGGCACGCATCAAGGTCATCGGCGTCGGGGGCGGCGGCGGCAACGCTGTCAACACCATGGTGGAGACCGGCCTTTCCGGGGTGGAGTTCATCGCCGCCAATACCGACATGCAGGCCCTGTCGGTCTCCAAGGCCGACATCCGCTTGCAGCTCGGTCCCGATACCACCCGCGGACTCGGGGCCGGCGCCAATCCGGAGAAGGGGCGCGAGGCTGCTGAAGAGTCGAGCGCCGAGATCCGCGCCGCTCTTGAGGGGGCGGACATGGTGTTCATAACCGCCGGCCTCGGCGGCGGCACCGGGACCGGCGGTGCGCCGGTGGTTGCCCGCATCAGCCGGGAGTTGGGGGCGCTCACCGTGGCGGTGGTCACCAAGCCGTTCTCCTTCGAGGGCCGCGCCCGGAGCCGCAACGCCCAGCGGGGCTGGGAGATGCTGCGCGATCAGGTTGATACCATCATCACCATCCCCAACGACCGGCTCATTCCCATCTCCCAGAAGAACACCCCTTTCATCGAGATGATGCAGGCGGCCGACGACGTGCTCGTCCAGGCGGTCAAGGGCATCACCGACCTCATCAACCTGCCCGGCTATATCAATCCGGACTTCGCCGACCTGCGGGCGGTGATGAACGAGACCGGACCAGCCCTCATGGGTTCCGGCCGCGGAGTGGGGGACAACCGGGCCATGGAGGCGGTGAACGCCGCCATCAACAGTCCCTTGCTGCAGGATATCAATATCGAGGGGGCGCGGGGTGTGCTGCTCAACATCTCGGCCCGCCGCGAAACCCTCGGCATGGGCGAGGTGGCGGAGATCTCCTCCCGCATCGAGGAGGAGGCCCACGAGGAGGCCAACATCATCCTCGGCGTCATCTTCGACGATTCCCTGGGCGACGCCATCCAGGTGACGGTGATCGCCACCGGTATCCGGGGCGAGGAGGAGATTCCGAGCAATATTGAGGTGTTGCGGCCGCGGGCCGGCAAGGTCAATCAGCCCTTGCCCTTCGACGAGCCCGAGGCCGTCCCGGAGAAGAGCGAGCCGGAAGCCGAGTCCGAGACCATGGTCAAGGCGACCAGCACCGCCCGGACGGTGAAGATCCGCGGCCGGCGGCCGCTGGACGAGGATTTCCTCGATATTCCGACCTTCATGCGCAAGAATGAGAATTGATGAAATCGTCAAAAATGATGGAATCGCAAAAAGTCCGTCCCTGGACTTTTTGCTTACGCAAAGCCAAAGCAGAGCTTCGGCTTTGCTCACAAAATCCAGCGGTTACGAAACGCTGGATTTTGGCGCCCCATCCCTGGGGCGCGTTTGATGGCCTTTTTACGCGGCCATCAAAAATACGATTTCATCGAGTTCACGGTTTGTAAGCCTTTGAATTATCGTGTCAGACCTGGGCCGACCGCGAATTGTTACGCGGCCGGCAAAATTGAGCGGGACGCCGCCGAGCGGGGCGCGGTGCGTAAGCGGTGGACAGGACGCCTGCCGATCGCCCTCCTGTTTCCCAACACCTATCCGGTGGGCATGGCGAATCTGGGATTCCAGATTCTCTACCGTCTGCTCAACCGGCGCGACGAGGTGGTGACCGAGCGGTTCTTCCTGCCCGCCGCTGGCCAGCCCCTGCGGTCGGTGGAGTCGCAACACCCCCTGGCCGATTTCCCGCTCGTCTTCGTGTCGTGCAGTTTCGAGGCCGATTACGCCACCGTGCCTGCCATGCTGGCCATGGCCGACCTGCCGGTTCGCGCGGCCGACCGCGGCCGGCCGCGGCCCGGCGACCCCCTGGTGGTGGCCGGCGGCGTCGCCACCTTTCTCAATCCCGAGCCCCTCTCCCCCTACATCGACTGTTTCCTCGTCGGCGAGGCGGAGCCGGTCATCGACCGGCTGCTCGATATCCTGCTCGACCTGGACGACGACCGGGAAACCCTCCTGCGTCGTCTGGCTGTCGAGGTGCCGGGCTGTTACGTTCCCTCCCTCTATGAAGTGCACTACCACCCGGACGGCACGGTGGCGTGGTTCGAGGCCCGGCACGGTGCGCCGTTGCCGGTGCGCCGCAACCGCGTCGTCGATCTGTCGGTGAGCGGCCACACGGCCATCGTTTCCGGCACGGCCCAGTTCCGGGATACCTTTCTCGTGGAACTCGGCCGGGGATGCAGCCGTGCTTGCCGGTTCTGTGCCGCCGGCTTCGTCTACCGGCCGCCGCGTCACTGGCGGGCCCGCGCTATCCTCGACGCCCTGGCCGAGCGGCCGGCCGATACCGATCGCGTCGGGCTGCTCGGCCTGGAGATGGTAGACGAGGAGACCCTGACCGTGGTGGCCGAGGCCCTGCTTGTCGACGGCTGCTCCCTGTCGTTTTCCTCCCTGCGGGCCGACGCGGTCGGCGGCCGGCTCCTGGAGGTGCTGGCCCGCAGCGACGTCAAGACCGCGGTCCTGGCCCCGGACGGACCGTCTGAACGGTTGCGGCGGGTGATCAACAAACAGATCGACCGCGACCAGGTATTGACCGCCGCCGCCCGCCTCGCCGAGGCAGGCATCTCCACCCTGAAACTCTACTTCATGCTGGGTCTGCCCACCGAGACCGACGAGGACCTCGAGGAGATGCTCGATTTGCTGCACGCCGTGGCGGAGTCAGTGGCGCCGGCGGTTCGGAACCGGCGCCGTGCTTTGCGTTTGCAGGCCAGCGTCTCCTGTTTCGTGCCCAAGCCGTGGACGCCCTTCCAGTTCCATCCCATGGCGGGGCTCGACGATCTCAAACGCCGCATCGGTTGGTTGCGGAAACATGCCGGCCGGGTGGCCGGGTTGCGGCTGCAGGTGGAGAAACCAGAGCACGCCCTCTACCAGGCGGTGCTCGCCCGCGGCGACCGGCGCCTCGGCGCCCATCTCGCCGCGTCCGCGGCTACGACGCCGGGGCGGTGGCTCCGGCTCCTGGTCCGGCGGGGCGTCGATCCCCTGTGGTATGCGGGACGGCAGCGGGGCCCCGACGAGGTGTTGCCGTGGGAAATCCTTGATAACGGGATCGACAAGCGGTATCTCTGGCAGGAGTACCAGCGGGGACTTGCGGAAAAGACGACGCCGGCCTGCCAGGTGGACCGGTGCCGGCGGTGCGGCGCCTGTGGGTGAAAAAAGGATGCGGGTGGGTGGACAACGGGACAAGATGGCGGCCGGCGAGCCCTTTCAGCTCGTCAAGTTCTTTTCGTTTGCCAGCCTGCTCGTGCTCCTGGTCACCACCCTGGTGCTCACCTGGGTGATCTCCAAGTACGCCAGCAACTTGCTCATGGAGCGCAGCAAGGCCTACTCCCTGGTGCTGGCCGAAAATTTGAACCACCAGATTCTCTCTAATTTCGTCCTGCCCACCCTGGTCCAGTATCGCGCCATCCATCTGTCCGAAGAGCGCCAGTACCGCGCCCTCGACCGGGTGATCCGCAACACGATTCACGGCATGAACGTCGAGCGGGTCTCCATCTACGATTCGGAAGAGAACATCATTTCCTACAGTACCGACGAAACCCTGCGGGGCAAGCGGGATGTCGGCGGGCGCGAGTACGAGCGGGCCCTGGCCGGCGAGAGCAACTCGGTGTTCGTCAGCGAGGGCGCCTGGTGGGCCATCATCCCGGGTGGGGAACAGCGGCGGTATCGGCTGCGGACCTATGTGCCGCTGCGCATGAGCCCGCAGATCGAGCAGGTCATGGGCGTCTTGGAGGTGGTCCTCGACCTGTCCGGCGATTTCGAGGCCATCGCTCGCTTTCAGGGCAGCATCCTCATCGCCTCCCTCGCCGTCATGGGCGGATTGTTCGTGGTCCTGCGGTTCATCGTCGTCCGGGCGGAGCGGATCATCGAGGAGCGGGCCGCCGAGCGCCGGCGGCTGGAGGAGAAGCTCAACCAGGCGGAGCGGCTCGCCGGCCTCGGCAAGATGATCGCCTCCGTCTCTCACGAGATCAAGAATCCGCTCGGTATCGTCAAGTCCACCGCCGAGATACTGCAGCGCAAGGCGTCGCCGGAAACGGCCCATTTGGCGGAGATTATCGTCGAGGAAACCGGTCGCCTGGACGGTATCGTGCGGGAGTTTCTCGATTTTGCCCGGCCGCCGACTCCGCGCTATAGCCGGATGCGGCTGGACGAGCTGTGCGAACGGGTGCTGGCCTTCGCCCGGCCGGAGTTGGAGAAGAAGGCCATCGAATTGCGCTTCGATCGACCGCCCGAGGGGGTGTGGTGCGAGGCCGATCCCGATCTGCTCTACCGGGCCCTCTTGAACATCGTGGTCAACGGGGTGCAGGCGATGAACGACGGCGGCGTGCTGACGGTGACCCTCGGCGATCGGGCCGACGGCACCGTGGTCTGTGAGATCGCCGATACCGGCGTCGGCATGGACGAGGAGACCATGGCCCAGATCTTCCAGCCCTTTTTCACCGCCAAGCACCGGGGTACCGGCCTGGGGCTCGCCATCGTCAAGAACCTCGTCGACAGCCACCACGGCCAAGTGGAGGTGGAGAGCACTCCTGGTCAGGGAACGGTTTTTCGCGTTGTGTTGCCCGTCGTCCAGGAAAGGAAGGAGTAAGGGAACGGCGAATGTTCAGTCGCGCAGGGTGAGGGCGTGGCCGACACCGGCCACCCAGGCCCCGAGCACCAGGAAGCTGCCCAGGCCGGAGAGGATGCCGCCGGTGCCGGTGACCGCCGCCATGACGGCCGCCGGATCGCCGGTGCCGGACTCCATGGACGGCTGCAGGCTCTGCAGGATGGTTTCCGTCTGGCTGGCCAGGGCGAGGACGAGCAACAATAAGCCGGCGCTCGCCGTGAGCACCAGCACGGCACCCAGTTTTTGCCGGCCGCAGACCAGTTGGCCCAGACCCGGGAAGACCAGGCCGGAGAGCAAGACCGCCTTGATAGACCGCTTCATGATCGCCTCCCTATCAGTCCGTTGCCAAAGGCATCCCTGGCTGACTATTACCCATAGCTTTCCCTGAACACCCCTGCTCCCCCTCGTCACGGCTCCAGGGTATCCTTCCGGCGGGCCGCCGGTCAAACGAAAAGCAAAAAAAACCGCCGGAGGGTGGTATCCCCGGCGGTATCGTGTTTGGCGGGATGTGTGGGAGGACGGGTGAGGCCGCTCTCACTTTTTTTCGGTCCCCTGGCGTTGGCGCTGTTGTTGCTGTGCCCGCAACTGGTCGCGCATCTGTTTGAGCTCTTCGTAGGTCTTTTCGGCCTCTTTGAGTTTTTCCTGCTGCTTGCGCTTGATCTCTTCGGCGGCGGCCTTGATCTTCTCCTCCTTCATCTTGAGATCGCCGGTATTGAAGATGGAGGAGGCGAGATACTTGAAGGAGAATTTCATCAGGGCCACGTCGTCGTGCTTGATCGTCTCCAGGGTCTCGTCGTCCACCTCGTAGATGTCGAGAAAGGAGCTCTCGAACACGAATTCCCGGAACTTGTCCAGGTTGGTGGAGGCCATGAAGAACATCTTCTTGGCCTGTTCGCTCAAGGTGGCCTGGAAGCCGAAGGACTTGCGACGCATGACCAGTTCCATCCACTCCTTGTTCATCTCGTCGGACTCGTCGATGCCCTGGTCGGCGCGCCATTCACGGATGGTCCACACCTTGTCCTCTTCGTGGCCCTTGCAATGCGGTTCCTTGACCAGGAAGTAGAATTCTTCCGACCCGCCGCCTTCGTTGGCGCCCTCGTGGAAATAGCTCATGCCGACGGGATAGTACCGGCAGGTGGTGGGGCGGGCCGGGTAGATGGTGCAGCCTTCCGGCGTGACGAAGGGACAGCGGCCTTCTTCGTCCAGGTGGAGTTTGACGCCGGGCATGTCGGTCTTCTCGAGGTAGGTGGGGGTGGTGAAGCGCAAGAGGAATTCGTCGGCGTCCAGGTTGCCGAGATAGCGCCGGATCCGCAGGATGTCGTACGGCGTGAGAATAATGTTGATGTGGCCGCAGCAGGCGGTGAAGCAAGATACCCCGGGGTGGCAGCGGAACTGCAGCTTGCTGTCCAGGGTGAGCTTGGCGGGGACGATGTGCGACGGGTTTTTGTCGAGGTTTGAAGCGTTGAGCCGCTCGGCGAGTTGTTCTTCGAAAGATTGTTTTTTGGTCATGGTGTCCTGTCCGGATAACGAGGTTCGAGGGAAACGGTCCCGACGGCTGACGAGGGGACCGGTGATGGAGGCCAACAATAATCACCGACGCCCGTGATGTCAAACGTCGATGTCGAACCTCCTGGGTGAGTCTGCTTGGAACTCCTCACCGGGTCGGCCGGAACCAAGCTGGACCATTTTTTTGTTGACAATCCCGGGACGAAAAATTATAAGGTTCGGTGTGAAAAAAATGAGTGATGGCTCATTTATTTCCACGCAGGCGGTTTTGAGATTTTTTATTGTTTTTTCGAAGCGTTACCTGTTGCCAGCCGGGAGCGACTCATGACGGTGGCGACCGGTTGTCTGCAACCGGGAAGGATGCTGATAAGTATGGTCCGGTTCTCGGATCGAAACAGTCAATCTCAATGAGGAGGTATGTAAATGCCAAGCTACGTCGATCCTTCAAAATGTGATGGTTGCAAGGGTGGTGACAAGACCGCTTGCATGTACATCTGCCCCAACGATTTGATGGTCCTCAACAAGGAGGAGATGAGGGCCTACAATCAGGAGCCGGATGCATGCTGGGAGTGTTACTCCTGTGTCAAGATCTGCCCGCAGGGCGCCATCGCCGTCCGTGCCTACGCTGACTTCGTCCCCATGGGCGGTCAGGTGCATCCGATGCGGAGCTCCGACTCCATCATGTGGACCGTCAAGTTCCGGAACGGCAACATCAAGCGGTTTAAGTTCCCGATCCGGACCACCCCGGAAGGCGGCGCCAACGCCTACGAGGGTGCCAAGGGCGAGAACCTGAACGACGAGCGGCTGTTCGGTGAGGCCGAGCTGCCCCAGCCCACTGCGCTCGCCAAGTAATTCTGGCTAACTAGAACCGAATCGAGACGTTTCGTTCAATTAAAGATTTTTCAAGGAGGATTCCAGTATGGCACTGCCGAACAAACCGCTGGGCGAACTGCCCGCCGTAACCAATCCGGAGATCGCCGAGCACGAGTGTGATATCCTCATCGTGGGTGGTGGTATGGCCGCCTGCGGTGCCGCCTTCGAGATCAAGAAGTGGGCGCCCGACGATATGAAGATCATCCTGGTCGACAAGGCCGCCATGGAGCGTTCCGGCGCCGTCGCCCAGGGCCTGTCCGCCATCAACACCTACATCGGCGAGAACCGGATCGAGAACTACGTCAAGATGGTCCGCAACGACCTGATGGGCGTCGTCCGTGAGGACCTGATCTACGACCTCGGCCGGCACGTCGACCGCTCCGTCGAGCTGTTCGAGGAGTGGGGTCTGCCGATCTGGAAGAAGGCCGACGACGGCTCCAACCTCGACGGCGCCAAGCCCGCCCCCAGCCTGAAGGAAGGCGGCAAGCCGGTCCGGACCGGTAAGTGGCAGATCATGATCAACGGCGAGTCCTACAAGTGCATCGTCGCCGAGGCCGCCAAGAAGGCCCTGGGCGAAGAGAACATCATGGAGCGTGTCTTCATCGTCAAGCTCCTGCTCGACAAGAACGTCGAGAACCGGATCGCCGGTGCCGCGGGCTTCTCCGTCCGCGAGAACAAGGTTCACGTCTTCAAGGCCAAGGCGATCATCTGCGCCTGCGGCGGTGCGGTCAATATCTTCCGGCCGCGGTCCACGGGCGAGGGCAAGGGCCGCGCCTGGTACCCGGTCTGGAACGCCGGCTCCACCTACACCATGTGCGCCCAGGTCGGTGCTACCCTGACCATGATGGAAAACCGGTTCACGCCGGCCCGCTTCAAGGACGGCTACGGCCCGGTCGGCGCCTGGTTCCTGCTGTTCAAGGCCAAGGTGCAGAACGGTCTCGGTGAGTTCTACGCCAACAGCGACGCCGTCAAGGAAGAGCTCGCCAAGTACATGCCGTACGGCCAGTCGCCGGTCACCCCGACCTGCCTGCGGAACCACCTGATGCTCAACGAGATGAAGGCCGGCCGCGGTCCCATCTACATGGCCACCGACGTCGCCCTCAACTCCTTCCTCGATGAGAAGCGGGAGCAGGGCATGGACGAGAAGACCATCAAGAAGTTCTGGAAGCACCTCGAGTCCGAGGCCTGGGAGGACTTCCTCGACATGTCCGTCGGTCAGGCCGGTCTGTGGGCCGGTATGAACATCGAGCCGGAGAAGGTCGGCTCCGAGATCATGCCCACCGAGCCGTACATGCTGGGTTCCCACTCCGGCTGCTGCGGCATCTGGGTCTCCGGCCCGAACGAGGACTGGGTGCCCGAGGTCGATGGCCCGCGTTCCCACCAGTACAAGTGGGGCTACAACCGCATGACCACGGTGGACGGCCTGTTCACCGCTGGTGACGGTGTCGGCGCTTCGGGTCACAAGTTCTCCTCCGGCTCCCACTGCGAGGGCCGGATCGTCGCCAAGCAGGCCGTGAAGTTCGTCCAGGATCATCCGGACTTCACGCCCGAGCTCGAGAAGACCGCTCAGGAGCTGGCCGACGAGATCTACGCGCCGGTCAAGCGGTACTACGAGCACGTCGGCGCCACCACCGCCGCCGATGTCAACCCCAACTACATCAAGCCGAAGCACCTGATGGAGCGGCTGATGAAGGCCACCGACGAGTACGGCGGCGGTGTCGCCACCTACTACATGACCAGTGGCAAGCTGCTCAACATCTGCCTCGACCTGCTGAAGATGCTGCGCGAGGACGCCGAGCTGATGGCTGCCGGCGACCTGCACGAGCTGCTGCGGGCCTGGGAGAACTACCACCGCATCTGGTGCGTCGAGACCCACATCCGCCACATCGAGTTCCGCAAGGAGTCCCGCTATCCGGGCTTCTACTACCGGAGCGACTACCCGACCTGCGACGACGAGAACTGGCGTTGCTTCGTCAACTCCACCTACGATCCGAAGAGCGGCGAGTGGAAGTGCGAGAAGGTCGAGTGCATCAACATCATCGAGACCGATCCGTGGATCTGATCGGCGCCTCGTTGATTCTCGCCTAGCATGATAATCTCCAGGCATCCTCGTGATGCCTGGAGATTTTTCATACCTGGGGTGCCGCTTCGCCGGCCTTTTTCGAGAAAGAAGCGCCTTACGAAAAAACCTGCTTGCAAAACTGCGCAGGTTTGTTTAATTGAGCGTGCCCTCAGTCGAGGGTGCGTTCACTTGAGCAAACCGGCGGCCTGGCCGCTTGTAACTGATCACGGGGTGGCTTGGCGCTGGCCGGAAGCCATATCGGGTGACGTAGGGTAGTCGGTTACAAGGTGCGGCAGATGCTAGGAAGAGGCCCGCGCCGCGTACTGGGAGCTA
>CAYRGZ010000021.1:0-24057 GCA_964423785.1 uncultured Desulfobulbia bacterium
GGGGCCAGCTTCACGATCTCTGCGAGATTCGGCGGCATATCCCGGTGCCGTTTTCATTGGCTCATCAACACTGAACATACTCAGGGGCCGACCATGCTGTTCAAGGTGTTCCATAAAAACGAGTTGCCTCGGCTGTTCGCCACCTTGGCGGTCCACACCGTTATCGGTCCTGTCCGAAAGGGCGAGGACCGTCACTCCGCCCCTCTCTACGATTTCGATGTGGTTTATGATTTCGACGAGCTGGCTCTGGACTACACCGCCACCGTCCATTCGGCCAAGCGCTACTTCCTGCCCTACCATGAGACCCTGTGCACCTTCAGTCTCGTCGGCGAACACGGCTGGCGTAAGCAGGTGGACTACAACATCTACCAGCCCTTGGTGTTCTTTGGCATGCACGCCTGCGACATCAACGCGCTCAACAAGCTCGACAAGGTGCTGGCTGGCACGGTCTATCCCAATCCCTATTATGTGGCGAAACGGAAAAACGCTTTTATCATCGGCATCGAGTGTATGCCCCAGCCTCAGTGTTTCTGCCGCTCCATGAACACCGACACGGTGCTGCACGGCTTTGACCTGTTTCTCACCGACCTGGGGGATGAATACTTTGCCGAAGTGCTCTCTGCCACGGCCTTCGATTTTCTGCGCAACATCAAGACCAGGGAGCCCAGCCACCAGGATCATGACCGCTACAAGGAGATACTCTCCAAAAAAAACCAGCAATTCACCACCGAGGTGGACACCACCGACCTCACCAAAATTCTGGACCTGGAGTTTGAATCGGAGGCCTGGGATCTCTGGGGCGAAAAATGTTTTTCCTGCGGCACCTGCGCCAATGTCTGCCCCACCTGTTACTGTTACGGGGTGGAAGAGAGCGTGGATCTCGATCTCAAGGGGGCCGGCAAACACAAATTTCTCTACTCCTGCAACCTGATCGATTTCGCTTCAGTGGCCGGCGGCCACAACTTCCGGCCCCGGGCCAGCACCCGGTTGAAATATCGGTACTACCACAAGCACCGCGGCTTCGTGGAAGCCTTCGAGGAGCCGCTTTGCGTGGGCTGCGGCCGCTGCGGTGTGGCCTGTCTGGCCGGCATCACCGTCCCCGAGGTAATCGCCAGCGTTCGGGCCAAGGAGGGCAATCATGTCTGAACGGCTGCCCTTTCACGACATCCTCGCCGTCCCGCCCCAAAAACGGCGGCTGGACGACCTCTCCAGCTTCGAGTACAGCTACCAGGCTGAAATCACCAATATCTATCCCCTGACCGCCACGGAAAAGCTGTACCAGATTCAGATCATCGATCCTGAACAGCGCCACAATTTCTCTTTCCGGCCCGGGCAGTTTGTCATGCTGGAGCTTCCCGGCATCGGCGAGGCGCCGTTTTCCATCTCCTCCTCACCCATCCGCCGCGGCGATATCGAGCTGTGCATTCGGGCAGTGGGCAACCTCACCCGCTTTCTGGACCGGGTGGAACGCGGCACCCTGGTGGGAATCAGCGGCCCCTTCGGTACCCATTTCCCAATGGAGGAAATGCTCGGCCAGGATCTTCTTCTGGTCGCCGGAGGATTAGGGATCGTTCCCTTACGCTCGCCGCTTCTGACCGTCCTGGAAAACCGGAGTCGTTACGGCCGGGTGGACGTCATGTACGGCGCCAGGAGTCCGGCTGAGCTGCTTTTCACCTACCAGTACGAGGAATGGCGCCAGTTCGACATCAACCTCACCATCATCGTGGACAAGCCGGACCGGAAATGGCGCGGCCCGGTGGGGATGATTACCGAACTTCTCGAGGCCCGTATCGCGGCGGCCGATTTCAACCCGAAATCCACTTACGCCATTGTCTGCGGGCCGCCGGTGATGTTCCGTTTTGTTTGCGACCAGTTGACCCGGGCGGGACTGCCCATGCAACGGATGTTCGTTTCCCTGGAGCGCCGCATGCACTGCGGCCGGGGTAAATGCTGCCGGTGTAACATCGGCTCCACGTACACCTGCCTGGACGGGCCGGTGTTCGACTACTGGTCGGTCATGAATTTGAAGGAGGCGATCTGAGATGACCGCCAAGCTCTCCTATCTCGGCGTGGAGATCGAACGGCCCAGGGTGGCCTTTTTCGAACTGGCCTCCTGTGAAGGGTGCCAGCTCCAGATCGTCAACAACGAGGCCACCCTGCTCGACTTTCTCAACCTGCTCGATATCGTCAACTTCCGGGAAGTCATGACCGAGCGCTCCGATCAGTACGACATCGCCTTTGTCGAAGGCAGCGTTAGCCGGACCGAGGAGGTCAGGCTGCTGAAAAAGATCCGCAAGAGCGCCAAGATCCTGGTGGCCTTCGGCTCGTGCGCTTGCTTCGGCGGGGTAAACCAGCTCATGAACCGGTTCAACGACCTCGACTGGGTCAAGCACCAAGTGTACGGCGACTTTGCCATCGACATCCTGGAGGCGACGCCGCTGGCCGCCCATGTCACCGTTGATCTCGATATTTACGGCTGTCCGGTCAAGAAGGAGGAGGTGGAGAAGATCGTCACCAACCTGGTGGTGGGCAAGAGCATTGTCCATCCCCGGTACCCGGTGTGCATGGAGTGCAAGGCCAACCAGAATCTCTGCCTCTTCGAGCTGGGCGAGCCCTGTCTTGGCCCGGTCACCAGGGCGGGGTGTGATTCCTGGTGCCCTTCCAACCGGCGCGGCTGCTGGGGGTGCCGGGGACCGGCTGAGGTCACCAATATCAAACAGCTCGAGGAGGTGATGGCCAAGTACGGATTCAGCCGGGAGGCGCTTTTTGACCGGCTCGAGTGTTTTGGCGGCTTTCAGGAGCAGATCGCCCAACTCCGGGAAACCAGCGCGGCTGCAAAGGGGAAGCAATGAAACTGAGCTGCAATATCCGGATCAACCACCTGACCCGGGTGGAGGGCAAAGGCAATATCAGGATCAGGATCGAGCAGGGCACGGTCAAGGAGGCCCGCTGGGAGGTGGTGGAAACGCCTCGATTTTTCGAGGCCATGTTAGTCGGCAAATCCTGGGAGAACGCCCCCTATATCTGTGGCCGGATCTGCGGCATCTGCTCCATCGGCCACACCCTGGCCAGCATCCGGGCCGTGGAAAGGGCTTTTGGCATTACTCCTTCCGAGCAGACCGCAAAACTACGCCTGCTGCTCAAGCATATGGAGACCCTGCAGAGCCATATCCTGCACCTCTATTTCCTGGTAGCGCCGGATTTCTTGGAGGCCGGCAGCGTCCTGCCGCTCGTCCAATCCCATCCGGCAGAGGTGCAACGGGCCCTGCGCCTCAAGATGCTGGCCAATGACGCCTGCGACATTATCGGCGGCCGCCGGCTGCATCCCACCCGCACCGTGGTGGGCGGCTTTACCATGTTGCCGATAAAAAAAGAGCTTGAACGGCTGCGGCAACGGTTGGAAGCAGCCACCGGTGACCTGCGCCAAACCGCGGAGCTGTTTCAAACCTTTGCCATTCCCGACTTTGTCAGGGAGACCGAGTTCGTCTCCCTCAAGGGCGAGGGGAGCTATCCCTTCATCGGCGGTACGCTGGTTTCCTCTGAAGGCGTCACCAAGGAGGAAGATCAGTACCAGGCCATGACCAACGAATACTGCGTCAAGCACTCCACCGCCAAGTGGAGCAAGCTCTCCCGCAAGTCCTTTGCCGTGGGGGCGCTGGCCCGGCTCAACAATAACTTCGCCCTGCTGCATCCCGAGGCCAGGGAGACGGCGCGCGCCTTCCATCTCGAGCCGGTCAATCACAATCCCTTCATGAACAACGTGGCCCAGCTGGTGGAATGTGTCCACGTGGTGCACGACGCCATCCGGCTCATCGATGAACTGCTGGACTTGCCGCAGGAAGACCCCCGCCAGCCGGTCGTCCCCAGGGCGGGCAGAGGGGTGGGTGCGGTGGAGGTGCCGCGGGGCATCCTGTATCACTGTTACGAGTTCGATGCCAAAGGCAAGATCGTCAAGGCGGATTGCGTCATCCCCACCAGTCAGAACCACGCCAATATCCACTACGACCTCAAGGAATTGGCCAGGCAGTATGCCAAGGCAGGATACCGTGACCAGGATATCGAACTCGTGGCCCAGATGCTGGTCAGGGCGTACGACCCCTGTATCTCCTGCTCCGTCCATTGACCTGGTTTCCTGACGCCGGAGTCGGCGCGGTTATGGTGATCCAGACCTTTGGCGATTACGCCCGCTGGCATCCACACCTCCACGTTCTGGCGGCAGACGGCGTTGTTCTGCCATCCGGCGTCTTCCAGGTCATGGATCCCGCTACCCTCATCTGCCGCTTAGCCGAACTCTTTCGTGCCGAGGTCTTGGCCATGCTCAAGCGGCAAGGATGCATTCTCGAGCATCATCTCGTTGAGTCGCTGGGCCTGCAGGCAGAAGGCCTCCAGACGTGCTTCAATGATCTGCGGAAAAGCTTTGCCGTCTGTTTCAATTGCCAGGTAGGGAAATTTCCGTTCTCTTTCCAGAAGATGTGACCATTGATCATGGCCACGCCCTTTCAGTATCATTTTTTCCCTGCTGGTAAGCTTTCCGTGCAGTATGGAATGAGCCACCCGGGTGGGCATGCAGCCAAAAGGGCCAATGGAGATGATGCCGCAGGACGGATGCAGGATTTCATGGAGGGCTGACCCTACAGTGAGGATCGCCTCGCCGGTAAGGTTGGGTGAGATGAATTTTTTCCCGGCCTCAATGACTGGTTCAACGTCAGCCCCATGTTCACAGAAAAAAAGCCCTGAAGGCGCCATTCGCTTTCTGATCTTCTGGTCAAAATAACTTTTTACCTGCTGCCGGATCAGAAACTTGAGGGAGCTTTTGCCCTCGATTCCTTCCTTGATCAACCAGTCCACATATTTGAACCATTCACTGTTTGGGGCGGTGCGGACGATGAATCCGCGGTCTGCCAGGCTCTCTATAAGATTCTGGAGAGCAATGGGATCATGGCGCACATAGATTTCCCCGATAAGAGAAAGCTTGGGGAACTCATGGTAGGCCTTTTTGAGCGGGATCTCGGCGAGTTTTTGCGCGCTGCGGGTTAACTGCCTAGCTATAGTCGGCCAACCTCTGTGGATGACTGCGAGAATATCCTGATATTCCTGCTCAAGGATGGCCAACCCCTGCTCGCGGTCCACGGCGGCGGCCAGCACGGTGGACCAGATTTCATCAAAAATATCGCCAATAATGATGGCCCGCCAGGCCGCCAACATAAAGCCTTCGCCCAGGCCTCCGTAGCCGTTGGTCGCAGACAGGGTCAGGACTGCAGCGTCAGGAATCCGGTGCTTTGCAAGAACCCTTTTGGCAAAGACATGATATTGTCCGAAACGGCAGGGGCCGTCGGCGCTGGGCATGAAAAAGGCGGTAATTTCCCCGGCCGGTCGCTTGCCTAAGTAATGGAGCATGGAACCCACCGTGATCTGGAGGGGGAGGCATTCCTTGCACGTGGAATTTCCCCGGCCCAGCATTAAAGTCTTTTCATCCGCCGGCGGCAGGGCCTCGGCCCGTATTCCGCGCCGTGCAAAGGCCTTGGCCAGTAAGGGTGTGCCAAAACGGCCCATGGACGGCAGGATCACCTTCACCCGATCATCTCCAAGAGGCAACCATTGGCTTGCCGAGACGCGGACACCGGCTTTGCCTCTCTGAAACACAACCTCCGTAGGCCGGAAGCCGTTTGATTTTTTCAGGATATCCTGCTGCCTGGTGGTCCGCGGGTAATTGTGGACAATATCCAGGAAGGCCTCGATGCGAGTTTCAATGCCGGCATCAGCGGTATGGCTGTCAAGTTCCAGGGTAAGCGAGGGCTTGCGCCCCATGAGATCCCGGAAGTAGCCAACGATAAATGAATCCGGCCCGCAGGAAAAATTAGTGATATAGGTGCCGAACAGCTGCTGATCTTTCTTCACATACCGGGCTCCTTTGAGGATCATCCGGCCCATGGCCCAATACATATTATGATCCTTTTCAAGCTCTTCCCCCTCATAAGGCAGCATGTCAAAAGGGATGATCCGGACACCGCGGGAGGCGAACTTGGCAGGGATTCCCTTATTGGCCGCCCCTGCAAAACTGTTATAGGGTCGGCCGAAGAGTACCACCGCCGTTTTTCCAGGATCGTCATGTAAGGCGCTCAAGGCCTCTTTGCCCATTCGGCGGATATCGGCAAAGAACTCTTTTTGGGCGTCCCAGGCTGCCTCAAGGGCCGGTGCAACCAGCCCCGGATCGACATCCATCTGAGTGGCTACCTGTTTGAAGGCTGGAAGATTGGCGCTCATTCCCCTGGAAAAATCGAGCGTGGGGCTGAGTGTTCGCTCCTTGTCCAGGTCAGCAAAGGCCGAACGGAGATAGAAAGGTTCAGCCTGGACAAAGACGCAGGAGCACGAGGTCTGCTCGCCACTTTCAGAGGGAATGCCACGCAGATGCGGCAGGAAGAAAAAATCGGGGTTTTGATTCAGCAAGGTGGCCGCGTATCCGTGGGCCAGTTCCACCGGATGGCAGAAGGCGGCTTCCCGCTGTTCCACGCCTTCCGGGTCCACGGTGTCCGGCAACACCAACCGAAAACCAAGATCGGCAAAAAAACGGTTGTAAAACGGAAAATAGGTGTTTACCAGGAAGGAACGGTTCATCCCTACCGTGGGACGCGGATCAGCGGAATCCGCCGGCGCCAGATCACGGAAGACGCGGCGTTCGCGGGCCAGGACCAGATTCAGGCCGGTAGAGTCGATCTTGCGCTTATGAATGATATTGTCGTAACGGTTGCAGATGCCGCCAAAGGGATAGACCTTCCCTTCGATCTCAATGCGGGCAATCTCGCAGCCCCGGTCGCACTCCTTGCCACCGCCGCAGATAAAGGGTTTGCCATACTTGACTTGCCGCCTGATCAGATCATCAAGCACGAAAGTATCCGGTTTGAGGACCCCTTGCTCAATGCGGTGCTCCACTTCCAGGGCCACGCCAAAGGCCCCCATTAGGCCGGGCTCCGGCGGCACCACCATTTCCTTGCCGGTGAGAGCCGCCATGGCGGCCGGGATGGCCTTGTTGTAACAGACTCCACCCTGGATAAACACTTTTTTGCCCATCGACCGGTTACCTTTCACCCGGTTGGTGTAGTTCATGCAGATGGAGTAGACCAGCCCGGCGACGATATCGGGCAGAGGGATACCTTCCTGGGCCGCCCTTTTAATGTCCGAACCGATGAAGGCTGCGCATTGATCGTTGAAGTTTGGCGGATTTGTGGCCTGATATGCCGTCCGGCCGATTTCGGTAACATCCAGGCCAAGACTCTCCTTGGCCGCTTCTTCCAGAAACGAACCAGTGCCAGCACTGCATGCCTCGTTCATGGCGTAGTCGCAGGGTACGCCATTGGTGATGTACGTGTATTTGGCATCCTGGCCGCCGATCTCAAAGATGGTGTCCACCTCCGGATCAAAATGGACCGCAGCAGTGGCATGGGCGGTGATTTCATTAATAACGCCGTCCGTCATGGCGTACAGGCCGGCAATCTGACGGCCTGAGCCTGTGATCCCAAGTCCTTCGATGGAGATTGGCACAGTGATCTGGTCAGCCAGACTCTGGCATACCCGGCGAAAGGCTCCAATCGGATCTCCATCGGTGCGCAGATAGTCGGAGGCAAGAATCGCCTTGTCTCGCCGTCGCATAATTACGCCCTTGGTGGTGGTGGAGCCCACATCCAGGCCGAGAATGGTTCGATCGCCAGGTTCGGCGGAGGACCGCGGCTGATGTTTGAAGTGCACCCTGTCCCTGAAGTCGGCCAGAGGTTTCAGAAAGGAAAGAGTCGATCTTTGATCGGTGAAAATGTGGTCGAGATCACGGAAGGGTACGGTTTCGTTGTCCAGAGCCCAGAGTGCCGCCCCCAGGGCCTCAAAACACGGTGCCTCTCGCGGGATATAAAGGTCGTCAATCTCCTTACGCAGATAGTGGAGCATGGCATGGTTGTGAACACAGCCGCCGATCAGCATCACCGAAGTTTTTGGCAGTTTTTTGAGCAGTCCAATAATCTTGCCTGCCATCATATGAGTGAGGCCGGCCACCACCTGATGCTTGGATACACCCTTATTAAGGGCATGGGTACAGTCGCTCTTGCAGAACACCGAGCAGCGTCCTGATAATTTATACATGGTATCCGGCGGTTCCATGCCGCTTACCTCGTCCAGGGAGAGCCCCATACGGTCCAGCTGCTGCAGGAAAAATTCGCCGGTTCCGGAGGCGCATTTGTTGCCGGTATGGATATCCTGGATCTTGCCCTCCTCATCCAGGTGGTACACCATGAACGTTTCACCACCAGCGCTCACGATCACCTGGCAGGGATGACCAGGAGGAAGGATGTGGCTGTAAGCCAACTCCACAGCCTCAGGTTCGGAAATGGTGGAGAGAGCAAGATGATTTCGGAACTTCCGGCCGGTAGCCCCAATACGGAGGTCGTTGATGTCGGCCACCTTGCCGAGTATCTCTGTCAGGCTCTGCCGCGGATTTCCTCCGTGGGGCTGATTCCGAGCCCAGAGAGTCTCAATCCCTTGAGGTGTCTTCCGCAGTCGGACGCAACTGATTGTTGAAGCGCCTAAACATATTCCTAATGATTCCACTGCATAGGGCTCCTTGTCATGTTTGCAGAGTAAATAGACGGTGCGCCTGACTAAAAAACATACCACACCAGATGGTTGCCACACCAAATATATGATATGGGGGGGTCAATTATTTTAAACTTTCCCTCTTTGCGGCCATTATATGACTTTCCTGATTAGGGAATCCAGAAAATAAAAGTTTCAGTCGAAATAGATAGTTATGGCCGAAAATTCGGCTCCTCGACGCAGCGAGTGGAAATTGGCAACTTGCCATGAGCAGAGGTCATGCTTGATAAATGGGTGTTCTGCTGTTAAGCATGCATGATACATGGCCTGCTTTGTCCCGCATCATGCAGAATGTCAGTTTCCGTTACACCTGTATAAACCGCCGCAAGAAATAGGTATGGCCCTGTTTCAGGGCCGCTATAAATCCCTCCTTAATTGATGCTGACAGCTATCTCTTGGAACTTGTCTTTATATTCATATCAAGCTTGTTCGCGCCTGGTTGGTCAAGACACCGGAAAGGGTGATAGGAAATAGCTTTTCGCCCTCCAGGTCGGGAAAGGGTCCTGCCAGGGGGTGAGAAGGGGTGATCGCACCCTGGTCACCAGGTTTCAGTCACAAGCGATAAGCCGGGGCTTGATCCGCAAGATACTCGGCTGGCGGCACCTCTCCGGCTTTTCGGTGCACAACGCCGTGCGTATCGGCGCCAGGGCGATGCGCCTGATCTCATCGACATCCGTCCCTATCGTTCCCTCCGCATCCCGTCTCCCACTTGGCGGGAGTGCATCAAGAAGGTGTGGGAGGTCGATCCGCTCACCTGTCCCCGGTGCGGGACGGAAACGAAGATCATTTCCTTCATCACCGAGGCGGCGGTGATTCAGCATATATTGGAGCACTTGGGGAAGTGGGAGGAGAAGAAGGAGTTCTTGCTTGGGCTGGTACGAGCGCCCCCTGATTCCAACCTGGACGAGGAAGTGTCCGGGCGCGGAAAACTGGAAGACATGGACGTATTCCAGGATGCGCCTCCAGATGAGATTTACTTCATGGACACGATCTATTCTGACTGACGATTCCGCGAAAAAGGATAGACGGGAAATTGGGGAGCTGTATTTGTCGACAAGGATTCTCGAATATTACCAACCCGTTATCGCGATTTTTGGCGTTTCGAGCAATTTTTTTAACCTTTTGCCGAAATCTTGAGAATGTTTACTGTGTGAGGATTCGAGCCGTCCCCCGGGCCTCCCGCCAACTCCTTCCCGCCCGTCGGTCGGAAAGCAACTTCTTATCACCTATCACTCATCCTTTGCAACCTTGCAGATTGTGTGATACGCTTGCGATATGCAAGAAAGATACATCCCTCGTCGTCTTGAATCGGAACTCCGGGAGTGCTTGCGGGAATTTCCCGCCGTTGCCGTACTGGGCCCCAGGCAGTGCGGCAAATCCACGCTGGCGCGGGCTATTATCGCTCAACTGCCAGACGCTGTATATCTGGACCTGGAAAAACCGGCAGACCTTGCAAAGCTCCAGGAGCCGGAATTATTTTTCTCTCTCCACAAAGACAAATTAATCTGCCTTGATGAAATACAACGTCTGCCGGAAATTTTTGCGCCCCTGCGAGCAATTATCGACTCTCGAAGCCGCAATGGACAATTCCTCATCCTTGGATCGGCATCCAGGGATCTTATCCGGCAAAGTTCAGAAACCCTGGCCGGTCGAATTGCCTACCTGGAACTGACCCCTTTCCTCTATGCTGAAATCAGTGGGACGGCAGCAGTTGCCCCCCTCCATACGTACTGGCTACGCGGCGGATTCCCGGACAGCTTGCTGGCGCGCAATGAGAAAGCCAGCCAAAGGTGGCGGGAAAACTTTATTCGTACCTTCCTGGAGCGTGACATCCCGCAGCTCGGTGTCCGCATACCAGCTCCGACTTTGAGGAGGGTATGGCAAATGTGTGCCCACACCCAGGGACAACTGCTCAACAGTTCGCAGCTCGGCTCCGCCCTTGGGGTCTCGCACACAACGTTCCGGTCATATATCGATCTGTTGGCGGAAACGTTTATGATACGAATTCTGCCTCCCTTTGCAGCGAATCTGAAAAAGCGGTTGGTCAAATCTCCAAAAGTTTACCTTCGGGATACCGGCATTCTCCATACGCTGCTCGCCATTGATGCCTTTGACGATCTCATGGGGCACCCGGTTTTCGGAGCATCATGGGAAACCATGGCCTTGGAAAATATCATCGCCGCGTTTCCGGGGTGGGAACCGTATTTTTATCGGACGGCAGCGGGTGCGGAAATCGATCTGGTCCTGGTCCGGGGGACTCGTAAAATGGCGTTTGAATTCAAGGCGTCAACCACTCCCCGCCCGACGAAAGGTTTCTGGAATGGCCTGAAGGATTTGCATATCGACCAGGCGTGGGTCATAGCCCCGGTAGACGAAAGTTATCCTCTCACCGAAACGGTCAAAGTCTGTCCGCTGGCAGAAATCGTACAGGTACACTGAGCAAGACGGCCGCCGCCGGCGGCATACCATCGCCATGTTGGCCAGGGTTGATCCAGGTTTGAAACAGGTTCACCCAGGATGCTCGCCCGCCGCCCGGGCCAGGGCTCGCAGTTGGGACAGGTGGCGCCGGGCCTCCTCGCACTCCGGGTTCAGGGCCAGGGCCTTTTCGTAGGCGGTCACCGCCCGGGCGAACCAGTTGCCCCGGGCGAAGCCGGCCCCGGCGGCACAGTAGCCTATTTCCGGCCGGCCGTCGAACAGCTCGGCGAAGACTTCAGCCAGCGGTTCCTGCCACAGGTCGTCGGCAATACTTTCGTGCTCGGCGAGAAACCGCAGCAGAAGAGGGTTTGTGCTCTGTCCGGCGAGCATGATCCTGAGGAGCACGTTGGCCTGTCCGAACAGAAATCCCACCGTGTCCATCTGCCGGGCGATCTCGGTCTCGGTGCGTTCGGTGAATCGCCGACATTCCATGCCCAGGATGGTCGGCCGGTCCTGGGCCAGGGCCCGCTGGATGACCGGCAGGTAATTTTCCCGCAAGTAGATGTTTTCCTTGAGTTTCATCGCCTCATGAAAGAGCGAGCCGATGGTCCAGTCGAGCAGGGTCCCTTCCAGGTCGCCGGTATCGTTCTGTCGCCAGAGATGATGGCAGAGTTCCTTGAGCCGCCAGAGACCGCCCCGGTCGTCCTCGTTGCCGACAAACGTGCTCATCGCCTGGAAGGACGGCGGCCGTCCATCCAGGTAGGCGGCGTACAGCCTGCGAAATTCCTGGAGCAGGGCGTGGAAATCGCCGTAGAGCCGGGTGATGAAGTAGGGTCGGTGGGTGGCCGCCCACCCCCGGTCCTGGAATTGGTTACGCATCATGGTTGTGGCAGAGCGGTTCGGTAGAGATCGAAGTAGCGCCTGATGACCTGATCCCAGGTGTACCGTTCGTGGATTCGTTCCACCGCCACGCGCTGCATACGCCGGATGACGGCCGGCTGGTGGCGAAAGGTGCGGATCGCCTTCTGCATGGCGCCCATCAGGGCGGCGGAGCCGTATTCCTGGTAGGCGAAGCCGGTGACCCCGTCTTCCACCTTGGTCAGGCCGCCGGTGTGATGCACCACCGGTAAATTGCCGAAGAGTTGGGCGATAAAATCGGTCAGGCCGCAGGGTTCGTAGCGGCTCGGCGCGAGAAAGAAATCGCCGGCCGCAAACACGGCGGTGGCGAGCTGCGCGTCGTAGCCCAGCAGCAGGCAGAACCGGCCGCGGGCCTCCGGCCGGTCGGCGAGTTTCAGCAGGCGGTCTTCGATGGCCTTTTCGCCGCTACCCAAGATGAGGACGCAAAATTCGTCGTCTAACGGCAAAAGGGATTCCAGGGCGCCGATCAGCTTGTCCACCCCTTTCTGGCCGGTGAGCCGTCCCACCATCGTAAACAGCGGTTGGTCGTCGGCTCCTGTGATGGCACCGATCCGTCGCACCCCCCCCAAGTCGTCCTGGTTCAGGATGCGGTCGAGCAACCAGCGTCGGCAGATTGCCTTACCCTCCAGGTCGCCGGTGGCCGGGTCGAACCCGGCCGGCAGCCCATGTCGTTTCGGTTTGGTGGGGTCGTAGTCTGCAGGATTGATACCGTTGGTGATGCCGGTGATCCGTACTCCCCGGGCCAGCAGCCGATGGCCGAGCCAGCCGGTCAGTTCGTCGAGATCGGTTTCCTGCAGTTCCCGGGCGTACGTCTCGCTCACCGTGGAGAGGGCGGCGTAGTTGCCAGCGGCCAGCAAGGGGTCGAAGGAACGGTCGAGCAGGTTGTCGCGGATCACCCGGTTCGGCAGGCCGGTGATCGCCTGGGCAAACGGCAGGTCGTCCACCTCCTGGTGGTAGCCGAGCCCGGCATTGTGGATGGTGACCACGCAGCCGGTGCGGCAAAAGAAATGGCGATATCCTTCCAGCTCCCGGATGAGCGGTCCCACCAGGGCGGTATGACCGTCGTGGCAGTGGATGATGTCGGGCTGTTCGCCGAGACCGGCCATGAGTGCCAGGGCCCCCTTTTGCAGGAGCACGTTCATGGCGAAGTAGTCATAGTGGCCCGTGCCGCGCCGCCGGAAGGGATTTTCCTTTTCGTCCTCGGCCGTGTAGGTGTACACGGCCCGTTTTTCTGCGAACCGCTGGCTTGCGAGCAGGAAGATCCGCACCCGGCGCTGGCGGCGGACGAAGACCTCGACGGTCTCGCGCCGTTCCCGGCCGACGTAGGCCATGTCCACGTGGAAGGTGTAATCGGTTTTTTCGAAGCCGGCGAGATCGACGAAGCCGTAGGCGGGCAGGACCACGGTGGTCCGGCAGCCGGCCCGGGCGCAAGCCTCGGCCGCCTGGCGCACCATGTCCTTGACGCCGCCGGCACCGGCGAGACCGTCGTACTCGCGCGACAGCATCCAGACGGAACGGATGGCGAGTGGCTGGCTCATGGTTCCCGGTAGGGTGTGATAGCCTGCTGCCGCAACAGGTGGTCGGCCAGGGTAAGGGCGACCATTGCTTCGCAGACCGGTACGATGCGCGGAATGGCGCTGATGTCGTGGCGGCCGCCGATGCGGATGGTGGTTGGTTGACCGTCGGTGGTGATGGTCCGTTGTGCCATGCCGATGGAGGGAATCGGTTTCACCGCCACCCGGGCGACGATGTCGGCGCCGTTCGATATGCCGGCGAGGATGCCGCCGGCATTGTTGGAGGCAAAGCCGTCCGGTTCGATGGGATCGTTGTTGGTGGAGCCGGTAGCCGCGGCGGCGGCGAAGCCGGCGCCGATTTCTACCCCCTTGACGGCGCCGATACTCATGAGTGCCTTGGCCAGATCGGCGTCCAGCTTGTCAAACACCGGCTCGCCGAGACCGGCCGGCACCCCCTGGGCGAGAATTTCGACGATGCCGCCGAGGCTGTCGCCGGCCTTACGCACCTCAGCCACCCGTTCCTCCATGCGGGCCGCCGCCTCGTTGTCCGGGCAGCGCAACCGGTTCTGGTCGATTGCATCGAGGTCGCGCTTCTGGGCAGTGATGCCGCCCAGGGCCACGGTGTAGGCGCAGATGGTAATCCCATGTTGCGCGAGCAACCGGCGGGCCACGGCGCCGGCCGCCACCCGGGCGGCCGTCTCCCGGGCCGATGAGCGGCCGCCGCCCCGATGATCACGGATGCCGTATTTCTTCAGATAGGTGTAGTCGCCGTGCCCGGGCCGAAAGATGTCGCGCAGGTGGTCGTAGGCCGAACTCTTCGCGTCCTTGTTCCGGATGAGCAGGCAGATGGGCGTACCGGTGGTGACGCCCTCGAAGACCCCGGAGAGGATCTCCACCTGGTCTGGTTCCTTGCGGGGGCTGGCCGGGCCGCCGGTGCCGGGCCGTCGTCGGTCGAGATCGCGTTGGATGTCCGCCTCTTCGAGAGACAACCGCGGCGGGCAGCCGTCGATGGTCACCCCGACGGCCGGGCCGTGGGACTCTCCCCAGGTGGTGACGCGGAAGGCTATGCCGAAGGTGTTTCCTGCCATGATAGGTTACCGTGTTGGTTGTATGTTTTACGGGCGCCGGTCCTCCGGCCACCGGACGGCGATGGCCGCGGCAATGGCGGAAGGCTCGACCGTCCCGTCCAGGGCCAGGTGGCAACTCGCCTCGTAGAGGGGAAGCCGTTCGGCCAGGACCCGGCCGATCTCGGCCGCCGGATCGGCGCCGGTCAGGGCCGGCCGCTGGCTGTCGGTGCGGGAATCGGCCAGCAGCCGCTCGCGGATGACCGCTTCCGGGACCTGCAGCCAGACGACCAGGTATCGTGCCAGTATTTGCGGCCAGAAGTCGCGGTGCAGGACGGCGCCGCCGCCGGTGGCGATCACCAGACCGCGTTTTTGGGCCAGTTCTTCGAGAAGCTGCCGTTCCAGTTCCCGGAAATGCGGCCAGCCGTGGCGGGCGACCAGTTCGTCGATGGGGCCGTGCCGGTCGATGAGCACCTGGTCCATATCGACGAAGGTGAGCCCCAGACGGTCGGCCAGCAGCCGGCCGACGGTGCTCTTGCCCGTGGCCCGAAAGCCGATGAGCACGACACCGGCGGGATCGGATGGTGGTTGCCGATGCATAGTGGTGGTATTATCGTAGGGTTTGAGCCAAAGCGCAAGATAAACGGAACCAGAACCACGAGGAGCAACCATGCGAAAGACGACACTGGTCCTTGCCACCACCAACCGCGGCAAGGTGCGGGAGTTTACCGAATTGTTGCGGGATTACCCGGTGGAGATCCTTTGCCTGGCCGATTTCGGCCCCCTGCCGCCGGTGGTGGAAGACGGCGACACCTTTGACGACAACGCCTACAAGAAGGCCCTGCACACTGCCAAGGTGCTGGGACTACCGGCCATCGCCGACGATTCCGGCCTGGTGGTGGCCGCCCTCGACGGTCGGCCGGGTGTGCATTCGGCCCGTTATGCCGGTGAAAACGCCACCGATGCCGACAACATCGCCAAGTTGCTCGCGGAAATGGAAGGGGTGTCCGACCGGCGGGCCGCCTTCGAGTGTGTGATCTCCATCGCCGTACCCTCGGGTCCGGCCCTGACCTACGAGGGACGCTGCGAGGGCGAGATTACCCTGGAGCCGCGCGGCGAGGGCGGCTTCGGCTACGATCCCGTCTTCTTCTACCCTCCGCTGGGCAAGACCTTTGCCGAGCTTTCCCTGGAGGAAAAGAACCGGGTCAGCCATCGTGGCCGGGCCCTGGCCGAGATCCAGGCCGAGTTCGACAAGATCGCCACCTGGATCGAGCACCGCATGCTCGAGATCAAGCCGCCCAAGCCCGACCACCGGCAGTTCGAGCACAACGACTGGTCGGAAGAGAAGATGGTCTGACCGCCGTCCGGCCCGGGGGGAAACAGGGCGCGATCGATAAGGTGGCAAGGGGCTGTCAGTCGTTGAAGCCCAGCCAGTTGATGAGCTTGATGATGATCTTGCGGGCCTCCTTGTCCAGGTTGGCGACCTCGAAGCCGGTATCGTAGAAGTCTGGGTTGATGTCGTTGCCGCTCCACACGGCCCGGCCCTCGAAGTGGATGACCTTGTCGTCGAAGTAGCCCTCTGGCAGCATCATCCGCATCCGGTATATCCGGTTCGGTTCGATGGGCTCTTTGCTCACCAGCTTGATACCCTGGGTGGTGATGTCCACCAGGTGGCCCAGCAGCTTGTCGGTGTCGTCGTCGTACACCTCCAGGTAATAGATGAGATGCCGCCGTTTCAGGGTTCGTCCGTCACCTTCCATGATTGCCTGCTTCCTCCACGGTTTGGTTGTCAGATCTTGAATCCGTGAGCGGTCTGCCTGCGCCAGATACGCGAAGGCAGGTGGTGAGCGCAGCGAATGACCGATCGTTGAATTAATCTTCATTCATGTTTCGTCACGGATTCAAGGGATGGTAATCGGCCCATAGCCTTGAGCATGGTGGCGATGACCTCGTCGATGGACATGCGCGAGGAATCGATGATGATGGCGTCCTCCGCCGGCCGCAGCGGCGCGAGCGCTCGGGATGCGTCTTGGCGGTCCCGCTCGATGATCTGGGCGAGGATGGTGGCGTAGTCCGCCTCCTCGCCCTGTTCGGCCAATTGAAGAGTCCGCCGCCGGGCCCGTTCTTCGGGGGATGCGTCCAAATAGAACTTCCAGGCGGCGTCGGGAAAGACCACGGTACCCATGTCGCGGCCCTCGGCGACGAAGTTGCCGGAGCGGCCGATGGCCCGTTGCAGGGCGGTGAGTCGGTTGCGGACAGCAGCAAGGGCGGAGACCTTGGATGCGGCCGGTCCCATTTCAGCGGTACGGATGGCGGTGGAGACGTCCCGGCCGTCGAGCAGCACTCGGGTATGGCCGTCGTGGCGGTCGAGACGGAGATCGATGGTGTCGAGTAGGGCGGCGATGGCCGTTTCGTCGTCCAGTGGGATGCCGCGCTCCTTGGCGGCCAAGGCCACGGCCCGGTACATGGCACCGGTATCGAGAAAGGCGAAACCGAGCTTGGCGGCCAAGAGCCGGCTGATGGTGGACTTGCCGGCTCCCGACGGTCCGTCGATGGTTACGATGGTCGATTGGGTTGGCATTCCGTAAGCGTCTGTTCCAGCGCGGCCAGGCAGCGGGCGTTTTCCTCCGGCAGACCGACGGTGATGCGGATGAATTCCGGGTAGCCGTAGGCGGTCATCGCCCGAATGATCACCCCTTTTCGTAACATGCGCTCGTAAACGTCCTTGGCGTCCCGTTTGACATCGACGAGGAAGAAGTTGGTGTGCGACGGATAGGGCGTGCAGCCCAGGCGCCGCACCCCGTCGGCCAGTTCCGCCATGCCTTGGCGGGTGAGCGTGAGGGTCTTCTGGTGGTGCTCGTCGTCGTCCAGGGCGGCCAGGGCGCCGACCTGGGCCAACTGGTTGACGTTGAAGGGCTGGCGCACCCGGTGCACGTAGTCGGCCACCGCCGCCGGCATGATGCCGTAGCCGATCCGGAGGCCGGCCAGGCCGTACGCCTTGGAAAAGGTGCGCAGGCTCACCACCGGCCGGTCGCCGTCGAGGTAGCGGCGGATGTCGAGCCGCAGTTTCGGCTCGACGAAATCGATGTACGCCTCGTCCACCACCACGATAACCGACTCCGGCACCTGGTCGAGAAAGCGATCGAAGGACGCCGGATCGAAGATGGTGCCGGTGGGATTGTTGGGGTTGTCCAGAAAGATCAGCCGGGTGCGGTCGGTGATCGCGGCGGCCAGGCGGTCCAGGTCGTGGCGCATGTCGCGCAGGGGCACCACGATGTTTTCCCCCCCTTGCGCCTGGACCATCTTCTGATAGACGAGGAAGGTGGGATGGCTGGTGACCACCGCCTCACCGGGTTGCAGAAAGGTGGAAACCAAGAGCTCGATGATCTCGTTGGAGCCGTTGCCGAACACGAGGTTGGCCGGCGCCACGCCGAGCTTCTCCGCCAGGCGCTGGGCCAGATAGTAGCAGGAGCCGTCCGGATAACGGTGCAGGTTGGCGAGCGCCTTTTCGATGGCGGCGATGGCCCGCGGCGACGGGCCAAGGGGGTTCTCGTTCGAGGCCAGCTTGATGGAACCGGTGATGCCGTATTCCCGTTCCAGTTCCTCGATGGGTTTGCCGGGCGGATAGGGGACCAGCGAGGCGATGTTGGGGGCGACGGAGATTTTCATAGCGGCGGCAGACGGTGCGGGAGCGCGAGCTGCTGCTCGATGTTGTAGGCGGCTCGCAGCAAGGCTTCCTCGGCGAAGTGATCGGCCATGAGCTGGATGCCGATGGGCAGGCCGGCCTGCGAAAATCCGCAGGGCAGCGACATACCGGGGAGTCCCGCCAGGTTGGCTGGAATGGTGAGGATGTCGGAGAGGTACATGCTCAATGGATCGTCCAGTTTCTCGCCCAACCGCCAGGCCGGGGTCGGGGTCACCGGCGCGGCGATAATGTTGCACTCGGTAAAGGCCTTGCGGAAATCCTGGACGATCAAGGTGCGTATCTGGGAGGCCTTTTTGTAGTAGGCGTCGTAGTAGCCAGAGGACAGGGCGAAGGTGCCGATGATGATCCGGCGCTTCACCTCGGGGCCGAACCCCTGCGAGCGGGAGCGCTGGAACATGTCGATCAGGGTGGTGGCTGCAAGATCCCGGTGGCCGTAGCGGACACCGTCGAAGCGGGCCAGGTTGGCCGACGCTTCGGCCGGGGCGATGATATAGTAGGCGGCCACGCTGTAGGCGCTGTGAGGCAGGGAGATGTCGATCACCCGGGCGCCGGCCTCGGCCAGGGCGTCGATGCCCCGTCGGACAGCGGCCTCCACCTCGGGATCGAGTCCGTCGCCGAAATATTCGCGCGGCACGCCGACGGTCATGCCGGCGAGTCCTTCCTGCAAGGCGGCCCGATAATCGGGTACCGGCCGGTCCACCGAGGTGGAATCGCGGGGATCGTGGCCGCTGATCGCTTCCAGGAGAATGGCGCAGTCGGTCACGTCCCGGGTGAGGGGGCCGACCTGGTCGAGGGAAGAGGCGTAGGCGATGAGCCCGTAGCGCGATACCCGGCCGTAGGTCGGTTTCAGTCCCACCACTCCGCAGTAGGAAGCCGGCTGGCGGATGGAGCCGCCGGTATCCGAACCCAGGGAGCCGGCGCAGAGGCCGGCCGCCACCGCGGCACCGCTGCCGCCGCTGGAGCCGCCGCAGACGTGCTCCGGATTCCAGGGGTTGCGCGGCGTGCCGAAGGCGCAGGATTCGTTGGACGAGCCCATGGCGAATTCGTCCATGCTCACCTTGCCGAGGATGATACTGCCTGCCGCCCGCAGTTTTTCGATCACCGTGGCGTCGTAGGGGGGCACGAAATTTTCGAGGATGCGCGAGCCGCAGGTGGTGCGCAAGCCCCGCGTGCAGAGTACATCCTTGATGGCAAGCGGAATGCCGCACAGCGGCCCCGCCTCGCCAGCCGCCCGCCGCTGGTCGGCGCTGGCCGCCTGTTCGAGGGCGCCGTCGGCGTCCACGGTTAGGTAGGCGCCCACGGCCGTGTCTTTGGCCGTGATGCGGTCGAGATACGCCTGGGTGAGTTCGACGGCGGACAGTTCGCCACCGGCGAGAAGCTGTTGGAGTTCGTGAATGGTTTTATCGTAGGGTTCCATGATGGTCGTTGGCAAGACGCAACCGGCGTCGCTCAGATAACCCGGGGAACAACGAAGGATTCGCCGTTGGTCCGCGGCGCCCCCGCCAGAATGGTGTCCCGGTCGATGGAGGGCTTCACCTCGTCTTCACGGAAGGCGTTCTCGATGGCCAACGCGTGGGTGGTGGGCTCCACGCCACTGGTGTCGAGTTCGTTGAGCTTGTCGATGTAGGCAAGGATCTGGTCGAGTTGCGAGGTCAACGAGGCGATTTCGTCCTCGTCGAGTTCGAGGCGGGCAAGCCGGGCCACGTGCCGGACGTCTGTTTGGGTGATCTTCATTGTTTTTTTGATGTGATTCCTGATTACAGCCGTTGGGATCCTCAGCCGTGTTTCTGGCGCAGCACGGAGAGGAAGGCCTTGACCACTTCGGGGTCGAACTGGGTGCCGCTACAGCGCTTGAGTTCCTCCATGGCATCGGCCGGCGTCATGTTGACCTTGTAGCTCCGTTTCGAGGTCATGGCGTCGTAGCTGTCGGCAACTGTAACAATTTTTGTCAAAATGTCCAGTTCGTCGCCGGTCAACCCATCGGGATAGCCGCGGCCGTCGAGTCGCTCGTGGTGATGGCGCACGATGGACCCCTCGCGCCGCAGGAAGCGCAGCGGCTTGATGATGTTTTCGCCCACCTCGGGGTGTTTCTTGACCTTTTCCCACTCCTCGTCGGTGAGCGGCCCCGGTTTCTGGATGCAGGAGACATCGATGACCAGCTTGCCGATGTCGTGCAACTGGCAGGCCCGGCGCAGGACGGTGAGTTCCTCGGTGGGCAGCTGCATGGCGGTACCGATCTGCTGGGCGTAGGCGGTGACCCGGGTGGTGTGACCGGCGGTGTACGGGTCCTTCTCTTCCAGGGCCGTCTGCAGGGTGAGCATGGTGTTGACGGTAATGTTCTCGAGCTCGTGGGTGTACTGCTCGAGCAGCCGGTTCTTTTCCGCCAACTCCCTGGTCTTGGCCTGGATTTCGATTTCGAGGTTCTTGCGATAGGCCCGGTCCTTGAGGACGTACATCCGCTTTTCGATCGCCCGCCGGATCTTGACGTCGAAGAGGTCGAGGTCCTCAATGGGCTTGGTGATGAAGTCGTAGGCACCGAGATTGATCGCCCGCACGGCGTACTCCATGGAGCCGGCGCCGGTGAAGAAGAGCACCGGGATTTCGAGACCGCGTTCCTTGATCTTGCTGAAGGTCTCGAAGCCGTCCATGTCCGGCATGTTGATGTCGAGGATGATGACGTCGAAGTCGTCGTTCACCACGTCGAGGGCGGCCTGGCCGGAGTCGACCGCCACCACGTCATGACCGAACATCTCGAGGATTTTTACGACGGCTTCGCGGACGAGGGCGTCGTCGTCGGCAATGAGGATCTTTGATGGAGCCATCTACAAGGGATCCCTGGTTGGCGGGCGCCGGGCGCCCGAAGGCCCGAAGCGGGGTAATCCTGAATCCGCGACGGAAAGTCAGTTGATTTTTTTCCTTGCTGCATCAGTCGCGCAGGAAGGCTCACGAATTCAGGAAACGGTGTTCTCATAAATTTTACAGGCTCCACCGGCCCTTTGCAAGCGTTCGCATCTGGTCGAGGCAGCCCGCCGGAGCGGCGGCCCCGGCCAGGGCTTCCTGCATGGCCGGTGGCAGGCTGCTTTTCCCGCACATCTCGTCGAGCACCGCCCGGATACCTTCCCGCAGGCCGGTAAGGCTGTAGCCGCCCTCGAGACAAAAGAGCACCCGGCCATGGCCGATGGCGGTGGCGGCCTGCAGGATAACCCGGGCCAGGTAGCCGAAACCGTGGCCGGTGACCCGCATGCCGCCCAGGGGATCCCGTTCGTAGGCATCGAACCCGGCCGACACCAGGATCAGTTCGGGCTCGTACTGGAGGAGGATGGGCCGCAGGATGTCGTTGAAGACGCCGGCGTATTCCTGGTCGCCCTGGCCGCCGGACAGCGGCACGTTGACGGTGTAGCCGTCGCCTTCCCCTTCGCCGGTTTCCGGCCAGGCGCCGGTACCGGGATAGTAGGGATACTGGTGAATGGAAAAGTACAGGACTCGAGGATCGGCGTAGAAGCTGTGCTGGGTGCCGTTGCCGTGATGCAGGTCCCAATCGACGATCGCCACCCGGGAAAGGCCGAGATTGGCGATGGCGTGACGGGCGGCGATGGCCACGTTGTTGAATAGGCAGAATCCCATGGCCCGGTCAACCTCGGCGTGGTGGCCCGGCGGCCGCACCAGGGCGAAGCCGTTGTCGATCTCGCCGGCCACGAGCAGGGAGACACCGGTCACCGCAGCCCCGACCGCGAGGATGGCGGCTTCCCAAGACCGGGGCGAGGTGCGGGTGTCGGGATCGAGCATGTCGAAGGTCCGGCCGGCCGTGGCCCGGATACGATCGACGTGGCCGGCGGTGTGGTTGAGGAGCAGGAGTTCGTCGGTCGCCGACTCGAAGTCGGGATAGACGAAGGCCTCCTTGGTCGCGTCCACCGCCTGGTTGGCGGCTTCGAGCCGTTCGGGCCGCTCGCAGTGATCGGCGCCCGGATCGTGTTCCAGAAAGAGGGGGTGTCTGAAGATGGCCGTCTTGGTCATGGTGGTCCTCGTTGCGGTTGGGCTTCAGGTGTCGCCGCCGTGCCGGCAGTCGATGATCCGTCGTTCGGTGACCAGGAAATCCAGCCGCTGGTCGTGGGGCAGAAGCGGGACCCGCTCCACCACTTGCAATTCGAAGGCGATGCCGATCCGTAGGGCGTCCGGCGCCTGGTCGGCGAGGAACTTGTCGTAGTAGCCGCCACCGTAACCGAGCCGGCCGCCGGCCGGGTCGAAGACCGAACCCGGCACGATTACCGTATCAATTCGAGCTGGGTCGATGCCAGTGGTTTTTTCGATCACAGGTTCGGGGATGGAACAGAAGCCCGGCTCCAGTTGGGCGTCGGGATTGGTGAGCAGTCGCGGTTCGATATGGGAGCCGGGGATGGTGCGCGGCACGGCCACCGTTTTTCCCTGGCGCAGCCAGCGGCGGATGAGGGGCAGGGTGGCGGGTTCGGACCGGTAGGCGACGAAGGCGAAGATGACGCCGGCCGAGGCCACCGCCGGCAGGCGCTCGAGGGTGGCGGCGATGGCGGCGGATTTCGCGGCCCGCTCGTCGGCGGGTATCTGGTCGCGCAAGCGCAGGATACGGCGGCGCAGGGCGGTACGGGAAAGGGAAGTGTCGATCATGCCGTATTCCACTCGATGCCCAGGGTTTTTCCCTGCTGGCAGGGGCACTCCTGTGAGTGCCTGCGTTTAGTCGTCTAGGGCGATCACCAGCCGGCCGGTGATGCCGCCGGCCAGCATCCGGTCGATGGCGTCGGGCAATTCGGCCAGGCGGATTTCGCGGGCAAAGCGGTCGAGATCGGCAAGACGCCAATCGCCGGCGAGCAGGGACCACAACCGCCGGCGGTGATCCAGGGAGCACTCGGCGCTGTCGATGCCGGCCAGGGTCACCCCGCGCAGGATGAAGGGGTAGACGTTGATGGCGAGGTGCGGCGAGGCGGCGTTGCCGCAGCATGCGATCACCCCGCCGTAGCGGGTGGTCTTCAGGATCGAGGCGAGGTAGTCGCCGCCCACCGTGTCCACCCCGCCCGCCCAACGGGGCCGGCCGAGAAAGCGTTCGGCGGGTTGCAGGATGCGGTCGCGATCCACCACCTTTGCTGCTCCCAGGTCGCGCAAGAACGCTTCCGCGTCCGGTTTGCCGCTCACCGCCGTGACCGAAAAGCCGAGCCGGGCCAGCAGGGCGACGGCGAACGAGCCCACCCCACCGGTGGCGCCGGTGACCACCACCGGGCCCGCCTCTGGTTCGAGACCGAGCTGTACGAGGCGATGGACGCAGCCCGCGGCGGTGAACCCGCCGGTGCCGAGGATCATGGTCTCCTTCAGGGAAAGCCCCGCCGGCCGGCGGACGATCCATTCGGCGGGCACCCGAATGTACTGGCCGAAGCCGCCCGGCGTGTTCATGCCGAGGTCGTAGCAGCAGACCACCACCTCGTCGCCGGGCTGGAATTCGGTGCCACCGCCATCCTCGACTATGCCCGCGGCATCGATGCCCGGCGTGTGGGGATAGCGGCGGGTGACACCGCGGTTGCCGGCTGCCGATAGGGCATCCTTGTAGTTGAGCGACGAGTAGCGGACCCGGACGAGGACGGGATGGTCGGGCAGATCGGAGATGCGGCGCTCGACGATCTGCCGACGGAAGGTGCCGTCGCTTTCCTCGGTGACCCAGAGGGCTTGGAAGGTTTTTTCCATGTCAATTCTCGTTGAACGGTGCTACAAACGAAAAAAGTACAACTCGTAAAAAGTCGCAGTCGGCCCAGGCCTGACACGGTAATTCAATGGGTTACAAACC
>CAYRGZ010000022.1:0-23977 GCA_964423785.1 uncultured Desulfobulbia bacterium
CGTTCCGTGAGGTGATCGGTTATACGCCGCGTTATCATCCTTGCAATCATGGAGGGTTGTTCCCTTATTTGCAAGGTTATATATGGCCAAGAACCCGATGTCAAGGAGTTCGGCACCGGCCAATAGTGATGAAGCCGTAAAAACTCGCAGTCGGTCCAGGTCTGACACGGTAATTCAAGGGGTTACACACCGCGAACTCGATGGAATCGCAGTTTTTGCGATTCCATCAATAGTAGCCTCATCACAGGGATGCCTTCGCGCATGCCGGAGTCGCGGCCTTGAGACCGGGTATGCGGGCGGCATGGCTGCTTCATCGTACGTTCGGCAAAGCCCCAGGCAACGCAGGCATATTGGCCTCGACCGAAGCATTGCAAACCGGCACTGCCGGGCAGGGTGCCCCAGATGCAAGGAAGAGGCCCGCACGGCGTACCGGGAGATCCCGGTGCCGCCTTGCAATGCATTTGCGGGGGGCCGGGGCGTTGGCGGGCCACAGGTTCCGAACCGTGGATTACAAAGATCGGCAAGGCCGGTACGGCGCCAGGGGGCCCGAGTCGTCAGGTGGGTCCAGTCATGGCCGGTGCTAACACCGGAGTCGAAGCTCGGCGTGTGGGAGCGCTGGCTCGATACGGTATACATGCCGGAATGCGCCGGCCTGAAGCTGCGGCAGATGTACGAGGACATGGACGTGCTCGCCGAGCATGCGGCCGAGATCGAGCGGGAGATCTTCTTCCAGGTTGCCGACCTGATGACCCTCTTAAACGAGCTGCCCAAGGGGGCGGTCAGCCTGCTCAAGTCGCTCGCAATCCCGCTCCCCAAGCGGGTTTTCGGCATTCAGCGAAGGCAGAAAACAGGTGCAATGACGTAGGCACACGCGAAAAAATCGTGCCAGCCGAAACCCGCGCCAGAAGCGGTATTGCGTCGGGGGCTTGATTTTCGGCCGAAAACCCAGGCTTGATGACCCCGTGCTCCACGGTTGGCGGTGAAGGCATGGACCACGTCACTGACCAAGAGGCCGACGACGCTGGCGGCCATGACGGATAACCCCACCACCAGGAGCAGATTGAGGCCTTGCAGCAGGCGCTCGGCGCCGCGGATCAGCCGGGTTTCCAGGCTGTGGGAGAGGAAGACCCGGTTGAGTTCTTCTTCGCTGGAAGGCGGCGGTGATGATGGAGAGGTGGATGTCCAGGGCCTTGTGCAGCGAGACCAGGAGGGGTTCCTTGGCGCGGCCGTCGCGGATGTGCGCCGCCACCTCCTGGCGGAATCGCTCCCGCAGGAAGTGCATGGCCGCGTCCACGTGGTAGCCGGCGAGCCCGATGTCCTGATGGACCCGGCCGATGCGCTGCCGCCGCATGAGAAGGGCGTTGTCGTAGGAGGCGCTGAGGAGATCCTTTTCGGTTGCCTGCCAGCGGTGGTGTTGAGGTTAGCGAGGGTACCTCGCTCCTACAATGGGAGAAAAGCGAACTTCCCGTTCTTGCTGTCAGATCAGGGCAACGGGAATCTGGACGATTTGTTCGTCTAGTGGCCTTATCTCGTCGCTGTTGTTGATCACGAGGCCGAAGGGCGCGTCGTGCTCGGCGATGAAGCGGCGCAGGGCAGCCACCTGCCTCGGGGATGTGTGGGTGGCGAATTTTATCTCGATGGGCAGGAGGCCGAATTTGCCCTCCAGGATCAGGTCCACCTCGGCGCCGTGCTTGGTTCGAAAATAAAAATATTCCCATCGCGTCGCGCTGGTTGCCTGCACCCCCTTGATGATCTCCTCGATGACGAACGATTCGAAATTTTGACCTACCCGAGGGGAGCGGATCATCTTTTCCCGCGAGTCGATTCCGGCGAGATAGTGGAGCAGGCCGGTGTCGCGCATGATCCCCTTGGGCATCTTGGTGATCGACTTTATCCGGGATCGTTCGTAGGAAGGGATGATGCGCCAGATGAACGTCTTGTCGGCGATCTCCAGGTAGTCGCGGACGGTCACCTCGTTGACGTCCAAGGATCGGCCGAGCTGCGCCTTGTTGACGATGGTCCCGGAGAGTTCCGCCAGGGTGGCGACGAACCTGCGGTAACGGACGGCGTCCAGCCGCGGGAAGAGTTTGCGGATATCGCGGTTGACGTAGGTCTGGAAGTAGTTCTCCATCCACTGCTCGTAGAAGGCGGCGTCGCCGGAGAGCACGGGTTCGGGATAGCCCCCATGCAGCAGGAGGTCCAGGGGATCGATTTTCCTGGTGCTCGGTGGGGCCAGTCCTTTCAGGAAGGCGAGGGACTCAGGGCCGAGGTCGGTCTCGAAGATGCGGTAAAACGGACTCAGTGGCTCGCCCAGGGTCTCGTTCATCTTGAAGGTGCCGAGTTCGACGATACCGATTCTGCCGGCCAGGGTGTCGCTGGCCAGGTGCGCCAGGTCCGGCGAGCTGGAGCCGGTGAGGATGAACCTGTTTTTTCGCTGTCGGTCCCGGTCGATGACGCCCCGCAGGTGCTTGAACAGGGGAGGGAACTCCTGGGCCTCGTCGATGATGATCCTGGCCGGATACTCCCGGAAAAAGAACTCCGGGTCGGAGGTGATGAAATCGAAGTCCTTTGCCCGCTCGAGATCGAAGTATTGCCACTCCCGGCGTATCTCTCGGGCCAGGGTGGTCTTGCCGCATTGCCGCACCCCCAGGATCAGGACAACGGGAAAGAAGGTGAGCAGCTGTTCGATCTTGGCCGCGAGGTTCCGTTTCAGTATGGTCATATCCTGATGTTACATCAGGTTTTTCCCGGTGTAAAGCCAGGGAGGTCAGGTGATAGGTGATAGGAATTTGCTTTCCGCCTGGCCCGGCGGAAAGGGGGGATGAGGAGTCGGCCGGCGAGGACGACACGCATAACGCACGTAGTGGCAGAGGCGGCCGGAAATGTCAAGAGAAAATTTGTGGCGGTTCCCTGCTCCCCTGATCACCTTTTGCCCAGCAACACCGGACCAGGTGATCAATCGGGATAGACCGGGTCCATGAAGAACAGCTCATCGGCCGGCGCCGGCTGGAATGCCTCGTCCCAGGCATCCGCCGTCACCGGCCCTTGCTCCTCTGCCACGGGCCATCCGAGCCATCCCGCTGCTCCTGGGCCGCCGCCTTGGCCCGCTCGCCCCGGCTCCGGTTGGAGTACCAGCCGTAGTACCGAACCATCTGGAACCCCTTGTCCGGGATGTGCTGGACGATCCGGGCGACGAACTCGGTTGCCGGCATCACCAGGAAGTTCTGCCGCGCCTTGCCGTGGGTCATGGCCGACTGGTAGATCACCATTCTATTCTGGAAAATCCTGTCTTCGGATATGGATCGCACATCTGTGGCAACGGTTTCTCCCGAACACCATCCCGCCGTAAGCGAACGGTTGCCGCTGTCGTGCAGCAGGTGCGGTGTCCACCATGAGAAGAGCTGACGGATGGAATTCAAAGAACGGACAATTTGACGATTACCTGTTCCGACGGCAAAGGCGGGCAAGATCAGAAGGCGTTGACGCTGACGACCGATGATGTTGACCGAGGAATAACAAGAGTGCGTTGACCAACCTGCTACTTCTGTGAGGACTTGTTCGTCAGCTTGACCATCGAGGACCGCTGGGGTTGGCGGTCTCCCACGCTGACCGGCGCCCCTCACAGACAGCCACCGCCGCAGCCGCCGCAGGCCCGGCTGCGCCGCCGCAACTTGCCTGGATCACCGCCGGCGAACACGGCGTCGAGCCCGTCCTCGATGAAGCCGGCCGCCTCGTAGGGTTGCACGCCCGATTTCTTCAGTACTTCGTACGGTTTTTCCCCGATACCGCTGACCAACAGGGCCCGGCAGTCGCGCAGGATCCGGGCGAGCTGCAGCCAGCGGCGCAGGCCGCCGCCCGGCTCCGGGGTCGGGCGTTCCTCCACCAGCCGGTAACCGTTCTCTCCTTTTTCCCAGATTTGCAGGGTGCGGGCCTCACCGAGGTGTTGGTTGATGAGCACGCCTTCCATGGTGGCGACGGCGACGAACGGCCGGCCGCTGACATCGGTGGCGGGCAGGGAGGCGCAGGCGGTGAGACACCCCCGGAATTCGTCGGTCTTGTCGTCGTCCAGCAGCCCGACGGCATCGGCCCGGCAGCGGGTGCAATGCCGCATCTGGGGCAGGTACTGCTCCGCTTCGGCCCGCAACGCCGCCATCATCGCCTTACTGGGCTGCTCGATCTCTGCGAAAGGGGTATCGACATTGGGGAACAAGGCCATGCAGTTGAAGAGATCGACGCCCAGATCGCGCATGGTCTTCGCCACCTCGACCACATGGTCGTCGTTGATCCCCGGAATGGCGATGCTGTTGACCTTGACGACGATGCCGTGGCTCTTCAGGCGGCGGATGGCGTCCAACTGGCGCTCGAGGAGCAGGGCCGCGCCCTGCACACCCCGGTGCACGATCTTCCCATCCCGGAACCAGGCGTAGATCCGGGCGCCGATTTCCGGTCGCACGGCGTTGACGGTGATGGTCACATGGGAGACGTTCAGGTCGGCCAGCGCGTCGATATGGGGGCCGATGGCCATGCCGTTGGAGGCCAGGCAGAGCATGACGTGGGGAAACTTTTCCCGGATCAGGCGCAGGGTGGTCATGGTCTCGTCCGGGTTGGCGAAGGGGTCGCCGGGGCCGGCGATCCCGGCCACGGTGATGCGGGGCTCTTTTGCCAACACCCGTGTCATGTATTCCACCGCCTGGTAGGGAGAAAGAACGGTGCTGGTGACACCGGGACGGGATTCGTTGACGCAGTCGTACTTGCGGTTGCAGTAGTTGCACCGGATATTGCATTTTGGGGCCACCGGCAGGTGAACCCGGCCGAATTGGCCTTTGACGCCGGCGTTGAAGCAGGGGTGTTTGCTGGTATCGAGTGTCATTGTCTCGCCTCTTGTTGTTTCTTGTTTTTTATGAAAGCCGCCGGCGCCCGCCGGGGAATCCGGCGGCCTTCATGCTCCGTTGCGCCCGCCGTGGCGGGCATGGCGGTTTACATGTAGCTGTAGCCGACCGGCGACTTGTTCTGTTTTCGCGCGATCACCGCGTTGACGATGGTATCGAACAGTTGCTGCGCACCGCGGTAGCCGACATGCAGGATCCGCTGGCCGCCCATGCGGTCGTGGATCGGAAAGCCGACCCGGATGAGGGGAATGTCCAGCTTCCTGGCCAGCTGGTATCCTTTGCTGTGGCCGATGAGCAGATCGGGCGCCAGTTCTTCGGCCTTGGTGGCAATATCGAAGAAATCGCTGTCGTCGTAGACCAGCGGTTCCTCCTCCACGAACTCCGCCACTGCCTCCCGCACCGCGTCGGCAAACCGGCCGCTCTTGGCCCCCGAGGCGCACAGCACGGGCTGTACTCCGATCTCGGCCAGAAAGGAGGCCAGTCCCACCACCAGGTCCTCCTCGCCGTACACCACCGCCCGTTTGCCACTGACGTATTTATGGCTGTCCACCAGACTGTCCACCAGCCGGCCCCGTTCGGCAGCCAGGCGTTCAGGCATGGCATTGCCGGTGATGGTGGCAAGATGATCCAGAAAGCGGTCGGTCTGGCGGATGCCGATGGGCAGGCCGGTGCGCAGGAGCGGCACTCCGTGTTCTTTTTCGAGATACTGGCCGGCGGTGTCGTCGTGTACCCAGCCGAACTCGATGGTCGCCCGGCTGCCGGACATGACGGCGATATCGGCCAGCGGCGTACCGCCGGCGGGGATGAGGGGATAGGTATCCAGGGCCGGTCCGTCCAGGGTCTCGGAGATGTCCGGCAAAATGATGGCCGTAAGACCGTATGCTCCGACGATCTCCTTGAGATGACGGAGATCGGCCGGGGATACGAAACCGGGCAGCAGGTTGATGGCCCCGTGTTTCTCGCCGGCCGGTCCGGTGAGTTGCCGCACCGCTTCCAGAACGACGGCGTGGAAGCCGTCCATATGGGTGCCGGAGTAGCTCGGCGTGGAGACGTGGAGTATGGCCGGCATATGGGTGGCGCGGGTTTCCTGCAGAAACTCCCCAACGATCATGGCAACGTCGTCGCCGATGGTCTCGGTCAGACAGGTGGTGGCAATGCCGATCAGCCGCGGCCGGTACTTTTCGATGACGTTCTTGAGCCCCAGCTTCAGGTTGGGACCGCCGCCGAACACCGCGTGCTTTTCCCCCAAGGACGAGGAGGCGATATCGATGGGCTCGTTGAAATGGCTGATGATGTAGCGCCGCATATAGGTGGCGCAGCCCTGGGAGCCGTGCAGGAAGGGAACCGCGCCCTCGATGCCGCGGATGGCCAAGCAGGCACCCATTGGGGTGCACAGCTTGCAGGCGTTGGTGGTGGAGACGAAGTTCGGCATCCGGCTCATGCTGTTTCCTCCCGCGTTGGATGTTGTCTTCCCGCTTGCGTCCCTTGCCTTCGGAACCGCCAGACCGGGCTCAACACCGAGCGGGCCACCTCCTCGGCAAAGTTGAGCATGCCAATGAAGCCGGCCAGACATTCCTTGCGCTCGTGGTTGTGGTCGCAGAAGGCGACCCCGAGTTTGTAGGCGATGGGCCGTTCCTTGACCCCGCCGACAAAGATGTCCACCTCCTTTTCCGCCAGGAAAGTCGCCAACTCCAATGGGTTGGAGTCATCGACGATAACGGTACCGGGATCGCAGATGGCGGCCAGTTCCTCGTAATCCTCCTTGGTGCCGGTCTGAGAGCCCACCAGCACCACCTGCATGCCCAGCAGCCGGAACGCCTTGACCAAAGAGAAGGCCTTGAAGGCGCCACCCACGTAGATGGCCGCTTTCCGGCCCGCGAGCCGCTCTCGGTAGCGGGCCAGCTTGGGCATCAGGACGGCGAGTTCCTCCCGGACAAGCTTCCGAGTGCGTTCCATGACCTCTTCGTCCTTGAAGAAGCGGGCCACGGTGTAGAGGGATTCGGCCATGTCCTCGATCCCAAAGTAGGACACCCGCACATGCGGAATGCCGTATTTCTCCTTCATCATCCGGGCGAGGTCCATGGTGGCGCCGGAACACTGCACCACGTTGAGGGCGGCGCCGTGGGCCCGGCGGATGTCGTCCACCCGGCCGTCGCCGGTGATGTTGGCCACCACCGTGATGCCCATCTTCTTGAAATAGTCGTGGATGAGCCATATCTCGCCGGCCAGGTTGAAGTCGCCGAGGATGTTGATGCTCCGGGTGGGGATGCCGCTGGTGTCGCCGGTGCCGACCAGCCGGAACATGGCCTTGCAGGCCGCGGCATAGCCGGCCCGCTTGTTGCCCTTGAACCCTTCCGACTGGACCGGCAGCACCGGGATGTTCTTTTCCCGGGCCACCCGATTGCACACCGCCTCCAGATCGTCGCCGATGATGCCGACGATGCAGGTGGAATAGACGAAGGCCGCTTTGGGGCGGTGACGATCGATGAGTTCGCATAGAGCGGTATAGAGCTTTTTCTCGCCGCCGAAGATCACGTCCCGTTCGCGCAGGTCGGTGGAGAACGACAGCCGGTGCAGCTGCGGACCGGAAGAGAGCGCGCCGCGGATATCCCAGGTGTAGACGGCGCAGCCGATGGGACCGTGTACCAGGTGCAGGGCGTCGGCAATGGGATAGAGAACCACGCGCGAGCCGCAGAACACACAGGCCCGCTGGCTCACCGCCCCGGCCAGGCTCTCCTTGTTGCACTCGATGGAGAACGGCTCGGTCCCCGTGGTGTGGACCTGGCGTGCCCGTTCCTTCAGAATGACTGCCTGCATGGTCACCTCCGTGTTGCCGTTTGATAGGGTGTAAGGCAACCGGTGTGCCATGGTGGGGCAGGCGTTGTTTTGTTAATTATTTCAGATGGATGAGCGATGAGAGGGAGCGGAGAGGAACGGCGTCGCGGACCGTGGTCGTGCGGTTTTGTACGAATCGCGACAATAGTGAAGGGGGGATGACAGAAGGGAACGGGGAGGGCTAACAAGCGGGGGCCTGCGCGGCCAGGCCCCCATGCATGACGAAACGATTAACGTCACTTGGCCGTTACCAGTTCAGGGAACGGCCAGTTGTCCATACCGCCTTCGAGGATGAAGAGGTGATCCTCGGGGACGCCGTTTTCTTTCAGGTAGGTGTAACAGCGTTTGGCGCCGCCCTTGCCGCGCGGACAGACGACCACCACCGGCCGCGGTTGCTGACGGTAAGCGGTGATGGCCTTGTCGAGCCGACGGCGGTCCTCGTCGCTCTTCACCGGGTAGGCATTGGTCTCCAGGGCGCCGGGCAGGTGCTGCTTGGCAAAGGCCGGCGCAGGCTGGATATCGACGATGAGCACGTCCCGGCCGGAGGTGAGCCATTCTTTCATCTCAGCCGGTTTCATGTAGTTGTAGCCCCAGGCCAGAACCGTGCCGGCGGCCAGCAGAAGCAGAAAACAGGTGAGCGTGGTCAGACGGATGATTCTTCGCATGGTTGAGCCCTCTGTTGGTTTCGTTGCGGGTGTTACTGTTGCTCGTAGGTGATGGTGTAGCGGAAATTGGCCGGATCGTAGAAGTCGAGCGGCATCCCATCCACCTCGGCGTAGGGGTAGCCGAAGGTGTTCAAGGGCGGGCCGGCCTGGGGCGGATTGAGGACGAGATCGCGGCCGTAGGCGAGCTGCACCCGGTACGGGTCCCAGGCGCCCCAGAAGTATTTTCGCAAGGTCGCGGTCTCCGGGGCGTCGAGCTGCAGATGACGCTTGAGCATCAGCTTGCGGACGTCGGCCGGGTCCACCGGCACCCAGCCGTAACCCGGTAGGTAGAACTCCGCCCAGCAGTGTTGCCAGGTGGTGATGTCCACCCGCGGTTTCTTGCCCAGCCGGATGCCGAATACCTCGCGGGCCGGCACGCCGGCCGCCCGGCACAGCGCCACGAATACCGAGTGGATGTCCGTGCATTTCCCGCCTCGCTGCTGGAGCAGTCGGCAGACGTCGCCCTTGCCGCAGCCGATGGTGGCCGGGGCGCGATACATGTTTTCACAGGTCCAGTCGTAGATCGCCTTGGCCTTGGCCAGCACCGTGGTCTTGCCACGGGTGATGTCGTCGGCCAACGCCTTCACCGGCCCGTCGATGGGACCGAGAGAGGTGGGGGCGAGCCAGGTGGCGTAATCGGCCGGGTCCCAGGGGGCCTCCTTGGCCGGAAAGTCGCGGCGCACCACCTCGATGCGGCGGGCGTGGAAGGAAAGATCGAGATGCCGGCCGCCCTGTCCCCGCCGCCAGCGGGCGTAGAGCATCGGGGTCCGGTACGTCTTGTCGGTGTACACCGCCGCCTCGTCGTAGTCGCCGGTCACCGAAACGTTGGTGATGTCTTGGTAGGGGGACGAGGTGGGGTAGGGCACCCAGAGCCGCACTTCCTTGTCGGCCGGGTGGTGGGAGAGATCGAAGTGCATGGTGATGCGACCGCTGGCCTCCTTGGCCTGGGCGCAGGAGAAGGAGATGGCGATGACGAGGACCGTCAGCCAGGTGAGAATGATCGTTCGTGGACGCATCCGTGTACCTCCGTTGATGGGTGGTTGGTTGGCGGTAATGGGCGCTGTAACGGCCCGTTGCAGAGCGGGCGGATAATAGCAGGGAAACCGCCGGCTTGGCCAATTGATAATTTCAACGGAGAGTTGCGGATGGATCGTCGTTCTGAATGTTCTTGGGCGGAGCCTCAGTCGTAGATGATGCTGGTGTAGTAGGCGAGCTTTTCCTCGGTCTCCGGATCGAGCTGATCGGCGACTTCGTGGATGTGGTATTCGCGGCCGCAGCGGGTGCAGCGCATGCGGATGCGCCGGCAGCTGCGGGCCACCTCCAGTTTGCCGTTACAGTCTTTCTCCTTGCAGTGCATGGCGGTCCCCTCTTCTGGTTGCGGTGTTCGAAAGTAACTGATCACGGGGTACCCCTCACGTATGCCGGAGTCGCGGCCTTGCAGGCCGGGTATGCGGGCGGCATGGCCGCTTCATCGTACGTTCGGCAAATCCCCAGGCAACGCAGGCATATTGGCCTCGACCGAAGCATTGCAAACCGGCACTGCCGGACGTGCTGGTGACGCCGCAGGTGGTGAGCGAAGCGAATGACCGGATGGGGTGCCATGTGACCACATACGTTCGAAAGGCGGAGGTTCACTCCCGGAAGCGGTAGCCGATGCCGCGCACCGTCTCGATGAGGCGGCCGGCCTCGCCGAGTTTCTTGCGTAGGTTGGATATCTGGACGTCCACCAGCCGTTCGGTGGCGGGATGGTCTTCGCCCTTTGCCCGGTCGAGGAGTTGCTGGCGGGTACGGACCCAGCCGGGCCGTTCCATGAGGGCGGCGAGAATGGCGAATTCCGAGGCGGTGAGGGAAATCTGGCGGCCAGCGAAACTCACCTGGTACCGGTGGTGGTCGAGCCGCAGGCCGTGATGCTCGATGACCGCCGGGTCGGATTCCTTTGCCGGCGCCTGGCGTCGGCGCAGCACCGCCTCGAGACGGGCGATAAGCACCCGCGGGCTAAACGGCTTGACCACGTAATCGTCGGCCCCGGCCTCGAGGGCGGCAACGATGTCCTCCTCGGCGCCGCGGGCGGTGAGCATCACCACCGGGATGGCGGCGGTGGCCGGGTTCTCTTTCAGGGAATCCAAGACGGCAAGGCCGTTCATGCCTGGCAGCATGATGTCGAGCAGGACGAGATCGGGAGGCGGAGCCAGCCGCGCCAGGGCCTCCTCGCCGCTGGCGACGCACACCGGCCGGTAGCCGCCCTTGATGAGGTTGTAGCGCAGCAGTTCCTGGATGTCTTCGTCGTCCTCGACGACGAGAATGATGACGGCGGTGTCCACGGCTTTTAGAAAGTCGTCGTCGGCCGCGGCGGCTCAGTCAGCTGATCTCGTCGGGATCATGCCGGATGATGCGGCCCTGGAGCATGTAGATGACGTCTTCGGCGATGTTGGTGGCGTGGTCGCCGATGCGTTCCAGACTCCGGGTGATGGAGAGGACGGAACTCAGGTAGACGTGCTGGCTCGAGTCCCGCTGCTGGATCTCCTCCAGCTTGCGGCGGATGACGTGTTTGGCCTCGTCCACTTCGTCGTCCAGGACCAGGACCTTGTAGGCCAGGTCGGCATCCTCGTTGACAAAGGCGTCAAGGCTGTACTGCAAGAGCCGCAGCGTCTTTTCGTGCATGTCGTGCAGCTCGTCCGGCACGGTCACCGTGCCGTGGATCTTGTTTTCCCGCCGCAGGAAAAGCAGTTTCTTGGCGATCTTCGAGGCCAGGTCGCCGATGCGCTCGAGGTCGTTGTTGATCTTGAGCACCGTCACCACGAACCGCAGGTCGCCGGCCACCGGTTGGTGCAGGGCGAGGATACGCAGGCATTCCTCCTCCACCGAGATCTCGGTGTCGTCGATGTCGTCGTCCCGCTGTTTCACCTGTTTGGCAAGGGCGATGTCGTTGCCGAGAAAGGCGCGGATGGCATTGTGGACGTTCTCTTCCACCATGCTGCCGAGCAGCAGGATGCGTTCTTTCAGCTTGTCGAGTTCGGCCTGGAGGTTGCGGGCCATGTCCTACTCCTTCTTCCTGGAGGATTAACCGAATCTGCCGGTGATGTAGTCCTCGGTCTCTTTCTTCTTCGGCAGGGTGAATATCTCTTCCGTGGGTCCGAATTCCACCAGTTTGCCAAGGTACATGAAGGCGGTGTAATCGGACACCCGGGCGGCCTGCTGCATGTTGTGGGTGACGATGATGATCGTGTAGTCGCCGCGCAGTTCGCGGATGAGATCCTCGATGCGTGAGGTGGACAGGGGATCGAGGGCCGAACAGGGTTCGTCCATAAGGATGATCTCCGGTGATACGGCGATGGCCCGCGCGATGCATAACCGTTGCATCTGGCCGCCGGACAGTCCCATGGCCGATTCGTACAGCCGATCCTTGACCTCGTCCCAGAGGGCGGCGCGGGTAAGGCTTTTTTCCACCACCTCGTCCAGCACCTCCTTGCGTTTCTCTCCCGCGATCCGTAGCCCGTAGATCACGTTTTCGTAGATCGATTTTGGGAAAGGATTCGATTTCTGGAAGACCATGCCGACCTTGGACCGCAACTGGATGACGTCCTCGGTGGGATCGTAGATGTTGCGGCCGTCGAGCAGGATCCGGCCCTCGATCCGCAGGTCGTCGATGAGATCGTTCATCCGGTTGAAACAGCGGATCAGGGTGGACTTGCCGCAGCCGGACGGCCCGATGAGGGCGGTCACCTGGTGGCGGGGGATGTCGAAGGTGATATCGAATAGGGCCTGCTTGAGGCCGTAATGCAGCGACAGATGCTCGACCCTGACGATGGGGTCGTCGATGCTGATGATGCTGGGTTGCAAATCGCTCATGCCTCCTCCTTATCAGTCCGTCGAAAAAGCCTTCCATGGCTTTTTCGACCACGGTTGGCCAAAACATAGTTTCGGCCAACCTCACGAATCCCTTGGCCTTTTCAGGCTGGCGGGATTCGGCGGCACGTCCCTGTGCCGCGCACAGCCCGTTTTTCAACGGGCTGATATGGGAACCGCGGCGGCCGCTCAGACGCTGCCGAGGGCGTATTTCCGTTTCATGTGGTTGCGGAGCACGATGGCAATGCTGCACATGGCGACGACGATGCCAAGGAGCAAAAGCGTTGTCACATACACCATGGGCATGGCCGCCTCGACGTTGGGCGACTGGAAGCCGATGTCGTAGATGTGGAAGCCCAGGTGCATGAATTTGCGATCGAAATGGAAGTACGGAAACGTGGAGTCAACCGGCAGGGCCGGGGCCAGCTTGACGACGCCGGTAATCATCAGCGGCGCCACCTCGCCGGCGGCCCGCGCCATGGCCAGGATGAAGCCGGTCATGATGCCGGGTGACGCCATCGGCACCAGCAGCTTGTAGAGGGTCTGGAACTTGGTGGCGCCGAGAGCCAGCGACCCCTCCCTGATGCCGCTGGGAATGGCGCCCAGCGCCTCCTCGGTGGCGACGATCACCACCGGCACGGTGAGAAGGCCCAGGGTGAGGCTGGCCCAGAGGATGCCGCCGGTGCCAAAGGTCGGGGTCGGCAGTCGTTCCGGGAAGAAGATCTGGTCGATGGTCGAGCCGATGCCGTAGACAAAGAATCCGAGGCCGAAGATGCCGTAGACGATGGACGGGATGCCGGCCAGGTTGTTGACCGCAATGCGGACCAGCCGGACAATGGCCCCCTCGCGGGCGTATTCCCGCAGGTAGATGCCGGCCACCACGCCGAGCGGAAAGGAGAGGATGCTCATCAAGAAGACGAGCATCACCGTGCCGAAGATGGCGGGAAATAGCCCACCCTCGGTGTTCGATTCCCGCGGCTCGGCGGTGAGCAGCTCCCAGAGCCGGGCCCCATAGTAGCGCAGCTTATCTCCGATCGACATGACGTTCGGCCGGAAGATGCGCACGATTTCGGTCAGGGCGACGACCTTTTCCGTGCCGGCCGCATCGGTGAACAGGGCGGCATTGGCTGCCAGGGCGGTACTCTTGGCGTTCAGCTCTGCCACCGCCGTCTCGAAGCGCTCCTGGACCGCGGCCCGGCGTTCGAAGAGCCGCTGCAAGGCCGGATCGGCATCCGGCACGCCCCGGTAGCGCAGCCGGGCGATACGGTTGTCGATCTTTTCCGTCTCCGTGTTGATGGTGCTGATCGTTTTTGAGAGGTCGTCGATCACCGCTTGGCGTTCACGCACCACGGCGAGCGCCCGTTGCAGGCGCTCCCACAAGGGAGCGTTCGGATCGGACTCGGTAATGTCGGTAAGACGCAGGCCGCGCAAAAAACCGTAAAAGTTGCCGTATTCCATCCGTTCGATGGCCACCGCCTCGGCCGGTTTATCGGTGGCGGCGATATCGGCAACGTCTATCCAGCGGAAGTCGAGGCCGTAGAGGTCCCGGTTGCCGATCTTGTACTGGATGCGCATCTTGCCGGGACGGGAGTCGTCTTCCCTGACCCGTTCGCCGAGGACCACTGTGCCGTCGCGTAACTGGAGGAGTTCCAGATCGGCTGGCCAGAAGACGCCGAGTCCGTTTTTCAGCACCACCCAGATCAGCAGAAACGTCATGGCGAGGATCAGCGCCAGGCTGGCACCGGTGGCCCAGATGAATGGTTCGCCGCGTTTGTAGAAGGGATTCCTCATGGCAGGTGTGGGGTGTTAGTAGCGCATGTACTTCTTGCGCAGGTGTTCCCGGACCAGCTCGGCGCCGGTGTTGAGTACGAAGGTCATGACGAAGAGGATGACGGCGCACAAAAAGAGCACCCGGTAGAGGGTGCCGTCCACCGGCGCCTCCGGGATCTCTACCGCGATGTTGGCGGACAGGGTCCGCATGCCGTTGAAGATCGACCAGTCCATGATCGGCGTGTTGCCGGTGGCCATGAGGACGATCATCGTCTCACCCACCGCCCGGCCGAAACCGATCATGATGCCGGCGAAGATACCGGGGCTGGCCGAAGGCAACACCACCCGCCAGACCGTCTGCCAGCGGCTCGCCCCCAGGGCGAGGGAAGCGGCGGTGAGGCTGGGTGGCACGTTGGACAGGGCGTCCTCGGCGATGGAGAAGATGATCGGGATGACGGTGAATCCCAGACCGAAGGCGATGATGATGCAGTTGCGCTGGTCGTAGGTGACGTGGGCGCTGGTGTAGAGCCAGTTCTTGAAGTCGCCGCCGAAGAACCACTGCTCGAGGCGTGGCCCCAGGGCGAGCGAGGCGGCGACGGCCAGGAGGATCACCGGCGTGATGATCAAGAATTCATAGCCTTTTCGCATGTGGCGCACGGCAAGCGACCGTTCGGTGGCCTTTTGCCAGATGGCCATGAACAGGAGGAAGAAGAGCGGAATGAGGATGAGGGCGGCAAACAGGCTCAAGATGTGGCCCTGGATGATCGGCGCGAGCCACAGAGCGGCGAGAAAGCCGATGACCACCGAGGGGATCGAGGCCATGATCTCCACCGTCGGCTTGATGATCCTCTGGGCCGGTCCCCGGCAGAACTGACTGACGTACACGGCGCCGAAGATGGCGAGCGGTACGGCGAACAGCATGGCGTACAGGGTACCCTTGACTGTGCCGAAGAGCAGCGGCGTGATGCTGAATTTGGGCTCGAAATCGTCGCTGCCCGACGACGACTGCCAGACGTAGTCCGGTTCAGGATAGCTCTCGTACCAGACCTTGCCGAATAGGGTCTTCCAGCTCACCTCTGGATGTGGGCAGGCCAGCCGCAGTGCGTGCAGTTCGCCGTCCTTGTCCAGGGTGAACAGGCCGTTGTTGCGGCCGGCCAAGGCCGCCAGGCGCACCGGCCGCTGTGGATTGAGGGAAAGAAGATTGCGTTCCGAGGTCATGTGGTCCCAGTGGACCGTGCCGGTGGCATCCACGCTCAACAGCGACTTGTCTCTCCGGGACGGGATAATGGTGACCACCGGCGAAGAGTGGTCGTTGAGTTCGTGGATGCGGCGCAGGATGCGACGGCCGTTGTCTTCGGTCGGCACCGTCATCCAGGTGGTCAGCGAGCCGTCGCTGCCGCCCACGGCCAGCGAAATAGAGCCGAAGACCATGGCCAGACTGGCGATGCCGGTGCCGTCGGTGAAGGCCTGGGTGGTTTCGACGAGTTCGGCCGCATCGTCGCCGAGCCGCCAGGTGGTGATGACGCCGCTATCGGTGCCGGCGTAGAGCAGGGCGCCGTCAGCGGAGAGGGTGAAGGCGCTGATTCTTCCGTCGTCGTCGGCGGGGATGGAGAAACTGGTTGCGGTGCGGGTCTCGTCACCGAACAGATCGGTAATGACCACTTCTTTTTGTATCAGGAAGGAATTGTCGGTGCACAGGCTGGCCACCACCACGCCGCCTTCCTCCATGGAGCGGGAGATGGCGCGGACCGGGTCGCAGCCGGTCGGCGGTTCCAGATGGTGGAGGGATTCCAGGTTGGCTTCTATGGTGCGGCGGCCCTCGTCAAAGGTTGGGGTGAAGCGGACCCGGAAGACGTCGATGCTGCGGTCCCGACGCAGGGCGGTGAATCGATTCCCCCCCTCGTCGGTGAGGGCGACCAGGGGCTGGTCACCGGGCAGCGTCAGGATGCGCTGGGGCGTACTCCCCTGTAGGGAGAAAACGATCACCTGGCCCTGGGCATCGACGACGAAGCCGTTCTCCAGGTATTCGTCTACGCCGAGGCCAAGGACGAGGCCGGCTGGCGCCGGCGTCGGCAGGGTGGCGATGGGGGTCGTCTTCGTGGGTTGGAAGAGCGGCAGGGTGACCTCGACGATGAGAAAGAGGATGGCGATCACCGAGGCGATCACCGTCAGGCCACCGGCGGTGATGCCCCACCGGGCGATGGTGTCCCAGGTCTTCACCTTGCGCAGGAGTTTCGGGTCCATGCGTGTTTCCGTCGACGTGAAACATCATCCCCGGCCCGAGGCGGTGGTGGGCCGGGGATGGTGATGGTTGCCGTGAGCGTGATGCCGCCGGCACGATTATCGTGGATTATTGCAAAAGCTTCAACTGTTTTTCCGCCACCCTGGCCGGCAGGGGCATGTAGCCGTCCTTGACCACGATCTCCTGGCCCTCGCGGGAGAGGACGAATTTCAGAAATTCGGCGATGAGTTTCGGCAGCGGCTTGCCGGGCTCCTTCACTACGTTGATGTAGAGCATCCGGGCCAGCGGATACTTGCCGGCCAGCACGTTGTCGTAGGTGGGGGGATAGGCGGGCGCGCCGTCCTTCTTGGAGAGGGCCAGAGCCTTGACGCCGGAGGTCAGGTAGCCGACGCCCGAGTAGCCGATGCCGGCCGGATCTCCGGTCACACCCATGACCACCGAGGCGGAGCCGGGCTGCTCCTTGACGGTGTCCTTGAAGTCACCCTTGAAGAGCGCGTATTTCTTGAAGTAGCCGTAGGTGCCGGAGGCGGAGTTGCGGCCGTAGAGGCTGATGGGCCGGTTGGCCAGCGGTCCGGTGACACCGAGCTGGCCCCAGGTGGTGATCGCCGGCGAGCCGCTCTTGCGGGTTTTCGAGAAGATGCCGTCGAGTTGCACCAGGGAGAGCTTCTCGATGGGATTGTCCTTGTTGACGAACACGGCCAGGGAGTCGAGGGCCACGCCGATGGTGGTCGGCTTGAAGCCGTACTTCTTCTCGAAGGCGTCGATCTCCGAGTTCTTCATCCGCCGCGACATGGGGCCGAGCTGGGCGGTGCCGCTGATGAGGGCCGGCGGCGCGGTGGACGATCCTTTCCCCTCGATCTGGATGCGGACGTTGGGATAGATCTTGCGGAAGGATTCCGCCCAGTAGGTCATCAGGTTGTTCAGGGTGTCCGAGCCGATGCTGTTGAGGTTGCCGGCCACGCCGCTTACCTTCTGGTACGGTTTCAGGGCAGGGTCGACGGTGATGGTGGAGGCCGTCGCCGGCCGGTACAGCCCGCCGAGGACGAGGACGGCGAGGATGGCGGCGCAGTGTCTCAGGGCTGAGCGAAGCATGGTCGTTTCCTCCGTTGGATTATGGTTGGCTGGGACGGATACCGAGAGGATAGGGCGGGACTGTTAAGATTTCGTTAAGGAATGATAAAAAAACGGTGAACGTGTCGAGGCGCACAAAAAAAGGCCAGCGGATGACCGCTGGCCTTGTCGTTTCCTGGAGGCGGCGATCGGAGTCGAACCGATGAATAAAGGTTTTGCAGACCTCTGCCTTAGCCACTTGGCTACGCCGCCCCTTCGTGGTAATGTCGTCATAAAAATAAACGGATTTTCCACGTTTGACAAGGGGAAAAATGACCTCCGCCATTGACACTGCAAGGCTCGCGGCGGTCCAAGGCCGCATCGGCCACCGGTTTGCCGATCCCTCCCTTCTGCACCGGGCCCTCACCCACCGGTCGTGGGCCGCCGAGCACCAGGGGAGCCGGGACAACGAGCGTCTCGAATATCTCGGCGACGCAGTGATCGATCTCGTGGTGGGCGCCCTCCTCTTTCGCCACCACCCCCAGGCCAGCGAGGGCGAACTCACCGCCTGGCGGGCCGCCTTGGTCAACACCGACCAGCTCGCCCGTATCGCCACGGATCTCGGTATTGGCGACGCGCTGTTCCTCGGCCGCGGCGAGGCGGCGGCCGGCGGCAAACGGAAAGCGTCCCTGCTCGGTTCCGCCTACGAGGCGGTCATCGGCGCCGTTTTTTTGGATGGTGGCTTTGAGGCGGCCCAGCGGGTGGTGGAAGCCCACTTCACGCCCTGGCTCGATCGGGCGCCCCGTCTCTTGGTCCGCGGCGAGAGCAAGAACCGGCTGCAGGAATACCTGCAGGCCCATTACGGCGAAACACCGGAGTACGTCCTGGTGGACGAGACGGGGCCGGACCACGCCAAAACCTTCACGATGGAGGTCTGGTTCCGCGGCCGGCCGCTCGGCCGGGGGAGCGGCAGCTCCAAGAAGACGGCCGAGAAGATGGCGGCCGCCGAGGCCCTGGAGCGGTTGGCAGCCGGCGACCTGTTGCCGGTCGATGATCGGGATGGCGGAGAAGAGCATTCGTGAACCGGCGGTCCGCCGCCGACCCGTCTGGCCCCTTTTCCTGCCCCAACAGGGCTGTCCTTACCGCTGTGTATTTTGCAATCAGGCGGCGGTGACCGGGGTGGCGCGCCGGCCCCTCGATCCGGCGGCGGTGGCCGATTACCTCGCCGAGCGGGCCGCGTCCCGTCGTCCAGGGGAGGCGGCCGCGGAACTGGCCTTCTATGGCGGCAGTTTCACCGCCCTGGCCCCGGAACACCAGCACCGGTTGCTGGCCGTCGTCCGGCCGTGGCTCGATCAGGGGGTAGTTGCGGGGATCCGCCTTTCCACCCGGCCAGACGCTTTGGACGATGGGCTCTGCCGGTTTCTCGCCGAATACGGGGTGCAAACGGTGGAAATCGGGCTGCAGAGTCTCGACGACCGGGTCCTTGCCCTTTGTCGGCGCGGACACGACGCGGCGGCCGGCATCTCGGCCGTCCGGCTGTTGCAGGAGCACGGCATGCGGGTCGGCGTCCACCTGATGGTCGGCCTGCCGGGCGAGACCACCGGTTCCCTGCTTGCCACCGCCCGCCGGCTCGTCGACCTGGGGCCCGATTTCGTCCGCATCCATCCCACCCTGGTGGTGCGGGGCACCGAACTGGCCCGATGGTATGCGGCCGGCCGTTACCGGCCTCTGTCCCTGGCCGCGGCGGTGGTGGGGACCGGCCGGTTGAAGGCTATCTTCGAGCAGGCCGGCATTCCGGTCGTCCGCCTCGGCCTGCAGGAGACCGACGCCCTGCGGCGCAATCTCGTGGCCGGCCCCCATCATCCCGCCTTCGGCGAATTGGTGGCGGCGCGTTTGTTGTTCAAGCGGGTGCGGGCGCGGCTTGCCGCCGGCCACGGCCCCCGGGTGCTGCGCGTCGCCCGCCGGGATCTGTCCGTGCTCTACGGTCCCGGCCGGCGGTGCTGGAACCGTCTCGCCGCTTTGGGGCTCCTGGACGGGGTGCGGCTCGTGCTCGACGATCAATTGCCCCGCGGTACGGTGGTGGTGGATTCCGAGCCCGGTGGTCGCCCCTGACGGGGCGTTGCATGGAGGATTTTCGGCATGGATGTCTGGCAACAGATCGCTGAACGACGGATCCAGCAGGCCATCGACGAAGGCCGGCTGAGCCATCCCGAATGGCGTAACCGCCCCCTGCCCCTTGAGGAAGACAACGGTTTCGTGCCGGACGATCTGAAGATGGCCTACAAGATTCTCAAGAATGCCGGCTTTCTGCCGCCGGAAATCGAGACGCGCCGCGAGATCGACCGCACCGAGGATCTCTTGGCCGCCGCCAAGGATGAGCAGACCCGCCTGCGCCAGATGCGCCGCCTCGAGGTGCTGTTGCGCAAGCTGGAGCAGGTTCGTGGCCGACCGGCCAATCTCCCCGTGGAGGACGCTTACTTCCGCAAGGTGGTGGAACGACTGGGCCGGGGGAACCGGGAAACCCGCTCCTGAAATCCCTGTTGCCTGATCAACTCGACTGCAAGAGGGGCAGCGATGGGCTGTTCTGGTTCAGAAAATCCAGCAACTTGTCGACTGGAAGAGGGCGGCTGAGCAGGAAACCCTGGATTTCGTCACAGTCACGGCTCCGCAGAAAATTCAGCTGGGAAACGGTTGCCACTCCTTCGGCGATGACTTTCAGGCGGAGGTTTCTGGCCAGGGAGATAATGGCCGAGGTGATGGCCCGGTCATCTTCGTTGTCGGGCAGGTCCATGACAAACATCTTGTCGATTTTCAGTGCGTCGATGGGAAGTTTTTTCAGATAATACAGGGAAGAATACCCGGTGCCGAAGTCGTCGATAGAGACTTGAACCCCGCGTTCTTTCAGCCGGTTGAGAATGTTTATGGTCCGTTTTTCACGTTCGATGACCGTTGCCTCGGTGATTTCGAATTCCAGGAGACGGCCGGGAAAATCTGTTTCGCTGAGCACCGAATCGATCTTTTCGACCAGTTTGCTGCGGCGAAACTGGCGGGGGGACAGGTTGACGGACAGCGTCACCTCATGGCCGGCCCGCCGCCACTCTGCCGCCTGCCGACAGGCGGTGGCGAGAACCCAGTCGCCCAGCGGGATGATGAGGCCGGTCTCTTCGGCCAGGGGGATGAAATCCAGAGGCGAGACGAGGCTGCCGTCGCTCCTGCGCCAGCGAACCAAGGCTTCGACCCCGACTACCCTGTTGCTCCTCAGGCTTGCCTTTGGTTGATAGTACACCAGGAATTCCTGCCGCTCGAGCGCCCGGCGCAAGGAATGTTCCAAGGTCAGGCGGTGGACGACCTTGTCGTTCATTGCCCGGGTGAAGATCCGATATCTGTTGCCCCCTTCTCTCTTGGCGCGATACATGGCGGTATCCGCGTTCTTGATCAGGGTTTCGGCGGTATCGCCGTCGGCCGGAAAAAAGGTGATCCCAATGCTGATGCTCAGGTAATAATCCTTGCCCTGCAGATGCAACGGCTGGGCAACACAGTCGAACAGCCGCTTAATGAGGGTGCTGGCGCTCTTTTCATGCTTCAGCCCTTCGAGAATGATAATGAACTCATCCCCTCCCAGCCGGCATACGGTATCCCCCTCTCGGACATGGGCCACCAGTCGTCTGGAGAGTTCCTTGAGCAACTGGTCCCCGAAAGTATGCCCCATACTTTCGTTGAATCGCTTGAAGTTATCCACGTCGAGGTAGAGCACGGCCAGTTTCTGTTCATGGCGCTTGGCACGGGTCAGGGCCGTTTCCAGCCGGTCGAGACAGAGCATCCGGTTGGGAAGCCCGGTCAGGGCATCGTGATGCATCTGGTAGGTGAGCCGCTCCTCGTGGGACTTGATTTCGCTCAGATCATGGAATACCCCGATGTAATACGAAATCTTTCCCTCCGAGTTCCTGATCGCGGTAATCGTCAAGAATTCGAGGTAAACTTCACCGTTTTTGCGTCGGTTCCATATCTCTCCCTGCCATTGGCCGTGCTGCCCGATACGCTGCCATAATTCCGCATAAAACGTCTGATCATGGCGGTCGGATTTGAGCAGGCGAGGATTCTTGCCGATCACCTCTGCCGGTTGGTAGCCGGTTATGCGGGTGAAGGCCCGATTGACCATCTTGATGGTGCCACCGGCATCGGTCACCACTACCCCTTCGATACTGTTCTCAAGTGTTTTGAGCATCAGGTGTAGCAGTTCCTCGGTCTGCCTGGGTGACAGCCGGAACTCGTTGCCGCCGGGGCCTGGCAGCTCGGTGTTCGTTTTGTCTGGCATTTGGGATGCCCTCCTTTTCGAACCGTCCGAGAGTGGCGTTTTCCTATCCCCTGATTTGTTCCAGGTACCAGCGGTAGGTGTCGGTGATCCCCTGGCGCAACGTGATGCGCGCCTGCCAGCCGAGGGTGGTCAGCCGGCTGACGTCGAGGACCTTGCGGGGGGTGCCGTCGGGCTTGTCGGTATCGAAGCGGATGGCGCCGTCGTAGCCGACGATCTCGGCCACCAGGCGGGCGAGTTCGGCGATGGTGATGTCCCGGCCGACCCCGATGTTGACGAGGTCGTGGCCGTCGTCCCGTTCGAGGAGGAAGAGGCAGGCATCGGCGAGATCATCCACGTGCAGGAATTCGCGCCGCGCCCGGCCGGAGCCCCAGAGCAGTACGCACGGTTCGCTGGTCGGCCGGCCGCTGTCGTCGATGCCCAAGGCCGTGCGGACATCGGCGGGCAAAGGGCCGAATCGCTCGATATCGTGCCGGATACCGTCGGCGTCGCCGGCACGGACGAGTTTTGCGAGGTGGAACTTGCGGATCAGGGCCGGCAGGACGTGGGAGGTTTCGAGATCGAAGTTGTCGCCCGGGCCGTACAGGTTGGTGGGCATCACCGACCGGAAGCGGCAGCCGTACTGGCGGCGGTAGCTGCGGCACATCTCGATGCCGGCGATCTTGGCCACCGCATACGGCGCATTGGTGGGTTCCAGGGGACCGGTGAGCAGGTACTCTTCCTTGATCGGCTGGGGGCAGAGGCGGGGATAGATGCAAGAACTGCCCAGAAAAAGCAGCCGATCCACCCCGTGTCGATACGCCTCGTGAATGCAGTTGAGTTCGATGGCCAGGTTCTGGTGAATGAACTCGGCCGGGTAGGTGTTGTTGGCGAGAATGCCACCCACCTTGGCGGCGGCGACGATCACGATCTGCGGCCGGGTCGCGGTGAAGAATTCCCGCACCGCCGGCCCGTCGGTGAGATCGAGCTCGGCATGGGTGCGGGTGACGATATTCTGGTGGCCGCGCCGGGTAAACGCCCGGACCATGGCCGCGCCTACCAGGCCGCGGTGGCCGGCCACGTAGACCGGTGCATCCGGCGCGATGGCGCTGCTCCTGGCCGGCTGCTGGGAAGGAGTGTCGTTCATGGTCATTCGTGGTGATTGTAGGTGCGATAGCCGGATTGGGCGCACAGGTGGTCGCGCCGGGCCTCTTCCATGTCGCTTGCCATCATCTCCCGCACCAGTTCCTGGAAGGTGGTCCGCGGCCGCCAGCCTAGCTTCCGGCGCGCCTTGCCCGGGTCACCCAGCAGGGTTTCCACTTCGGTGGGCCTGAAATAGCGCGGGTCCACCGCCACGATGGTCTTGCCGGTGGCGGTGTCGATGCCCCGTTCCTCGATCCCGGAGCCCCGCCATTCTATGGTGATGCCGATCTCGGCCGCCGCCGTCTCGACGAATTCCCGTACCGAGTGCTGCTCGCCGGTGGCGATGACATAGTCCTCCGGAGTATCCTGTTGGAGCATGAGCCACATCATCTCCACGTAGTCGCGGGCGTGGCCCCAGTCCCGCTTGGCGTCCAGGTTGCCGAGGTAGAGGCAGTCCTGCAGGCCGAGCTTGATGCGGGCGAGCGCCCGGGTGATCTTGCGGGTGACGAAGGTCTCACCCCGACGGGGGGATTCGTGGTTGAAGAGGATGCCGTTGCAGGCGAAGATGCCGTAGGCCTCGCGGTAGTTGACCGTGATCCAGTACGAGTAGAGCTTGGCTACCGCGTACGGCGAGCGGGGGTAGAAGGGGGTCGTTTCGGTCTGCGGCATCTCCTGCACCAGGCCGTACAGTTCCGACGTCGATGCCTGGTAGAAGCGGGTGGTGTCGGTGAGCTTCAGGGTGCGGATCGCCTCCAGCAATCGCAGGGTGCCGAGCGCGTCGGCGTTGGCGGTGTACTCCGGTTCCTCGAAGGAGACCGCCACGTGCGATTGGGCCGCCAGGTTGTAGATCTCGTCCGGCCGCACCCGCTCGATGATGTGGATGAGGCTCGATGAGTCGGTCATGTCGCCGTGGTGCAGGATGAAGCGGCGGTTTTCGTTGTGCGGGTCCTGGTAGAGGTGGTCGATGCGGTCCGTGTTGAACAAGGAGGTGCGCCGTTTGACCCCGTGCACCTCGTAGCCCTTGGCGAGGAGAAATTCCGAGAGATAGGAGCCGTCCTGGCCGGTAATGCCGGTGATGAGTGCTTTTTTCATGCTTTTTTCGCTGGGTTGCTGGATTGTTGGTTCGTGAGGTTGGCCGAAAGGTGAACCGCCGACGCCAACTCGTAGTCGGTCCAGGTCTGCCATGGCAATTCCTTAAGGAAAGCTG
>CAYRGZ010000023.1:0-23714 GCA_964423785.1 uncultured Desulfobulbia bacterium
AGAATCGGTGGCACACCTCGGAAGCGAACGGGAAATAGCCGAAAAAGGCCGGCGGTGCGTTTGCAAAGGAGGCTTTAGCAGCCCGTTGAAAAACGGGCTGTGTGCGGCACAGGGACGTGCCGCCGAATTCCGCCGGCTCTGAAAGAGCCAAGGAATTCGTGAGGTTGGCCGAAACTTTGTTTTGGCCAACCGTGGTCGAAAAAGCCAGGGATGGCTTTTTCGACGGACTGTTAGGACTCCTCGTCTGGTATCGGTCGGGCGGTAAAGCGGATGGAGCCGGTCGGACACGCCGTGATGCAAGTGCCGCAGGCGAAGCAGTCGGGCCGGAGCCGGCGCCTCACGCTTTTCTGCGGTTTTGCTGCCCCAGAGCATCGTCGAACCCTGGGACAGGGCGACGATTACCGCAACCAGCACCAGGGCGTAAAAAAACACAGAAGCCGATCTTCCGGCAGAGTGGGTCGTCTTGGTCATGGCTCTTTCCGTATGGTCAGGATTGTGCCTTCCCGGTCGCGCCGCCTCTCCAGGATACGACCTCCCGCCCAAAGAATGACCCGTTCGAGGTGCGGGACCATGTCGTGATCGCAGATGACGACGAACGACTGGTTCGGCTCGCACTGTGCCAGACGTGCACGCACGTCCCGGATGCCGGTTCAACAGTCGTTTCGGTAATCGATGGGAGAACGCATGGTCATGACAACACGCGGCCGCGTCACCGGGCCGCTCCTTCGGTCGCCTCGGCCACCGGGCCGAAGAAGACATCGGTCAGCTTCACATACCAAGCCGCCGACTGGACCTGGATGATGTAGGAGGCGGCGATCACCAGGGCGGCATTGGCCCCTTCCACCCCGAAGGCGTTGATGGCGATGGCCAGCGCAATGGAAAGATTGCGCATCACCGTGCCGTACACCAGGGCGATGGCGTCGCCGCGGGGAAAGAAGAGTTTGCCCACCACGGTGCCCAGGGTGAAGTTCACCGTGTAGATGATGACGAGCGGCACGAAGATGGCGCCGAGGATGGCCGGGTCTTGGGCGATGGTCCGCGCCTTCAGGGCCAGGGCCACGAAGACGATGCCCAGCACCCCAAGGGTCGACAGAGCCGGAAAGCGCGGGGCGATCTCCTTTTTGAACACCGGCATGGGGTAGCGCCTGAGCAGAGCCGACCGGGTCATGGCGCCGAGCAGCATGGGCACGAAGACAATGAGCACGATCTGCTTGATCACCAGAACCACATTGACGTCCACCTTGGTGCCCATGAGCCACTGGACATAAAACGGCGTGGCCAGCGAGCCGGCGGTGAGGCCGATGACCGTCATGTTGATCGCCGCGCCCATGTTTCCCTTGGCAAAGCCGGTCCAGGAGATGGTCATACCGCTGGTGGGCAAGAGCGAGGCGAGCAGCAGCCCCAGGGCCATGTACGGCTGGCCCTTGAAGAAATAAAGGCCAAGACCGTAGGCCAGAAAGGGGATGATACCGAAGTTGATCGCCTGGGTCAGGACCTGCAGCCGCACGTTCTTGATTCCCTCTTTCAGATGCTTGATGTTGAGGGTGACCATCATGGGATAGACCATGAGAAAGGTGAGCGGCATGATCAGTTTCTTCAACTGCTTGACGATACCGGCATCGACCTGCAGGCCGAAGAGAAATCCGGCCGCCATCATCACCGGAATGGCGATCACCAGTTTCTTGTTGATCTTGATCAGGATATTCCACATGGTATCGCCCCCTTGGTTATCGGGCCTCTTCGATGATCTGCTCGATCACTTTGTACGTCTCCGCCAGGGAGGCCGGGAACTGGTCGTCGTCCACCACGTTGCGGATGTTCTCCTGGCTGAACCGCAGAAAACGGATCTGGGTCTTGCCGTCGGCGCTGAAGGTCATGATGAACTTGGGCATCAGGATGGCGCGTTCCGGGTTGGTCATCAGGCTCTTGGCAGCCTTTTCCGGCTTGCAGAGCTGGATCATGTGCAGGTCGAACCCTTCGGCCACCTCTACTCCATGCGCCCCGAAGGTGTTGGCCAGTTCCATCTTGTCCTCGTTGTGGATGATGAAGCCGTACTTCTTGGCCACCCGGCCGAGATCGCTGACGAACTGATTGATGTCCTTCTCCGTGGAGGTTGCAAACACATCGTCTTTCTGCATGATTTTTCTCCTTGTCGTTGGTTATCCGTGCTGCCTACAGTCGGTTTGGTAGCGGACTATCAGCAACACCGGTGCCAACCTGGGAGCCACCCTCGGTGGTCGCCACCATCATATGGTTTTCACTGAAGAAAATCGAAAATCCGAACGGACAGTCTTGCCTGTCGGGATGTTGCCTGCCTCCCCAGTTGTTTCCTGTTTGTTTCCGCGTTAAGTTAACAGTTAACAATCAACAGGAGGCCCCCATGCACTTTCCCCTGGACGACACCCTCTGGAAGGCGGTCATCGACACGATGGAAGAAGGGCTCATGCTGGTGGACCCGGACGGCAGGATACTTTTCGTCAACCGGGCCTTCGAGTCCCTGCTCGGCTACACGAACGCAGAGCTGCGCGGCAAGAGCTGCGAGATATTCCAGTGCGACCGGTGCTTCACGGCCCGGGCCGATGGCCGGGACAAATACTGTGCCCTCTTCAAGAAGGGAGAGGTACACCGCTCGGAATGCATTTTCCGCCGCCGGGACGGCCGACCGCTCCACCTCTTGAAGAACGCCACCGTGATCCGCGACGAGGTCGGCCGCATCATCGGCGGGGTCGAGACCCTCACCGACCTCAGCCAAGTCGTTGCCAGCGAGAAGGTCATCGCCTCCCTGCGGCGGCAGCTCCGTTCCCGCACCGGAGAAAGCCCCATCATCGGCGAATCGCCGGCCATGCGCCAGGTGCTGGACCTGGCCGCCAGCGCGGCGCAGTCCGACGCGCCGGTGGTCATCTACGGCGAATCGGGAACCGGCAAGGAACTCCTCGCCAGCGCCCTTCACCAACAGAGTCCGCGGGCACGCGGTCCCTTCATCAAGGTCAACTGCGCGGCCTTGAACGACAATCTCCTGGAGAGCGAACTTTTCGGCCACGTCAAGGGGGCGTTCACCGGCGCGGCCTACAAGCGCATCGGCCGGTTCGAGGCGGCGGACGGCGGCAGCATCTTCCTGGACGAAATCGGCGATCTGCCGCTCGCCACCCAGACCAAGTTGCTGCGAGTATTACAGGAAAAGGAAATCGAACGGGTTGGGGATCATCGCCCCATCAAGATCGACGTGCGGGTGATCTGTGCCACCCATAAGGATCTGGGAAAGCTCATCGCCCAAGGGGCGTTCCGCGAGGATCTCTACTTCCGGATCAACGTGGTCCCCATCACCCTGCCGCCCCTGCGGGAGCGAATAACGGACATCCCGCTGCTGGTCGAAGAGTGCATACGAAACACCCGGCGGAAAACCGGCAACCCGATAACCGGAATCGACAACGAGGCCTTGGAGATCCTGACCCGCTACCCTTGGCCCGGCAACGTCCGGGAGCTGATGAACGTCATCGAATACGCCTTCGTCGTCTGCCGCGAGGGCACGATCACCGCCGCCCACCTCCCCTCCCACATCCGCCAGCCGCCGCCGGCCGCCGGCAACGATACCATCCCGTCGCCCTCACCCCAGGCGGCGGACAGGCGCCGGCAAATCCTCGCCGCTCTGGAGCGCACCGGCGGCCACCGCGGCCAGGCCGCCGCCCTGCTCGGCGTCAGCCGGGTGACGTTGTGGAAGTGGATGAAAAAGTATGGAATTGGTACGCGGTAAGGGCTGTAGTCGGGGCACCCCGTGATCAGTTACATCAACGCGGTTTCTTCAGGCCGTGCTTGGCCATCTTGTAGCGCAGGACGCGTTCACTGATGCCGAGGTCGGCGGCCGCTTTGGTTTGGACCCAGTCGTGGGCCTCGAGCGCCTCCAGAATCATCTGTCGTTCCACCTGCTCCAGCCGCTCGGTGAGCGGCCCGCGTGCCTCCAGTGGCGGCTGCCGCACCTCCGGCGGCAAATCGCTCACCTGGATCGTACGCCCGCGGGCCAAGGCAACGGTGCGCTGGACGATATGTTCCAACTCCCGGACGTTGCCGGGAAAATGGTACTTGACCAGGGTGGCGAGCGCCTCGCTGGAAAACCGTTTTTCGTCCAAGGCATACTTGCAAAGGAAGAAATCGACCAGTTGGGGAATGTCTTCCTTGCGGTGCCGCAGGGGGGGAATCTCGATCTCGAGTACGTGGAGCCGATAATAAAGGTCCTCACGAAAGCGGCCCTCCCGTACCAGTTGCTGCAGATCCCGGTTGGTGGCCGCCAGCAACCGGACATCGACCGCGATATCCTTCTCACCGCCCACCCGGCAGATACGCTTTTCCTGCAAGGCGCGCAGCAGTTTGGCCTGCATGGCGGACGGCAGCTCGCCGATCTCATCCAGAAAGAGGCTGCCACCCTGGGCCAGTTCGAAACGCCCTTTGCGCTGGGCAGTGGCACCGGTGAAGGCGCCTTTCTCATGGCCGAACAGCTCCGACTCGAAGAGCTGTTCCGGGATGGCAGCACAGTTCACCGCGATGAACGGTCCTTGGGCGCGGGCGCTGAGCAAGTGGATGAGGTGGGCGATCAGTTCCTTGCCCGTGCCGGTTTCCCCCCTGATCAAAGCGGTCCAAGGCGTAGCCGCCACCCGCCGCACCACGGAGAGGAGTTCTTTCATTGCCGCGCTGTCGCCGACGACGGTAAGCGGCAGCTTGTGCTCCTCCAGAGTTTCGGCCACACTGTCGGCATCTTCCTCGACCAGCAGTTCCTGTTCGATCCGGCGTATCTTGTCGAGCAACTCGGCCAGGTCCACCGGCTTTTCGAGAAAATCATCGGCGCCGAGCCGCATCACCCGCACCGCGGTATCGACGGCGCCATAGGCGGTTATCATGATGGCCCGCACCAGGGGATTCTGCTGCTTCATGCGGGCGAGCACCTCGTCGCCGTTCATGTCGTCCATGCGGTGGTCGAGCAGGACGAGCTGGATGGGATGCTCGGCAAACAGCCGCAGCCCCTCGCTGCCGCTTGCCGCAGCGTAGGTCTCGTAGCCCTGTTTGACCAGGAAGCCGCGCAGCATGTCCCGCTGCAGATCATCGTCATCCACAATGAGGATATTCATGGTCGTGTTCTCGAAAAGGTGCGGTGGCTGGGAGAAGGAACATCACAGGGCCGCGGTTTGGCCGGCGTCGGCGAGCGGCAGCACCACGACGGTCCGCAACACGCCCGGCGCCGGGGAGGACAGTCTCAGGTCGCCCTCGTGGGCGGTGATTATCTGCCGGGCAATGGCCAGGCCAAGGCCGCTGCCCCGCGCCTTGGTAGTGACGTACGGTTCCAGAAGGACGCGCAGGTCCTCGATATCGGATGCCAGCCCACCGTTTTCCAACGTCACCAACGCCTCGTTGTCCGTACAGGCGACCGCGAGCCGCAAAAAGCCGCCGTGCGGCTGGGCCTCGACCGCGTTCTTGCACAGGTTTTCGAACGCCTGGCCCAACAGGTCGGCATCGCCGTCCACGGTCGGCCGGCAGCCGTCGTCGTACTCTACCGTGATGTTTTGTTGCCGGCAAACCTGCCGGTACAGCTCCAGGGTGGAGGAAACGATGTCCGTGAGCACGAACCGTTTCTTGCGGGGCACGATGGGGGAAGCATAGCGTAAGAGATCGGTGACGATCCGGTTGGTCCGCTGCACCGCCTGCTGCATGGAGACGAGCAGGTGTCGATGTTCGTCCGGCAGGTTGTCGGCCTCGAACTGGAGCCGCTGCAGCCCCATGTTGATGGCGTTCAAGGGATTTTTTATCTCATGGGACAGGGTGGCGGCGGCCCGTCCCAGGGCGGCTTCCTCGCGCTGCTTTGCCATCTGTTGGTCGATCCGGCGCAGTTGCGCAATGTAGGCCTGCTGGTAGCGGGACAGCAGCCAGGAAAAAAACAGCCCCAGCCCGACGATCCCCAGACTGAAGACGAAAAACTCCCGCCACAGTTGTCGTACCCGAGCAAAGTAGTGGGAGGCGTCCAAGGAGACGAGAAGACGGCCCCGACCGAGCGGCAACCGCACGGCCACGGTCTTTGCATCGGCGTTGGTCTCCACCTGGAGTTGCTGACGACCGGGATCCGCCATCCCCTGGCCGTCCCCTGGTTCGATCTCCACCCGCCTGATACCCGGCATGCGGCCGAGGGCGGCGAGCAGGCGGGGCAGGCCGGTCTGGCTTTCCAGCTGTTCCATATAGGTGGCGTCAAAACCGATGACGATCGTCCGATCCGTGTCCGGATCGTGCTTGCTCAAAAGATAGAGATGGCTGTCGGGGCGATGGACGAGCACGCCGGGAGGCGGCGCTTCACCAGCCAGCCAGCCGCTCGGACCCTCGACGCGAGAGCGCTCTTCTGGCGCGGGATCGCCCGAAATGATGGTGATGCCCGCCAGTCCGGCCTCTTGCGCGAAGGCGGTCAATTCACCGCCGGTGAAGGGTTCGACGTCGTCGAGATAGGCGATGAACTGCACCGAGTTGGCGAGAAAGCGTTGTACGGTCTTTTCGAGCAAACGGCGGCTCAACAGGCTGTGCTCGGCGTTGAGCCGGATGACGTCGGCCAGCATGCGCGATTGCTGCCGGGCATGCGCTAGAAAGATCCGGGTGGAGTGGCGTACCTGCCAACTGAAATAGAGGAGCACGATACCGACCAGCGCGCCGATGACCAGGAAGTTGCCTTTCTTGGAAAACGAGGGCAACGAAGCGGCGGACTCGCCGGTCTTCCTCTCTGTCTGGGGCCCACCCATCAGTGGCGGCCTCCCTTTCTCGTCCCCCTGCCCCGCGCCCAACTGGTCGCCCTGCCGGAACGTCCCAGCCGGGCGCGTACCCCGGTGGGATCGGCCCGCCGGCCCCACGCTCCGGCCGGTGCCAGGCGTTGCACGCGAAAAAGAGACCGCCCCTGGTCCTGGATGAAATCCCCCCAGACCCGCACCATGTCGCCCGGTCGCAGCCGGCGACCGTCTTTGGCGGTAAGCTCCTCTTTCCCGACCGCGAGCACCACGATCTTTTTCCCATCCTCGGTCGCTGCCGGGGCGGCGATACCGCTGCTATCGGCCACCTCCAGCCGTATCTGGCCGGTTTCCGGCTCCACGGCCACGATCCGGCCCAGAACGACGTCCGCGGCCGCGACCGGAGAGGCGGCCGGCAACACCGCCAGCCACATCGCTAGAAATACCAAGACAAACCGCATTGCGACACCGTCTGTCGATAGATCTCCGTGCTCAGGGTAGAATCATTGTCCCGCCGTGTCACTTCCAGAAAAAATTGCCGATCCCGGCCGAGAGTACGATTGAGCCGCCAGGTAAAGGAAAGGTTGGTATCGGTCCGCTGCCGGCCGTCACCACGCCGTCGGAACTCGTCCCGCTGGAGGGCGGCACCGACGACGATTTCGGTGGCATCGGTCGGCGTCCAGACCAGGGAAAACGCCCCACCCCGCCGAAGATACGATTCGCGGACCAGGGAAGAATCGTTCGTTGCATACTCCATGACCAAAGAGGACTGCAACACCGGGGTCAAAAACAGGGTGGCGGCCACTTCGGTCCGACGGTGGTCGTCGTCCCGACCCGGCACCGGTAACCGGAAACCGCGGCCCTGGCCCAGCACCGGCTGGAGGTTACGATATTGCCGCCGGCTCCAGCTCTGCGTCGCGGCCAGGGTCAGCCGGCCGGAGGTCAGCCATTCCACGGAAACGGCCGCCAGTATTTCGTCGTGTTCCTCCTCGGGCAACATGTCGTCCCGGTACGCCGTGGTCTCGGCCGTGATTGCCGGCTGCAACCGATCCTGAAACAGCGACGCGTACAGGGTGGCGCCTGCCGTCAGCCGGCCGGTATCGGGCAGGCGGAAATAGTCCCGGTACTGGGCAGCGACATACCATTCCACTGCCAAGGACTCGGCCGACGGCGGCACGACATGCTGCAACGCCAGGCCATAGGCGGCGAAGGCCGATCCCTGCGGGGTCGCGGCCAGCGGCGCGTTGTCATCGTAGCCGGTCGCCAGATCCACGACTGCAGAAAATCCCGCCGCGTTTGACGGTGCAACACAGAAACCACAAATCAGGAGGCCGATGCCAAGGAGGAAACACATCACGCTTCCGACCATAGTACACCGGCGTAAAAAAAGCGAGGGTGTCGGAGCGCCCGACACCCTCGCCCACAGAGAGGAACAGAGGATGAAAAAAACGTTGGTACACCACCTGAAAAAGCCACGACTGGCTTTTTCGTAACCTCTTACCGCCGGCCGCGTCCCATACCACGACCCATGCCACGGCCCATCCCCATGCTGCTGCCACTTCCCAGGCGCGATCTGGTGCCTTGGCGGATGCCGGTACCATCCCCGCTACCGGCGTTGGCCGGCCGGCCATACGACTGCCGTTCTTCCTGACTCATGGTACTCACCCGCGACTGCCATTCCTGCCGGAACGCCTCCCGCTCCTCGGCCGGGGCATCACGCAGGGTGCCACGCATGGCCGCCAGTTCATCGGTGGACATGCTGCTGTAATCGGTCTGGGACCAGGCCGGCGCCGCGGTGAGAGTGAGGCCGGCAAGCAAGGCTGTCGCACCAAGGGCTGCTTTGAATGACTTGAACATGTTGTACCTCCTTTAGGTAGTTGATACTTCTGGTTCGGCGCGATTCTCCGTGATGCGCCCGCATACGTTGCCTTCCTGTATCTTCACACAGCGTGCCAAAACAACTTTTTTATAAATCCTGTATTATCAGTATGTTATACTTCTCGACGCATTACGAAAATCGACAAACTCAGCCAGCGACGACAAAAATGTCGAAGCAGGGGCGTGCCAAAAAAAACGGCGCCCAACGGGGCGCCGTCAACCGAGCAAACACGCAAGAAATCGCCGGTCAGCCACGCACGAGCCGATTCCCCCGCTCGAGGGAACGCCACAGGGTGGCGAACATGGTGCGGCGCAGGTTGGCCTCCGGCATCGAGGTGGGCGTGCAGGTCGTGGCCAAGAGGTGCAGATCGCGCTTGTTGCCGAAGTAGCGCACGTTGGGGCCGATCTTTACCGCCGCCGACTCCAGGCGGATGGCGCCCTTCTTGATATAGGCGGCGACCTCGGAGTTAGGATCGTTCACATCGCCGAAGATGCGCGCCCCTGCCAGGCAGGTCTGCACGCAGGCGGGTTGCAGCCCCACGGCCAGGCGCTCGACGCAGAAGGTGCACTTGTCCGCCTTGGGCTCATCCCCTTCCTCGTTCACATACCGCGCCCCGTAGGGACAGGCGTCGGCACAGGCGCCGCAGCCGAGACAACGCTCTTTGTCGATCAGCACCGCGCCGTTGAAGGGATCCTTCCAGGTCGCCGCCACTTCCATGGTGACGGTCTTGCCGCTGTCCGGATCGGTGAAGGTCCGGGTGACCGGATCGGCCGGGCACACCGGCACGCAGGCCGGCTTGTCGCAGTGGTTACACAGTCCCGGATAGTAGGTGGCGGCGAGCCCGAAGGGGGTATTGGCCGGCCCCAGACGGCGCACCCAGTTACGGCCCTGATCGACGGGCACGTCCCATTCCGCCTTGCAGGCGACGGCGCAGGCATGGCAGCCCACGCAACGATTCAGATCGATGATCATGGCATATTGCTTCACGGCAGTTCTCCTTTTGATGGAACCGCAAAAAGTGCGATTCCATCGAGTTCAGCGTTTGTAACCAGTTGAAATATCGTGTCGAACCTGGACCGACTACGAGTTATCACGGGTTCATCATCCTTTCAGCGACTCGATGACGATGCAAGCAAACGCGTCCGCCGATCAGGCGGGAAACGACAACACCTTGCCGTCCTTGACGATCTTGACGAAGTTGACCCGCATGCCGGTGGCACCGGTCTCCTTGTCGATGGCGAAGCGGGTGATGAGACTCTGGTCGTCGATTCCCTGGTCGTGTGCCACCCGCAGTTCCGGGTTCATGCTTCCGTAGCCGTGGGCGAGGAAGACCGTATCCGGCCGGATGCCCGGTGTCACCTTGACCACCGTGCTGGTGCGGGACCGGACACCGTCCTGGTTGACCAGCATGATGCGGTCGCCGTCCTTGATGCCCATCTTGGCCGCCACCGTATCGTTGATCCACAGCGGGTTCTCGGGCATCTCGTTGTGCAGCCAGACGTTGTTCTGGGTGCGGTTGAAACTATGCACCGGCGACCGGCCGTAAACGAGGCGGGCGTAGCCGGCCGGCACGTCCTCGGGCGGGATGAAGGCCGGCGCGCCGGGAAAGTCGTTGTCGGCCACCTGTTCCGAGTACAGCTCGATCTTGCCGGAATCGGTGTCGAACTCGAATTCCCTCTTGCCGGCAGGCGCATAGGGAGAGACCCCGTCCTCGATGTAGATACCGTCCATCTGCCGCAACTTGGCGATCGACAGGCCGGCCACGGCCAGACGCCGCTCGACGTGCTCCTCGATGGACTGGACCGGGATCTTGTCGCCATGACCGAGCCGACGGGCCAGTTCGTTGATGATCCAGACCGAGTCCTTGCGCTCGAACATCGGCTCGACCAAAGGCATGCGGGCGGCCACGAACCGTTTCGGCTTGTCGGCCGGATTCCACTGGGTTCCTTTCTTGATGTAGTCGTACCGCTCGAGATAACTCTTTTCCGGCAACAGGATATCGGCGTACATGGTGATATCCGTGGGCATGATGTCGGTGACCAGGACGAAATCCACCTTTTTCAGGGCCGCGATGGTGCGCTCCTGGTTCGGGATCGTCTGAATGGGATTCTGGCCCCAGACCACCCATGCCTTGATGGGATACGGTTTGCCGGTAATGGTGGTCTCGCGGATGGCGTCGGTGGGGGTGCCGGGCGGATGGAACGGCCAGAAGGTGGAGAGATCGCAGTCCTCGGCAAAGACACCGTGCCCCCAGGGGGCCTTGCCGATCTTGATGTTCTTCGGCCGGATCAGGCCACCGGGCACGGCGTAGGCCCCCAAAATGGCGGTGAGGCAGGCCTGGGCCCGGGCCCGTTGAAAGTCGTTGCCGTACCAGGTGGTATGCCGGCCGGGATGCACGGCGACATTGGGGATCCCCGTGGCCAGCAGGTCGGCGACCTGGCGGATGGTCTTCTCCGGCACGTCGCAAATCTTGGCGGCCCACGCCGGGGTGGCATGGGCGATGGCCTTCTTGAACTCGTCGAAGCCGGTGCAATTCTTTTCGACGAATTCCTTGTCGTACCGGCCGGTGGTGATAAGCAGGTTCATGACCGCCAGCAAGAAGGCGGTATCGGTGCCCGGCTTGATGGGCACCCAGATGTCGGCCTTGGCGGCCGAGGCGGAGAACCGGGGGTCGAGCACGATGAGCTTGGCGCCGTTCTCAAGCCCCTTCAGGAACTGCTTCATATGACTGACGTGGATGTTCTCGCCGAGGTGGGTGCCCACCAGCAGAATGACCTTGGCGTTGGCCATGTCCACGTGCTCGCCGGGCGCGAATCCAAAGGTGGTCAGGTAGGCCATGTCCCGAACGCCGCGGCACTGGTAGAAAGAGGCCTCGCTGATGTTCGGGGTGCCGGTGAACTCGAAATACTGCAAGGGATAGAAGGCGGAGGCGCCGTGGGGAAACAGGGCCACCGAATGGGGACCGTACTTCTTCTGGATCTTGCCGAGCCGCTTCGCCGTCTCCTCGAGCGCCTCGTCCCAGGAGATCCGTTTCCATTTCGGCTTGCCCCGCTCCCCGACATTCTTGAGCGGATACTTCAGCCGATCGGGATCGTAGAGCAACTGGATACCGGCATTGCCGCGGGCACAGATCGAGGCGCCATTGTCGATGCTCTTCGGGTTGCCTTCGAGTTTGACCAGGCGGCCGTTGCGCACCTTGCCGACGATCTGGCAGCGCCAGAAACACATCTCGCAGATGCCGCCCGTAACGGTCTTGGTGCCGGCAAAGCTTCCCGGCGGGGTATAGGGTTTTGGTTTGAAGGGAGTTTGGGCGTGGACCAGCCTGGCAAGCGGCAAGGCCGCCACGGCCGCAGATGCGGATTGCAAGAAGGTTCTGCGGGAAAGGCGTGTGGTCATGCAATGTCCTCCTGTGTGAAAAAATCGATCAAGGATACGGCGGCCGGATAGTACGGCAGCCGCGCCTCGGTAATGACCTTTTCCCGAAACGTCCCGAACCAGGGTCGGAAGCAACCGGCCAGGAACTCCTCCTCCACCTGTTCATCATCACTTACAAGGGCGAGAAATTCCAGCTCGGTCACTAACCCGTCGGGGGGATCGGCACTGTCGCGGGGTTCGTAGCCATGCTGACGATAGAAGAGCAATGCCTGTTCGGCGGCGGTCCCCATGAGAAGACCGTCGAGATGGGCTGAGGCATAGGGCGGCGCCGGCACCGTTGGCACGGCGTTGATGAACAGGCGGGTGTGTTCGATCTGCAGCTGCTCGACAACGTCGTCCGCCTGCAACAAGTCGGCAAGTCCGTCCGGGACAGGCCGGCCGGTGAGATCCACAAGGGCGAGAAAGGCGCCGGCGAACTCGGCGGTGAACCAAGCCGCATCGGGATAGCGCATCGCCTGGGCAAGAAACCGATAGAAATCTTTCATGAAATACTACCAATCCGCGGGAAAGGACGGCTTCATCATGTTTCAGTATAGCACCCCTTTTCGGTTTCAGAGTGCGACAAAATGCCACACCTTACCCAACCCACTGAAATCAAAAAGTAAATTATTTAATTAAAAACTAACAAACCGCTTGACAAGCACATTTTGCCCGACGCGGGGATGTCCCGCCGCATGCCGGCGGCTTGCCTGCCCCACCACAAAAAAAGCGGCCAGTGGAGTACCGGCCGCTTTCGAGAGGAGAGGGATCAACGGGCTGGGATCAGTCGAGTTCGCCGATTTTGGCGAGCAGGATCTCGGCCCCCTTGAAGGAGAGCACCAACATGGCCAACCAGCCGACGATCAAAACAAACTGCATGGGACACCTCCGTGCAATGGGGTTGTTGCGGGCAACATCAGTAGGCCATCTCGTCGCCGGCCTCGGCGGCCGACAGCTTGCGGCTGTCCATCTGGCGCCAGAAGTAGCTGATGTAGCCCAGCACGAACGGTACCGCCAGAGCGACGTAGGACATGGCGGTAAGGGTGTAGTGGCTGCTCGACGCGTTATGGATGGTCAGGCTCGAGTTCAAATCGAAGCTGGAGGGATAGAAGGCGGTATCGTTGTAGCCGGCGATGCCGAAGACCGTGAGCCCGACGAACACCGTGCCCAGCCCGGCAAACCAGATACCCTGGTCAGACCCCTTCCAGGCGGTGAGCACTACGCTCCAGATCACCAGGCCCAGGCCGGCGAGGAGCAAGAGCAGGAAATGGGGCATGGCGAGCAGGTTATGCAGGTACTTGCCCTTCTCGAGCACGACGTTGCCGGTGGCCGGGTCCACGGCGTAGCCTTCCATCACCAGTAGGCTGCCCAAGACAAAGAGCAGAAACGGCAGGCAACAGATGAAATTGACCAAGGTGGAGCGCCGCAGCCGGCCCTCCAGGACGGCCAAGCCCGGGTCGGAAGCGAAATCGATGTTGTTGAGCAGATACTGGGCCCCCAGCAGCCGGGCAACGAAGACCAGGAAGAGGCCGAGGCTGACGTTGAACGGGTTGGCGGCCGCCTCCAGGCCCCGGGCGGAATGGTGCCAGGTGACCGAATTGTACTCGTTGAGGGAGAAGGCGGAGCCGGTGAAAAAGGTCCCGACCGCCGTGCCGATGAGCAGGATGCCGACGCTGCCGTTCAGAAAGAGGAAGAACTCATAAACCGACGCCCCGAGCAGATTGTCCGGCTTCTTGTGGTACTCGTAACTCACCGCCTGGACGATGAAGGTGAACAGAATCGAGATCCATACCCAGTAGGCGCCGCCGAAACTGGTGGCGTAAAAGAGCGGGAAGGCCGCGAACAGGGCGCCACCGAAAAGGACCAGGGTGGTGAAGGTGAGTTCCCACTTGCGGCCCAGGGAATTGATCACCATCCGCTTTTCGAGTTCGGTGTAGGTGGTGGTGAGCAGCAGGGTCTGGCCGCCGTTGACAAAGGTGAGGAAAAGGAAGAGGGAGCCCACCACCGAGACGATGAACCACCACAACGATTGCAGGGTCGCATGGTCGAGACTGCCAATCATGTTACGCCTCCTCTGGTCCTTGTTTGATCTGGTTGAGCATGATGCGGACTTCGGCGATCAGGAGGACGACGAAGACCGTCAGGAAGAGGAAAAAGGTGGTCTGCACCGTGCCGGTGGTCAGGTTGGAGCGGGCCACCCAGGTGGGCAGCAGGTCCTGGATCGCCCAGGGCTGCCGGCCGACCTCGGCCACCACCCAACCCGCCTCGGTGGCCACCCAGCCGAGGAAGACACCGATGACGCCGAGATTGAGCAGGCCCCGACACTCGCCGAGCCGCCCCTTCATCGCCTGCACCAAAAAGGCGAGAAAAAGCAAGGGAAAGAGGGTGCCGAGGATGACCATCACCCGGAAACTCCAGAAGGTCAGCGCCACGGGCGGCACGGCGTCGGCGGGCCGCGTAAGATACCCGTAACCGAGAAAACGCTCGTTGGCACGAAAACGGTCCAGGACCGCCTCGGCGGCCGCCGGGTCCGTCCGGTACAACTTCTTATAGGTGGCAAGCAGGGCCAGCGCCTCCTTGCCGCGGGCCATCTTCTCGTCTATCCCCACGATGCCCTCCTTGGCGTTACCCCAGACGAGATCGTCGATACCGGGAACGAAGGAATCGAAATCCCGGTTGGCGAGAAAGGAAAGCAGGCCGGGAATCTCGATCTTGAAGAAGAAATCGTCCTGCTTGTCACCCGGCAACTTCATGGAATTGGGCAGGCCGACGGCCACCAGCCCGGCCCGGTACTTGCCGGTGTAGAGCCCTTCCATGGCGGCGAGCTTCATCGGCTGCACCCGGGCGTTGGTGTGGGCCGCCTCGTCACCGGTGACGATCAGATAGCCGGACGACAGAAAGCCAAAAATCGAGGCGACGACGATGCTCTTGCGGGCAAAGGAACGGTGGCGTTCCTGGAGCAGGTACCAGGAAGAGACGGCGATGACGAAGAGTGAGGCGAGCTGAAAGCCGGAGGACGTGGCATGGGTGAACTTGCTGATCGCCACGGGCGAAAACAGCACCTCGAAGAAGTTCTGCATTTCGAAACGCGCCAGGGCCGGATTGAACCGCATGCCCACCGGGTACTGCATCCAGCCGTTGGCCACCAGGATCCAGAGAGCGGAAAGATTGGATCCCACCGCCACCATCCAGGTGGAAAAGAGGTGCATCCGCTTGGAGACCCGGTTCCAACCGAAGAACATGACCGCAAAGAAGGTGGCCTCCAGGAAGAAAGCGAAGATGCCCTCGATGGCCAGCGGCGCGCCGAAGATATCGCCCACCATCCACGAGTAGTTGGACCAGTTGGTGCCGAACTCGAATTCGAGGATGATGCCGGTGGCCACCCCGATGGCGAAGTTGATGGCAAAGAGCTTCATCCAGAACCGGGTGATGCGTAGCCACTCCTCCTTACCAGTCTTGACGTAGATGGTTTCGAAGAAGGCGACTAGAAAGGACAGCCCCAGGGTGAGCGGCACGAAGATCCAGTGGAACATGGCAGTCATCGCGAACTGGGCTCTCGCCCAATCGACCATTGTCAGATGTTCTCCCATAAACGTCCTCCTCTTTGGTTGGTGTGTCTGCTACAAGCCGTTTTCTCCGCCGGCCGGACCTCCGTCGCTACCGGGTTCGGTGAGCCGGTCGAGGACGTAGGCCGCCTTGGCGGCCTCGTCGGCGAAACGCTCGTCCAGGTAATCGGGCATGAAAAACGGCTTGATGACGCCGAAAAAGACGATGAGCTTAATGAGGATGATGGTCCACAACAGGCGGCCGAGCCGCATGGAGCGGAAACCATCGAGGTAGAATCGACCGATGGCGAGACACAGATGTCGCATGACGTGAATCCTCCCCTGTTCGATTATGGACAGACGACCGTCGGCAAAGCAAGCCCGTTTTTCACGGCGGCAGCCAAATTCCGCCCGAACATTGCGCGTGCCGCCCACAAACAGGATAAATAAGATTCTTTTTGTCTTATATAGCGACGGCAAAAATCTGTCAATAAAAAAACAGGGCCACCGCCGGATTTTTCCAGCGGTGGCCCCGTGGTGACAGCGTATAACCGCTCGTCTCAGCCGTTATAGCGGCGGGCGAAATCCTTGGCGAAGTAGGTCAGGATGATGTCGGCGCCGGCCCGGCGGATGGAGAGCAGGGTCTCGTCCACCACCCGGTCCTCGTCCACCCAGCCGTTGGCGGCCGCCGCCTTGATCATGGCATACTCGCCGCTGACGTGGTAGGCGGCGATGGGCAGGTCGAACTCATCCCGCAACTTGCTGACGATGTCGAGATACGGCACCGCCGGCTTGACCATCAGGATATCGGCCCCCTCTTCCACGTCCAGGGTCGCTTCACGAAAAGCCTCGCGGCTGTTGGCCGGGTCCATCTGGTAACCGCGCCGGTCTCCGAACTGGGGGGCGCCGTCGGCCGCATCCCGGAACGGGCCGTAGAAGGAAGAAGCGTACTTCACCGCGTAGGACATGATCGGCACGTTATGGAAATTGTTTTCGTCCAACGCGGCCCGGATCTCCGACACCCGGCCGTCCATCATGTCGGACGGGGCGACCATGTCGGCGCCGGCCTCGGCGTGGGACAGGGCCGTCTTGGCGAGCAGTTCCAGGGAAGCGTCGTTATCCACCTCCTGATCGATGATCACTCCGCAATGGCCGTGGTCAGTGTACTCGCACAGGCAGACGTCGGTGGTGACCAGCATCTCCGGCACCTTGTCCTTCAGGGCGCGCACCGCCCGCTGGATGATACCGTCCTTGGCATAGGCGCCGGATCCGGCCGGGTCCTTCTTTTCCGGCAAGCCGAAAAGGATGACGTGCCGGACGCCGAGCGCCAGACATTCCTGCGCCTCCTTGACCAGGGTATCGACAGAAAGCCGAAAAACGCCGGGCATGGACGGCACCTCGTCGCGCACATTCTTGCCCGGCTGTACGAAGAGCGGGTAGATGAGATGGGCCGGCGAGACGGTGGTCTCGCGGATCATGGCCCGCAGGGTCTCGTTACGCCGCAGACGCCGCGGTCGGTACTCGGGAAACATCATGGTTCGTTCTCCTTGTTGATCTGGTAACTGACGACGGCCAGCCCAACGACCGCCGGCCGGCGCCATCCATTATAGCCGAAAACGGAAGGAATCGAAAAAGAAATCAGGCCGAACCGCGATCGCCGGCCCCAAGATGCGCGAGCAGCGCACCGAGCAACCGCCGGACCTCGGCGGCGGCCCGGCCGGCCACGGCGAGCACCTCGTCCACCCGGATGGCCTGCATGCAGTCGGGATCGTTGACGTTGACGATGACCGCCACCACCAGCACCCGCATGCCGGCATGGCGGGCGACGATCACCTCGGGCACGGTGGACATGCCGACGGCATCGGCCCCGAGCAGGCGCAACATGCGGGTCTCGGCCGGGGTCTCCAGGCTCGGGCCCGGCACCGCCACGTAGATACCCTCGGCCGGTTGCCGGCAACCGGCATCCCGGGCCGCGGCCCGGGCGGCGGCGAGCAGCCCGGCATCGTAGACGTGCGACATATCCACGAACCGCTCGCCCCACTCGTCGATATTGGGCCCGCGCAAGGGGTTGTCGGGAATGAGATTGATGTGGTCGCGGACGAAAAGCAGACTGCCGGGCGACAGCGTGGTGTCGAGGCCGCCGGCGGCGCTGACGAAGAGGGCGTCCCTGGCGCCGAGCAGGGCAAGCACCCGCAGCGGCAGGGTCGCCTCCCGGGTGGTATAGCCCTCGTAATAATGGAACCGGCCGTCGAGGATCGCCACCGGCAGACCGGCGACGGCGCCGTAGCGCAGATAGCCGCCATGCCCCGGTGCGGTGGAAACGGGAAAGCCGGGAATCTCCTCGTAGGCGAGGGCCACCTCCCCGTCCAAGTCCGGTGCCGCGTCGCCGAGGCCGGAGCCGAGGGTGCAGACGACCCGCGGCCGGATGCACCGCTCACGCAAAAAGGCAACCGCCCGCTCCACCCGGTCCCGATACCGATCCGCCTCAGGCTGCATTGCTTGTTTTCTCCACCGGCAACACCACCCGGAACTGGGCTCCACTGCCGGGCGTGCTCGCCACCTCGATGCGGCCGCCATGCACATCCTCGACGATCCGCCGGCAGGAGGCGAGCCCAAGGCCGTTGCCGTCCGGCCGGGTGGTGAAATGGGGCTGGAAGATATACGGCAGGATCTCCGGCTCGATACCATGCCCCTCGTCCTGGACGGTAATCGCCACCGCATCCTCCCCGGTATCATCGACGGTCACCGAGATCACCCCACCGGTCGAGCTCGCCTGGCCGGCGTTGATGAGCAGATTGGCCACCACCCGGCGGATGGCAGCGGCATCGCAGACCACCGGCCGGGGCGTCCCCGCCACATCGACGAACACCTGCTTGCCCCCCAGATCGGCATGACTGGCGGCCAACCCCTCGCACACCTCGCGGACCAGCACCCCGATATCGGTCGCCTGGCGGCACGGCTGCCACTGAAGCCGCTTGGCGTTGGCCAACGCCTCTTCCATCATCATGGCGAGATCGCGCCGCGCCCCCTGCATGAAAGTGATCTTGCGCCGCAGGGCCGCATCCTCGACCTGCTTTTCCAGGCCGTCGAGAAAGACGAAGGCGGACAGGATGTTCTTCATGTCATGGACGAGGATGTTCGCCTTCTCGAATTCCTCGGCCAGCATGGCGGTGTCACGGCGGATACGGGCGGAAAGCGTACGCATCAGGCCGACGAGGCAGGCGGGTTCCCCGGCCAGATAGCGATGGAAGAATTCGGCGGGCAGGACGAGGACCGTACTGTCCTCCACCACCTCCACCCCGGCGGAGCGGGGCTGGGTCTCGATGATCGCCATTTCGCCGACGTAGTCCACCGGCGTGATGGTGACGATGGTCCGTTTCCCCTTGAAGACACGCAGCCGGCCCGCCAAGAGGATGTACATGGCGGTACCGGGTTCCCCCTCCTGGCACAGGAGATGGCCGGCCGGATACTGGTGTTCTTCGACGGCCGCGGCCAGGGCCTCGAGCTGGGCGTCGGAAAACTGGGCGAACAGATCGATCTGGCGCAGCTGCTGGATACGTGAACACATCAGGATCTCGTTTACAGACAGCGGCACCTGCGTGTCACATAACGGTGACGACGACCTTCTTCTTCAGGTCGTCGATATAGGCATTGACCTGCTGCTGGATCTTTTCCTTTTTCAGGTACTCCTTGATGCGGTCCTTGATGGCGTCGAAGGGCACCACCGATTCATCGACATGCTCGTGCACCTTGATCAGGTGGTAGCCGAAGCGGGTGGTGACCACGTCGCTCACCGTGCCGGGATCGAGGCTGAAGGCGACCTCCTCGAAAGGCTTGACCATCTGACCGCGCTGGAAAAAGCCGAGATCGCCGCCGCGCTTGGCGCTGGGGCCCTCGGAATACTTCCTGGCCAGTTCGGTGAAATCGGCCCCGTCGGCGAGTTCCTTCTTGATGGACTCAATCCGCTCGCGGGCCTTCTTCTTGGTCTCGTCGTCGGCATCCGCCGCCACCTTGATGAGGATGTGACTGGCATGCACGCTCTCGGGCTGGCGGAAGTTCTCCTTGGTCTTTTCGTAGTACTGGCGTGCCTCGTCGTCGGTCACCGACACCTTCTGCACAAAGCGGGTGTCGATGAGTTTCTTGATCGCCATCTCCCGGGCGATATCCTCCTTGAGACCCTGTTCGGTGAGATGCAGTTGCCGGAGCATGGCCTGGAACTCGTCGTCCGTTGCATAGCGGGCCCGCACCATCTGGTAGCCTTCGTCGACCTCCGCCGGCGTAACGGTGATACCGGCGTCCTTGCTCGCCTGGTAAAGCAATTCACGCCGGATCATCCGGTCGAGCACCTGGTCGCGGATCTCGTCGAGCTGGGCGTCGGTCACCTGACGACCGCGTTCGGCGAACCGCTGCCGGATGATCTCGAGTTCCCGATCGAGGTCGGCGGCGGTCAGAACCCGGCCGGCCACCACCGCTACCTTGGCGTCGCCCTTCTTGGCCGGCGTGGCGGCGTCCTCCGCCGTAGCAGCCAGCGGCCATCCCAGGCAGAGGACCAGTATCAGCACCAGACCCCGCAGCCAGTTCGCATCAAGCACCTTCGATTTTCTGTCCATCGGTTCGTTCCTTTCCCGGTCGATTCCGGGGGTGCGCCGATCGGCAAGACGGTCGCCCATGCGCCATCTCCCGGAACCGGTCGTTTTCGCGTTTGTCCGTTGTCATTGATCGGCCGGCGCCGACCTCACTTCCGGTACCAGCGGCCTCGTTCGTCCTGCAACCAAGTGCCGGGAGGGGCCTTGGCGGCGATCTGCCGGGCCCGTCGGGCGCCGACCAGGTCCACCGACACCCTTTCCTTCTTGGCGATGGCCCGATAGACGGCGAGGCGGTCGGCGTTTTCCGCCTCCACCACCTCTTGTTGCACCCGTTGGTCGGTCCGGTATTCCAACAGGCCACGGTTGTTCTCGCCGACGATGCCTTTAGCCTTGAGGGCGTTGATCGTCGGCAAGCGCGCCAGCATGCGTTCCTTGATGGAGGCGGCCTGGCAGGCCACCGCCGCCAGCAGGGCAAGGGTCAGGGTCAGGGCAACAATCCTCGGCCTGGTCATTGAGCTCCCTCCTTGGTGGCGTCGGCGTCCCGGGATGCGGCGGCCTGGTCGATATCGCTGAAAAACTCCTCGAGTTCCCGGTCCACCTTGATATTGATGTCGATGGTGATGTGGATGGGCTTCACCTCCAGCGGCGCCACGGTCACCTGGTGGCTCGACTCGATGACGTGCCGGGTGCAGGCGGCGGCGCCCATGGCCAGCGACAGGGCGGCAATGATGGCTATCTTCCGCATGGGGACCTCCAAAACCTTTGCGCGACAACGCGGCGGCCGACCGATTAGCGACCGGTCTCCATCGCTTTCTGGATAGTTGTACCATATCCCAGCAGCTCATTGAAGGGAATGCGGAAATTGACGTCGAGCCGGATCTCCCGGTCGATGCCCGCTTCCCCCTCGACCTCGAGCCGGCGGAAGACGCCCAACCGTTCATCGTACCGGAAGGGCACCGGCCGGGCCGGCCGGCCGAAAAGCTGCATGGCGAGCACCACGTCGTCCCCGTCGTCGGACAGGGCGATTTTCACCCACTCGTACCGAAAATTCCGCAACACGGCCTGGGCGAAATCGAGCTGCATGAACCGAGCCGAGCCGGCCGCTATGCCGCTGGTCAACAGATCGCCCGCGCCGCCGATCCGGATGATCCCACCATCGCCGGGCGTGGAGTACAAGAACCCGTCCCCGAACCAAAAGCGGCCATCCCGATACACCAGTGGGATATGGCCATTGACCGATCCTTCGCCCTCGACGTTGTCGATGCCGAACTGGCGCAGCAACTCCGCCAGGTTGAGCCGGTCACAGGCAAGGTCGATCTCGAGCCCCCCACCGCCGGGCCGCAATCGCAACCCCGCCAACCGGACGGTACCGCCGGCCCAGGCCACCGCCGCCCGATCGACCACGAGTTCGAGGGGATGCTGCAACTGGGCGGTAAGACTGCCAGCCCCGAACCGGTAATCGCCGAGCCGGATACCGGCAAAGCGCACCACCGCCGGCCGACTGGCGAGTACGGGCAAAAGATCGAGATGTACCCGGGTGACGAGACCGTCCACCGTGAGCGCCCGGTCGGGCATTCGCAACCGGCCGTCGGTAAGTTCGAGATCAAGACGCGCCTTCGGGGCCGTCAGCCGGCCATCCACGGCGACACTACCCCGGACCCGGCCGCTGGCAACGACAGAGCCGGCCGTGCCGATACCTTCAAGAGGAATGTCGGCAAAGGAATGTTCCGGGATCTTGCCGGTAACTTCCAAACGGCCGTCAACGAGCCGGCCGGTGGCCATGAGTTCGAAACCGACCGGCGGCAGACCGGCGGCCCGCAGCGACAGGTCGATGGCATCTGTGTTCTCTCCCTGGACGGAAAGATGCACCGGGCCGGCGGTAAAGCCCCCGTACCGCACAACGCCTACGCTCACCGCGCCATCCAACGCCAGGGGCAACCGGCCGGAGAACCGACCGGCGAGCTGATCGCCGCTTACCGATCCGAACCGGAAGGCGCCCTCCCGCAGCTCCGCCTGCCAGGAACCGCTCTGGGCGCTGGCCTCGGCTTTGAAGGTGATCCCGGATTCAATTCTACCATCGGCAAGGTGCATGGTGGCCGGACCTTTCCCCTCAATCCGCCAGGAAACAGTATCGTCTCCCGTAGTGGTGGCCACAAGCCGACCGGCAAGGCGCAATCGGGCCGGACCGCGCTCGATAACGAGAGCATCGGCTGTCGCCTGGCAGCGCCAGCGATCCGGAAGATCGAAGCGGCAATCGAGACCGGGGGCGGTAACGGCGGCACCTGTCCCATCGTCTTCCAGCCGCCAGTCGGGACCGCTATCCTGCCGGACGGCGAGCCACCAGCCGCCGTCTGGGCTGCGGCCGGCAGAGAGATCGAGAGGCAGGGAAATCGTGCTCCGGTACCAGGTGCCGCCAAGCCGCAGGCCGCTGATATCGACACCGGCCGCACCGGTCAGCAGGCGGCCAGCCGGGCCGGTGACGATATCGCCCCTTGCATTCCGCAAAACGCCCTCCACCGGACCGGCAAAAACGGCGTCTCGCCATTGCCAGGCAATGGCACCGGTGGCGTCTCCGTCCAGGACAAGGGTACCGGCCGAGGGCACGGTCATCCCTGCAGTCTGCAAGCGCAGCCGGCTGCCATCGATATCGACATGCCATCCCCGCGGCGACAACTCGGGCCAGGCGAATGCTGCCCGGGCCGCCAGCCGGGCGCTGCCGTCGAGATCGATCGCCGGCGGCAGCAAGCCGGCCAGTCCGCCGGCAGAAAGCCGGCCGGCGCCCCGCACGACCAGCCGACCGTCGGCCGCCACCGCCTGGAGATCGAGTCGGCTTCCCCGGGCTGCGCAGGCGAGTTTGCCGTACAGCCGCCCACGATCGCGGCCGTCGAGCCGCAATCGCGTGCGGATCGCCACCGGCGACCGGTCACCACTGTACACGGTGGCGACACCCTCAACGTCAACGACGATATTTTCGAGAAAAACAGCAAAAGGCGGGGAACTGGACGCCGAACCACCACCTGCTCCTTGGTAGCCGTGCAGCCGTACTCCTCCACCGCTTACGTCAACGCCAAAACGCAGCCCCCGCACCGTTACCGTCTCAAGGCGGCCACGCAGGATCCCTACCGGCGTGTAGCGCAGCACGACGACATCGGCCGTGGCGATCGTCTCCTGGGACGAGGAACAGAGAATATCGGTGCAGACGGTCTCGAAGAGGCCGACGGCAGGAACAGCAAGTTCCACCTGGATACCGGGCAGACGGCGGACGGCGAGTTCGACAACGACCCGCTCGACGAGGCTCGGCAACAGGATATAGCCGGCCACCACGACCAGCAGGAAAAGAACCAAGCCGGCGAACACCACTCGCCGCAACCGCTGCATAAAAACCTCCCGGACGACGGCCTTCCACCTTTTCCGTTGACGAAGGGATTTTACCCTATGATGCTCAAGAGGGCCAGAAGAAGAGATCTTCAACAGGCTGCTGAACCACTACTGTTAGCGACAAATAGAGTTGTCCGGTTTTAAGACTTATAAATTGTCCGGATCG
>CAYRGZ010000024.1:0-23482 GCA_964423785.1 uncultured Desulfobulbia bacterium
CCGAATTCCGCCGGCTCTGTAAAGAGCCAAGGAATTCGTGAGGTTGGCCAAAACTTTGTTTTGGTCAACCGTGGTCGAAAAAGTCAGGGATGGCTTTTTCGACGGACTGTTATGAGGCCATCCCTTTTCTCAATCAGCCGCCGATGGTGGCCATGGACGGCTTGATCCGAGCGGCGGTCCGCGCTTCGGCCACGAAGCCGTTGGCGGCCCGGTTGCCGACCGCACGGATGATGGCGTCGGCGATTGCGGCATCGGTGGCGCCGCTGCGCAACAGATGCCGGAGATCAAGCACCCCGTCGTCGTACAGGCAGGTCTTCAGCATGCCGGCCGGGGTGATGCGCACCTTGTTGCACGTGCGACAAAACCGGCGGGCATAGCCCTCGATACTGCCAAGCCGCCCCGGCCAGCCGGGTATCCGGAAGAGGACCGCGGTGGCCGGTCCGGCCTGGAATTCTTCCTGCATGGCGGGGAAAAGCCGGCCGAGTCGCCGGCGCACCGTCTCGTCTTGCCGGCCGCCATCGCGCCAGGTGCGGCCGGCAAAGGGCATCCGTTCGATGAACCGCACCGTGAGCGGGTGGCGCCGGGCCAGGTCGGCCACGGCAACGATCTCGGCGTCGGTGGTATCGGCCAAAACCACAGTATTGATCTTGAGGGGCAGGCCGGTGGCGAGCAGACGATGCAGGCTCTTCTCGACGGCCGGCAACAGGTCCCGCCGGCTGATGGACCAGAACCGTTTGCGGTCCAGGGTGTCGAGGCTCAGGTTGACCTGGATGCCGAGGGCGGCCAGTTCATCACAATAGGGCGCCAAGGCCACACCGTTGGTGGTCAAATGCAGGGAATCGAGCCCCGCGAGATCAGCAAGCCGGCGCAAAAACGGCAGGCAACCGCGCCGCACCAGGGGTTCACCGCCGGTGACTCGGATCTTGCGCACCCCGAGGGCGACAAAGATAGCCGCCAGCCGCTCGAGTTCCTCGAACGACAAAATTTCGTCATGACGCAACGCAGGAACTCCTCCGGCCGGCATGCAGTAGCGGCACCGGAGATTGCAACGGTCGGTGATGGCGAGACGTAAATAGGTGATGGGACGGCCGTGGTTGTCGATCAACCCACGACCCGAAAGGGAAGAGGGGGTGGACATGGCAGACTCCTTTCCAAGCACGGGAGGCCAGGCCGTTTCCAGCCAGACCCTATCGGCCTCGGACCCTATCGACCAGCGACGTAGGTCCTTCGGCTCGGAGTTCATTTACAAAATAAGTTGTAGCAAACGAGCTGCGCGGAGGCAACTCCTTTTTCCGCCAATTAAGGAAGTCCTTTTTGCGAATGCCACATCGTGGTACAATTTTTATGTTGCGACATTCCTGGTGGGAAAACGGGTTGCGCACGGCTCTCTGACGCGGCCGTGCTTTTTTGCAATTCCGGCAAATTTAATTTCACTCCGCGGCCGAAAAACCGATATAATTTTTCTGTCGCTTTTTGTGGCCGGACCGGACCTCTTGCCCGGGAAGGAGAAAGGAACGTGGAGGGGACCACATGCCTGCAGCGAGTCTGTCTGCGGCCATCGATGTCGACCGGCTACCCACCTTGCCAGCCATCGCCATGGAGGCCATCCGCCTCATGGAGGGGGAGGAATCCAGTTTCGCCTCCATCGCCGAACTGCTGACCACCGACCAGGTGCTCGCCAGCCGGATCCTGCACTACGCCAACAGCGCCGCGGTCGGCGGCCGGCCGGTGACCACCATCGCCCAGGCCATCTCGCGCCTCGGCTTCAATGCCGTGCGCAGCATCGTTCTGTCGGCGACGATTTTCGAATCCTTTGCCCAGCGACTGCCGGAAGAACGGGAAAAGGGGGTCAACTTCTGGATGCACAGTATCGGCGTCGCCACCGTCGCCGCCGCCCTGGCCGAAAAACTCGGCTTCCCAGACCCAGACGAAGCGTATCTGGCCGGTCTCTTGCACGACATCGGCAAGCTGGTCTTCCTGCTCCAGTACCCGGAGGAATTCGCCGCCTTCCACGACGAGTTGGCAAGCCAGGGTCATTACTCCCTGCACGGCACCCTGCCCATCGAACTGGAAAAGGGGTATTTCGGCATGAGCCACATGGAGGCCGGCAAGCAGGTGGCGGCCCACTGGCGGTTTCCCGACCATCTAGCGGCCGCCATCTGGATGCACCACCAGCCGGTCATGGATACCATCCCTCCGGAACCGGCCAACCTGGGCCAGCTTCTGCGCTTCGCCGACGTCATCTGCGTGACGCACAACATTGGTAGCAGCTACTTCCTCGCCGGCCCGGCCCCCTGTCACGACCATTACCACTTCGCCCTTGAGAACCTGCTCCGCAATCACGCCCTCGCCATCCGCGACATCGACGAACTGGTGGCCGGTGCCCACACTCGACTGCGCGAACTGGGGCAAATCCTCGGCTTCTGGGACGACGCGACCTACCTGCGGCTGGTCGAAGCCGCCAACCTGCAGCTCGGCGGCATCGGTTTGTCCCTCGACCAGGAAAACCGCCAGCTGCAGGCCACCAACCGGATGCTGGAGGCGGCCAGCCGGCTGGCCAAGGCCCTGCACGCCGGCATCGATCCCGCTGCTGCGACCAGGATCATCAACGAGGAGGCGCAAAAAGCCTTTGCCAGCAAGTCTTCCGTTTGCCTGCTACGCCATCCCCGTTCCGGCGAGTTCGTCGGCTCCCTGCTCCACGCCGGCGTGGTCCGGGAATGCGCCGTGGCCGAACAACTGCCGGAACCCGATGGGCCGACCTCGGCCATCGAGCGGGAGGCCCTCGACCGGCTGCGGCAGACGATGGTGGACCTGTCGAGCGGCACCCAGCTTGGAAACGGCATGGTGAAACTGCTCGGCGGTTGCCGCTTCCTCGCCACCTGCTTCCTTGCTCACCCCCGCTCCCGCTGGAACCAGGCCCCGGTGCTCGGCGAACTGGTCGTGGAGATCGATCCGGACACCAGCGCCGACATGGCCGCCCTGCAACAGCGTTTCGGCGCCTTTGCCTTGACCACGGCCGGTCTGGTGGAACGGTTACTCCTGGAGCACCACATGGAACGCCAGGCGGACCAGCTTGCCGCCGCTGCCCGCCAGATCGAGGAAAAACAGCGCCAGCTCTTCCATTCCCACCGGCTGGCCACCGTCGGCCAGCTTGCCGCCGGCGCGGCCCACGAAATCAACAACCCGCTGACCATCATCTCTTTGAACATCCAATTCCTCCGCACCATGCTCCAGCGGGAGGGCATAAACGGCGAAAGTCTCGAACGCCTTGACATCGTCGAGGGCCAGGTGAAGCGGATCTCCAAGATCATTCAGGACCTCTTGGGGTTCGCCCGACCGGCGGAACCCAAATTCACCGTCTGCACCATGGGGGAGATCATCGACCGGGTCCTCAAGGTGATCGGCGACCGGGTCTCGCTGAAAAACATCACCATCGAGACCGACATGGACGACGATCTTCCCCGAATCAAGGTCGATCCCCTGCAGATCGAACAGGTACTGATGAACCTGCTCGTCAACGCCTGCCACGCCATGCCGGACGGTGGCACCATCACCATCGCCTGTCACCAGAAGGGCGCCGTCCTGGAAACGAGCGTCACCGACACCGGCGTCGGCATCGATCCGAAACACTTGAGCCGTATCTTCGACCCGTTCTTCACCACCAAGAAACAGGGGGAAGGCACCGGCCTCGGGCTGGCCATCTGCAACAGCATCGCCGAGCACAACGGCGGCACCCTGCGGGTGCGATCGAAACTGAACGAAGGCTCCACCTTCACCCTCACCTTGCCCGTGGACAGGGGCGAGCGACTCCGCTCCCTGAAGGAATCGGTCAAAGAACGTCAGACGGAGATGGCCGCGCCGGCCACCCGCAAAAAACGGCGCATCCTGATCATCGACGACGAACAGCTCCTCAACGACATGCTGCGCGAGTCCCTGGTCGCCAACGGCTACGAGGCCGACGGCGCCCTGGACGGCGAAGAGGGTATCAGCTTGCTGGGAGAAAAAACCTACGATTGTGTCCTGCTCGACATCCGCATGCCGCGACGCGACGGGCTCGAGGTACTCCAGTACATGCAGGAGCATTTTCCCACCGTCAAGGTCATCATCATCACCGGCCTGGCCACCAAGAAGGAAATCGCCGACACGGTCAAGATGGGGGCCTTCGCCTGCCTGAAGAAACCCTTCCAGATCGAAAAGATCCTCGAAACCATCGAGCGGGCCCTGCGCTCGGCCCGCGGCAAGCAGGGATGAGCGCCGGTCGTATCTGCTGGACGGTCCGCTCCTTTCCATTTGACAAACGTCGTTTCTTCCTGCTACCTTGCGCCCATCCGGGTGGTGTTTGCACCCACCCCGCTGTCAATCCGCTGAAAAAGGATGGACCCGTAAAAACTCGCAGTCGGTGCAGGTCTGACACGGTAATTCAACGAGTTACACACCATGAACCTGATGGAATCGTATTTTTTACGATTCCATCAAAAAGGATGAACCCGTAAAAACTCACAGTCGGTGCAGGTCTGACACGAAAATTCAACGGCTTACAAACCGCGAACTCGATGAAATCGCAGTTTTTGCGATTTCATCAAAAAGCCGTCTCAGGCTTTTCTCAACCATTCGGATACGCCCTTCAGTGCTTCGGCGTCCCGCCATGACCCGCTACCTGTCCATTGAGGATATAGTCCGGCAGACAGGGCTCGAGGAAAGCGTCCTGCGCTTCTACGAATCCGAGTTTCCCGCCGAGTTACCGGAAAAACGGCTGCAGGGCGACCGGCTCCTTTTTCATCCGGCGGCGGTGGAGGCCTTTCGTCGTATCCACCAACGCTACCTGCGCCAGAACGACGCCTTCGATGCGGCAGCCGCCAGCTACGGTCGGGTGGTGGCCATCACCAGCGGCAAGGGCGGCGTCGGCAAATCGAGCCTCGCCCTCAACCTGGCCGTGGAGCTGAGCCGGGCGGGCAAACTCTGCATCCTGCTCGACGCCGATATGGGCATGGCCAACATGCACCTCATGGCCGGTCTCGCCCCGCAACGCGACTTGCGGGACTGCGTCGCCGGCCGTTGTCAGCTTGCCGACTGCATTACCGAAGGCCCGGAAGGCATCGGCATCATCGCCGGCGGCAGCGGCGCCATCAGCCTGGCCGACGGTGACCGGAGCCAGCGATTACGGGTGATCGACGCCCTGGCCGACATGGAGGCCGAGGCCGATTTCATCATCATCGATACCGGCGCCGGCATGGGCCAGGGGGTGCGGGATTTCCTCGTCGCGGCCGACGAACTCGTTTTCGTCCTCACCCCCGACCTTACCGCCCTGGCCGATGCCTACGGCCTGCTCAAGGCGGTCCACACCGAGAACCCGCGCCCCACGCCGGTGTACACCGTCGTCAACATGGTGGAAAGCCTGCGCCAGGCCGCCGACGTGGCCAACCGCTTCGCCCGCTGCGCCGAACAGTTCCTCGGCCGGCAGGTAACGCATCTCGGCTACCTCCTGAAGGACGCCACCGCCGGCGCCGCCATCAGCCGCCGGCAGCCGTACTGCTGCTTCAAGCCCGAGGCGCGCATCAGCCGCAATACCCGCGCGGTGGCCGCCGCCTTGCTGCACGCCGACGATCCCGACCAGCGGCTTTCTTCCGCCTTTCGTCGCTACCTCAACCTGATCGAGAAGACCGCATGAGCACCGCCACCATCCTGCCCGGTCGAAAAGATGCCTTCTGGGCCCTCTCCCGGCGCCTGGCCAAGAATCCGTTCAAGGACACCATCGACAGCGACCTGTTCTACCGCACCCGCCAGCACGAGGAGGCGGTCATCAAGGTGCGCTGCGGCATCGAGGACGGTCATGCCCTCATCCTGCTTGCCGGTCCTTCCGGAACCGGCAAAACATTGGTTTCCCAGGTCGCCTGCCGATCGCTGCCGCTGGAATACTATGCACCGATCCTGGTCGGCGTCCATCCCGGCATGGGCAAGGGGGCTCTGCTCACCGCCATGGCCAATGAACTCGACATCACAGCCCCGGCCCGCTACACATCGAAACTGCTGCACCAGATCCAGGAACGGGCCCTCGCCTTGCACGAGACGGGCCGACGTCCGGTGATCGTGATCGACGAGGCCCACTTCCTGAAAAGCGACGCCCTCCATATCCTGCGCACCCTGTCCAACCTGGAGACGGAAACCGAAAAGCTGGTCACCGTGCTGCTCATTGCCGAGGATTCCTTCCTGCGCCGGCTGCGCAGCCCCGCGCACGCCTCGCTGCGAGGCCGCATCACCTTCATGGTCACCCTGACGCCGCTCACCGTCGAAGAAACCGAGCAGCTCGCCAAGTACCGGCTGCTGAAGTGCAAGGCCCCCCTGGCGATGATCGACCGGTCGGCCTACGAAGCCGCCTGGCAGTACGGCAATGGTATCCCTCGGGAAATCATCCGCCTGTTGTACAACGCCTTTATCGAGGCCCAGGCAACCGGCGGCGATAGCATCACCGCCGGCCTCATCGACAAGGTGGCTACCAAACTGCGCCTGTGAGCATGGGAATCCGTACCCGGCTGCGTTTTTCGAAAACCGTAACCGCCGCTGGTGACGGCATCAGCGCCGGCGAGCTGGCTGTCCTGCAAGGGAGTCCGCCCCCAATGATCAACACCGCGCCCTCCTCCCCTGGGCCCTGCACCGTGACCGTGGATTCTTTTCGCTGCAACGCCTGTGGTGCCTGCGTCGAGATGGCACCGGACAACTTCACCATCGCCCCTGCCACCGGCAAGGCACGGGAAATCGCGTCACCGGTGGCCCGCACCGCGGACCTGGAACGGGCGGCGGCCTTTTGTCCCCGCAAATGCATCACCTTGGAAGACGAGGCATGACCGGCTGGGATATCCTGTTCACCGACGGCCTCATCCTGCCGGCCGCGGGAGCCACCCCCTTTCACGGCTTTCTCGCCGTGGCCGGCGACCGCATCGTGGCCCTCGGTCCCGGACCGACGCCGGCCGATATCCCGCCAGTCCGGCGAACCATCGACGCCGACGGGCTTCTCCTCATGCCGGGCCTGGTCAACTGTCACTCCCACGCCGCCATGACCTTGTTCCGCGGCCTAGCCGACGACCTGCCGCTCGATGTCTGGCTGCGGGAACATATCTTTCCCACCGAGGCCCGCTGCGTGACCCCGGAGATGGTCTACTGGTGTAGCCTGCTGGCCGCAGCCGAAATGCTGCTTTCCGGCACCACCACGGTGGCAGACGGCTATTTCTACGAGGATGAAGCGGCGCGCGCCTTCATCGACAGCGGCCTGCGGGCCGTGGTGGCGCAGGGGGTGATCGACTTTCCCGCCCCCGGCGTTCCCGATCCGACAGCGGCGGTGGAGCACGCCGCAGATTTCCTCGACCGATGGCAAGACGCCCACCCGCGCATCACGCCGGCCATCTTCTGCCACTCCCCCTACACCTGCAGCGCCGACACCCTGGTGCGGGCCAAGGAAGCAGCCCGCCAGCGCGGCCGCCTTCTCTTCATCCACGTGGCCGAGACCGCAGACGAGGTCCGCCAATGCCGCGAGCAGCACGGCAAATCACCGGTGGCCTACCTGGACGAACTCGGCATTCTCGACCCAGCCACTCCTTGCGTCCACTGCGTCCATGTCGACAAGGCCGACATCGACATCTTGCGGCGAAGCGGCGCCGCGGTGGTCTCCTGTCCGGAGAGCAACATGAAACTCGCCAGCGGCATCGCCCCTCTACCGGAACTCACCGGCATCCGACGCGGGCTCGGCACCGACTCTGCCGCCTCCAACAACGATCTCGATCTGTTCGGGGAAATGGATAGCTGCGCGAAACTGCACAAGGTGGTGACGGGCGACCCTACTGTACTCCCGGCCGCCGAGGTACTGGGCATGGCAACGGCGGGCGGCGCCGACGTCCTGGGCATGGCGGGCGATATCGGCCGGCTGGCCGAGGGTTACAAGGCGGATATCACGGCGGTCGATCTACGCCGGCCCCATCTCGTCCCCTTCCATTCGCCGGATCTCCTCGTCTACGCGGCCCGGGGTGCCGACGTGACCTTCGTCGTGGTGGACGGCCGCCTGGTGGTGGAGGAAGGCCGGCTTACCACCATCGATCTCACCGAGGTCATGGCCCAGGTCCAAGCCCTGGCGCGGTAGCACCATCCTTGGAGCAATCACCCGGCGGCATGGCCGCTCAGGCAACCGCATATCCGGCCCCCAAGGGGAGGCTTGCGGTGATGTCGGGGCTCCCCGTGATCAGTTGTCATCGTGCATTCCCTATGCAGGGATACGCCAGCCACCATGGGCAATCAATCCCGCCGGCCCAGGAGCACCTCCTGCTCCAGGCCGGCACCGCAGGTTTCGAGCAGTTCGGCGAGCCTCTCCACCTAGGAGTTGCCGCAAGCGCGCAGCCGCGCCAGGACCTCCGTCTGACCGGCGAGCAGGGCGGGCTTGCCGAACCGGCGTAGGAGATCCTCGAGATCGGGGGGCACGTACAAGACCGCCCGGCTCCCCAGCACGGCCTCAAGCCGCAGATATTCCGAGAGGCCGACGGGATCGTAGTCGCCGAGGTGGAAGACCGTGGTCCGCGCCATGCCGGGCGAAGCGAGCCAGCCGAGGACCAGGTTCGAGAGCCGGCCGCCGGCATAGACGGCAAGGTCCAGGGCGAGGCCGATCCGTTCGACATGCCAGAAGACCTCGAGATTCTCGACCGTGGCCAGCCGGCCCTCGAAGCTCCAGGAAAACGGCTGCTGATCCAGGCGGAGGGCGGCGACGCCGGCGACGGGTGAGATCGGCGACCGGCAGCGTCGCGCCTGTGTCGGCGGCTGTGAGGCGCGCCCTTCCGAAACCGCGCAGGAGTACCGGTTCGGCCCCGGTAGGGCCGGCGGCCTTGGCGTCCCGTCGCGTCAGAACCGCCTCCAGCCGGGACAAGCCCGGCTCGGGGATGGCCACAGGAGCGTCCTCCGAGGCGAACACGGCCGGAAACAGGCTCCGGGCAAAGGCGAGCAGGGTGGCCGGCTCGCGCACCACCACCCGCCGGGCGGATACGCTCCATCACCTCGCTGATCTCGCCCAGGATCCTGGTGAGCATCCGGTCCCCGCCCTGGTCCAGGGCCGCGGCGAGTTCGCCGGACAACCGTTCGAGATCGGCCAGGTAGGCCTGAATGATCTCGACGCTGGTGAGCCGATGGCAGCGGAGGAGATAGGCGAGCAGTCCAGCCACCGGCCGGGTCATCTCGTAGGTAGCCGTCGCGCCGGGTGCCGGCTCCAGAAACCCCAGTCGTTCGAGCTGCTCCACCACTCGGTGGGGCGAGGGATCGGCGGGCTTTTGGTGCCGGAGGACCAGGGCCTCCAGTTCCGCGTCGGTGAGGCCGGCGGACCGGTAGAACAGATCGGTGAGCAGGCCGCTGTGCTCGGCGGCGAACCGGAAGAAGGAAAGCGGGCTTATCTCCGCCATGATCCCGGCCCGAATACGGGGAGCCTCACTCCCATTCGATGGTGGCGGGCGGCTTCGAGGAGATATCGTAGACCACCCGGTTGACGCCGCGCACCTCGTTGATGATCCGGCTCGAAATGCGACCCAAGAGGTCGTAGGGGAGACGGCTCCAGTCGGCGGTCATCGCATCGACGGAATCGACGCAGCGCAAGGCGATCACGTGCTCGTAGGTGCGCTCGTCGCCCATCACGCCGACGGTCTGGATCGGCAGCAGCACGGCGAACGACTGCCAGACCTTGCGGTAGTATCCCGCCTTCTTCATCTCCTCCAACACGATCACATCCGCCTGCCGCAGAATGGCAAGCCGCTCGGCGGTGATCTCGCCGATGATGCGGATAGCCAGACCGGGACCGGGGAAGGGCTGGCGATAGACCGCCTCCTCCGGCAGACCGAGTTCGAGCCCCAGGGCCCGGACCTCGTCCTTGAACAGTTCCCGCAGCGGCTCGATGAGTTCCATCTGCATGTGCTCCGGCAAGCCGCCGACATTGTGGTGCGACTTGATCACCGCCGACGGGCCCTTGAAGGAGACGCTCTCGATGACGTCCGGATACAAGGTGCCCTGGGCCAGGAAGCGGACCGCGCCGATCTTGACGGCCTCCTGCTCGAAGATTTCGATGAAGCCGTAGCCGATCCGCTTGCGCTTCTCCTCCGGGTCCTTCACCCCGGCGAGCCGGTCGAGGAAATAGGCCGAGGCATCGACGTGGACGACGTTGAGTCCGGTCTTCTCCCGGAAGAAGCGCAACACGCTCTCCGTCTCGCCGGTGCGCATGAAGCCGTTGTCCACGAAGATACAGGTGAGCTGGTCGCCCACCGCCCGATGAACCAGGGCGGCGGTCACCGACGAATCCACCCCGCCCGACAGGGCGCAGATCACCCGCTCGTCGCCGACCCGCGCCTTGATGTCGGCCACGGTGGATTCGATGAAGTTGCGCATCGTCCAGGTTGGCTCGCACCCGCAGATACCGAAGACGAAATTACGCAGCACGTCGGTGCCGATCAGGGTATGGGCGACCTCGGGGTGGAACTGCACCCCGAACAGCGGCCGTTCCCGATGGCGGATGGCGGCCATGGGCGAATGCTCGCTGGTGGCGGTGACCACAAAATCCGGTGCCAACTCCTCGATCCGGTCACCGTGGCTCATCCACACCTGGTACTCGGCCTGGCCCCGTTCGAGGCCGGCAAAGAGTCCCGTACCGTCCTCCACCGCAAGCAGCGCCTTGCCGAACTCCCGCTTGGCCGCCTTCTCCACCCGGCCGCCGAGCTGGAGGGTCATGAGCTGGGCCCCGTAACAGATACCGAGCACCGGCAGGCCGAGTTCGAAGATGCCGGGATCGCTCTTGGGGGCATCGGCATCGTAGACGCTGGACGGGCCGCCGGAAAGCACGATGCCCTTGGGCGCCATGGCCCGGATGGTATCGAGATCGAGATTGAACGGGTGGATCTCGCAATAGACCTTCTGCTCACGAATACGACGGGCGATGAGCTGGGTGGTCTGGGAACCGAAATCGAGAATGAGGATTTTTTCGCTGTGGATGTCCATGATGGTCTCGCCTCAAGTAGTATCGTCTATCAGCCCAGCCGGTAGTTGGGGGCTTCCTTGGTGATGATTACGTCGTGCACGTGACTCTCTTTGAGGCCGGCGGGGGTGATGCGCACGAACCGCGCCTTTTCTCGCAGTTCCTCGATGGTGTGGGCGCCGACGTAGCCCATGCCGCTGCGCAACCCTCCCAGGAGTTGGAAGATCATGTCGGAAAGCGGCCCCCGGTAGGGAACCTTGCCCTCGATCCCCTCGGGCACCAGTTTGGCGGGACTGTCGGCCTCGTCCTGGAAATAGCGGTCGCTGGAGCCCTTCTTCATGGCGCTCAGCGAGCCCATGCCCCGGTACCCCTTGTAGGTACGTCCCTGGTAGAGGAAGGTCTCGCCCGGCGCCTCGTCGGTGCCGGCGAACAGGCTGCCGATCATGACCGAGTGGGCGCCGCCGCCGATCGCCTTGGTGATGTCACCGGAAAACTTGATACCCCCGTCGGCGATCACCGGCACCCCGTACTGGTCGGCGATCTTGGCGCAACTGTTGATGGCGGTCATCTGGGGGACCCCGACCCCGGCAACAATACGGGTCGTGCAGATGGAGCCGGGACCGACTCCCACCTTGATCCCGTCGGCACCCGCCTTGATGAGGTCCTCGGCCGCCTCGGCGGTGGCGATGTTGCCGGCGATGACCTGCAGGTCGGGGAAGGCGCCTTTGACCCGCTCCACGGCCCGGATGATGTTGCGCGAATGGCCGTGGGCCGAATCGAGGACCACCACGTCCACCCCGGCCTTGACGAGGCGTTCCACGTGATCGAGGCCGGTATTGACACCGATGGCGGCGCCCACCAGCAACCGACCGAGGGAATCCTTGGCGGCCCGCGGATACTTGCGGATCTTCTCGATGTCCTTGATGGTGATGAGACCCTTGAGATTCCCCTTGCCGTCCACCACCAGCAGTTTTTCGATCCGGTGTTTGTGCAAGAGCGCCTTGGATTCCTCCAGGGTGATGCCCACCGGTGCGGTGACCAGGTTTTCACTGGTCATCACCTCCCGCACCTTGATGGAGAGATCGGTGATGAAACGCAGGTCCCGGTTGGTGACGATGCCCACCAACCGCGCTCCCCGCAGCACCGGCACGCCGGAGATCCTGTACGAGCGCATGAGTTCCATCACCTCGCCCACCGTCTGATCCTCCTCGACGGTGATCGGATCGACGATCATGCCGGACTCGGACTTCTTCACCTTGGTGACCTCGAGGACCTGCTCATCCTCGCTCATGTTCTTGTGGATGATACCGATGCCGCCCTCCCGGGCCATGGTGATGGCGGTGCGATGCTCGGTAACCGTGTCCATGGCGGCACTGACCAGCGGGATATTGAGCTGGATCGTCCGGGTCAAGCGGGTGGCAAGATCAACCTCGGCCGGCAACACGTCGGACGCCGCCGGCAGCAACAAAAGATCATCGAAAGTGAGACCGTATTCTATATTCTTTTCCAACATCGTTGCCTCCTTGGGGAACTTCCCCTGCAGCACCATCGTTTTGCCATTGCACGACGGTGGGTTCTGGGCTATGTTGACCGCCGTACAAGCGGTCACAGGGCACTGCATCCGAATCATTGGTGCGCGTACTCCGCGCGCGGCCCCGTTCCCGTCAGCATCACCCCATCATGCTTGTCGCCATCAATCCCGACAATCCCCAGGCCCGCCGCATCGCTCAAGTGGTCGACCGGCTGCGGCAGGGAGCCGTGATCTGCTATCCCACCGATACCGTCTACGGCATCGGCTGCGACATCTACAATCAAAAGGCGGTCAAGCGCATTTTTCAAATAAAAAAGAGGCCGAAACACAAACCGTTCAGTTTCATGTGTTCCAGCCTCAAGGACGTCAGCACCTATTGCCACGTCTCCAACCTGGCCTACCGGGTCCTGCGTAAACACCTGCCCGGCCCGTACACCTTCATCCTGCCGGCCATGAAGATCGTGCCCAAGATCATGATCACCAAGCAGAAGACCGTCGGCCTGCGGGTGCCGGACAACGCCATCTGCCGGGCCCTGGTCGAGGCACTCGGCAATCCCATCCTCACCACCAGCGCCCAAATCGACGCGGAAGACGACTATCCCCGCGAAGCCTTCCAGGTGGAAGAAATGCTCGGCAAGCAGGTGGATCTGGTCATCGACGGCGGCCCCCTCCTCTACCCGGAGCCGTCCACGGTGATCTCTCTGATCGGCGACACGCCCGAAATCATCCGCGAAGGCAAGGGCGCCATCGACATTTTCTGACACTTCCGCTTCATTTCTTCACCAGCGGTTCCTTGACGGCCTTGCTCATGGTGAAATGCAGATTCTTGCGGGCCGGAATCTCCATGATCTTGCCGGTGCGGGGATTCTTGGTCACCCGCGGCCGGCGCTCGCGCACTGCAAACGATCCAAACCCCCGAATTTCCACCCGCTGGCCATCGGCCAGGGCGGCGGCCATGGTCTCGAGGATGATGTCCACGGCCTGGGCAATATCTTTTTTCAGGTAACCATCCAAGCGGCTGGAAACCTGATTGACGAGATCGGCTTTCAACATCGGTTATACACCTTCTTGGTCTGCCCCTGCGCAATGAGGGGGATCAGGGTACGAGATAAGCCAGAAAAGGGAAGACCCGGCCACCACCGGAGAGCCATTGGGCCGCCTTGCCGGCCAACAACCGGGTGAAATCCAACCCCTTGCCGGCGGGATAGATGAGTTCCGGTTCCTCGTCCTCGAGGCCGCCCAGCTTCGCAGCCTGGAAGGTGGCGTCGGAAAAGTTGCCGAGGGCGTCCACCAGTCCGAGCTCCAATGCCTGACGCCCGGAAAAGATGCGGCCGTCGGCCAAGGGCCGGACGGTATCGACGGCGAGGTTGCGGCGTTCGGCCACCGCCTCGATGAATTGGGCATGGACATCGTCCAGGACGCCCTGGAGCACGGCGCGCTCCGCTTCGGTGAGAGGGCGGTCCGGCGAACCGAGATCTTTCAGTTCCCCACTCTTGACCACCTCGCTCCGGTAGCCGATCTTGGCAAACAACTCGGAAAGATCGGCGAACCGGGCGATGACCCCGATAGAACCGGTCAGGGTGCCGGGGTTGGCGATGATCCGCCGCGCCCCGAGGGCGATGTAATAACCGCCGGAGGCGGCCACCGAGACCAGAGAGGCCACCACCGGTTTCACCGCGTCGGTCCGGCGAACCTCCCGGTAGATCTCCTGGGCCGCGCCCACCGCCCCACCGGGACTATCGATCCGAAGCACGATGGCCCGGACCGCGTCGTTGGTGCGGAAATCCCGCAATACTTCAAGAATCTCCTCGGCCGCAAAAAGAGGGCCTTGGATCTCGACGACACCGACACCGACCGAAGGGAACAGATCGCCCCTCGACGGCCGGCCAATCATGATGGCAACGAAAACGACGACCCCGATCCAGAACGCCAGGAAGACACCACCCAGCACGAGACACCCCAAAAGAACGGGGTGCTCGTGCCGGAATGCCTTCTGGGCGGTCATGGCATAATCACATGCGTCGGAAGCGGATCAGGCCTCTGGCTCCGAGTCCTGGTTCTTGGCCGCTTCGCGGCTCTCGAGTTCCATCTGCATGAGATCGCCCAGGGTGGCCGGTCCTTCCTTGGCCTTCTGCCGCTGGTAATCGAGATAGTTGCTCTGCTCGTCGTCGTCGGTGAGCGCCTTGATGGAAAGGCCTATCTTACGGTCCTTGGCGGAGACGTTGATGACCCGCGCCTCGACCTCGTCACCGACCTTGTAGAGCCCGACCGGGGTGGAGACCTTTTCCTTGCTGATCTCGGAGACGTGGATCAGCCCCTCGATCCCCTCCTCCAACTCGACGAAGATGCCGAAGTCGGTGACGTTGGTGACCTTACCGGTCACCTTGGTGCCGATGGCGTACTTCTCCACCGCCGCTTCCCACGGATCCGGCTCAAGCTGCTTGATACCGAGGGAGAACCGCTCGTTTTCCTTGTCGATCTTCAGGACCACGGCCTGCACGGTCTGACCCTTCGAATACCGCTCGCCCGGATGCTTGATCCGTTCGGTCCACGACAGATCGGAGACGTGCACTAAACCATCGATACCATCATCGATACCAATAAACAGGCCGAAGTCGGTGATGTTCTTGATCTTGCCCTCGATGATCGATCCGACGGGGTAGTTCTCCGCCACCACGTCCCAGGGATTGGGCAACAGTTGTTTCATGCCGAGGGAAATCCGCTTGGCTTCGGTATCGACGTTGAGGATCACCACCTCTACCTGATCGCCGACGGCAACCAGCTTGGACGGATGGCGCAGCTTCTTGGACCACGACATCTCGGAGATATGGACCAGGCCCTCGACACCCTCCTCGAGCTCGACGAAGGCGCCGTAATCGGTGATGCTGACCACCTTGCCGGTGACCCGCGAACCGACCGGGTAACGCTCCGCCACGGTGAGCCAGGGGTCGGGCTTGAGCTGCTTGACGCCGAGCGATACCTTGTCGGTCTCGCGATCGAAACGCAGCACCTTGACCTGGATCTTGTCACCCACCTTGTAGAGCTTGGAGGGATGAGACACCCGCCCCCAAGACAGGTCGGTGATGTGACAAAGACCGTCCATGCCGCCGAGGTCGATGAAGATACCGTAATCGGTGATATTGGTAATCGTCCCCTCGAGGACCATACCCTCTTCCAGGGTCTCGCGCATCTCCTGGCGCAGCTTGGCGCGAATCTCCTCGAGGATGGCCCGGCGCGACACGACCACGTTGTTGCGCCGGCGATTGTATTTCAGAATCTTGAAGTCGAAGGTCTGGCCGATGAGCCCGTCCAGATCCTTGACCGGCCGCAGATCGATCTGCGAATAGGGCAGGAAGGCGGGAACGCCGATATCCACGGACATGCCGCCCTTGACCCGGCTGACGATGCGGCCCGAAATGGTGCCGTCCTCTTCCTGCACCCGGGCGATCTCCTCCCAGACCTTGATGCCGATGGCCTTCTCCCGGGAAAGGCGCAGGCTACCGTCGGCCTCACGCTTTTCCACGAAGACCTCGAACTGGTCGCCGACCTTCACCTCGAGCTGCTCCCCGTCCTCCTTGAACTCGGAGAGGGGAATGACGCCCTCCGCCTTGTCGCCGATATCGACGATGGCGGCATTGTTGGTGATGTCGACGACCGTGCCGACGACGACGTCGCCCTCGTTGGCAACCGTTACGTTCTCGAACAGTTGCGCAAAACTTGCTTCTGCTGGTGTGGGTGTGGTGTTGGGTTGTGTGGTTTCCATGAAAACAAGACCTCCTGTTGGCAGCCGACCGGCGATGCCTCTACCGCCGGACGACCGGTTGCGAAAGGGCATCTTATACCAGAGTCGCAACGCAACTTCAACATCTTCTTGCAGGAAACGCGGCCTGACGGTGGGAAAAACGGCCTATTACTCTTTAGAAGAGGCGGGGTCCATGCAGAGGCGATCGCGGCCGGCGTGCTTGGCGGCGTACAGGGCCTGATCGGCCCGCTCGATGCAGTCTTCGATATCCGCGTCCAGGGAATACCCCTCGTGGCGGATGAACCTGGCGATGCCGATGCTGAGACCGGTTTGGTCTCGATTGTCCCGGGGCCGGGTGCCGAAACAGCGGAGCAGCCGATTGCCGATTGCCTCCGCCTGCGCCCAGTCGATTTGTGGGAGGATGATGGCAAACTCGTCGCCGCCGTATCGGAAAACGAGATCGACCTTGCGCCGGACACAGGTACTCATGATATCGGCCACCTCCTGCAGGAGCTGGTCGCCGGCCGGATGCCCCAGGGTATCGTTGAACTCCTTGAAGCGATCGATATCGATCATGGCGAGAAAGAGGGGATATTTCTGGCGGAGGGCCCGCACGACTTCGTCCCGAATATGGATGTCAAAGGCGCGTCGGTTCTCGAGATTGGTCAAGGGATCACGCATGGACAACTGTTCGAGCTGCCGGATGATGAAGCGCTCCCTGAGCACCCGATTGATCTTGGCTTCGAGTTCGTCTCTCAAAAAGGGTTTGACGATGAAGTCCACCGCTCCGGCCCGAATGACGTCGGTGAACGAAAACGTAGCGGGATGACCGGTAACGACGATGACCTCGGTCTCCGGATGGCGGGTTTTGATCTCGCGCAACAGCTCCATCCCGTCCATGTTCGGCATCACCATGTCGGTGATGACGATATCGAAGACTCCCTTTTCCATCGCCTCCAAGGCGACGAGTCCATCGGTGGCCTGGACGCACTCGTGACCAAAGGAGGAAATAAAGCCCACCAAGAGATCGAGGACCACGGGATCGTCGTCCACCACCAGGATCGTCGCTCCCTTGTCAAAGGAGATGTCTCTGTAGCCGGAAGTAGTCATCGAGGATCGTTCCATGATCGAAGGCGAGACGCGGCAGATCGGTCTCGGTGAACACCGCGGCCCGACGAGCGTCGTCGCCGGCGATGAGCGTACCCCGACCTCGGGCGGTGAACACGACACTCACCGAATGATGGCGGGGGTCACGGCTGGGATCCGAGTAGGTGTGGAACTGGACCAGATCATCGAGTTCGAGGCCGGTTTCCTCCCGAACCTCGCGTCGCGCCGCCGCCTCGCAGGACTCGCCTTCGTCGACGAACCCGCCGGGCAACGCCCAGCCGGGCGGCGGGTTGCGGCGCTCGACGAGCACCACACCGCCGCCGTAGGCAACGATGACGTCAACGGTGAGTCGGGGTTGCGGATAGCGACCGCAACGGGGACAAGCTTGGCTGGACATGAGTATCCTCGCCGGACAAGGCCAACAGCTGCCGGATGGCCTGCCAATCGGAAACCACGGGCAAACGATGACGCCCCCGATTCCACGGTTGTTCGAAAACGATGGGAGAAAATCCCTCTTCCGCCAGGGAGCAGCAGGTCTCCGCCCGGTCGTCGATGAACACATCGAGTCCCAGGCGCCGGAGGTACGGCCCCTTGTTGTCGTGCTCGCCGGTGGCGACCAGGCACACCCGGCTCGCCGCCCTGGGTCCGAGATGGGTGGCGAGCCACTTCTCGATGGGTTGCCGCAGGGGACGGGCGGTAACGAAGACGAGATCGGCATGCCCGGCCAGGATCTCGAGCACCTCCATGGCGCCGGGCATGGGTTCGAGCCCCTCCCCCACCGGATCTTCCATGAGCCGCTGAAAAATGGTCCGGATGGCGGCCCGGTCCAGGTCCAGACATGCCTCGACATCGAACTCGGCTATGTCCTCGAGACGCAGGTGGGTGGCGCCGTACTCCTCGGCGGCGATGCGCAAGAAGGCCCCGCCGGTATCGGCGACCACCCCGTCGATATCGAAACCGACGCGGTGGGGATCGATGGGAGGTATCTGCATATTTACGACTATAGCGGGAGAACAAACCGTCCGTCAACCGCGATTATTGCCCTGGCCCATCACAACAAGAACATCCGACGGCTGCAAAAGCCACGGATGGCTTTATCAACGGACCGGACCGATACACCAGGCGAGTTCCTTACTGCTCCTGGCTCCGTGACGGAAATTTTGCTGATATTCTTTTTTTCCTGTTGTATCCGTTGGTTACAAAGAACCATCTGGTTACAAAGAAACATCGTTTTCGAGAATAGTCACCATAAACCGCCCTTCGGGGCGTCCGTGCGCACGCACGAACGCTCACCGACGAGTTGCGACGATTTCGATTCCGGGTCTCCCGGGGCGTCCGTGCGCACGCACGAACGCTCACGGATCCAGGTTCCTTGACAAACCTCGCACGGAACGGCATAGTAAGTCATTTTTTCGTATCGTTATCACGGAGTGATTGATCCCCCATGAAACTACCGTCGCTCACCATCGGTCCGTACACCGCCGCCGTACCCCTCATCCAGGGGGGGATGTCCATCAAGGTATCCACCAGCTCCCTTGCCATCGCCGTGGCCGAATGTGGCGGCATCGGCACCATCGGCGGCTCCTCCATCCCTCTGGACGAGCTCAAGGCCGATATCCGTCGCGCCAAGGAAGCCACCCGCGGTATCATCGCCGTCAACATCATGTTCGCGATGAAAAACTTCTTCAGCCTCGTGAAGGGCTCCATCGAGGCGGGAGTGGACATGATCATCACCGGCGCCGGCTTTTCCCGCGACATCTTCAAAATCGGTCGCGAAACCAACACACCCATCGTCTCCATCGTCTCGTCGCCGGCCTTCGCCCGCCTGGCGGAGAAACTCGGCGCCGCCGCCATCGTCGTCGAGGCCAAGGAGGCGGGCGGACATCTCGGCACCGACCGGCCCTTGCGGGAGCTCTTCCCCGAAATCCGCAAGGTTGTCAAAAAGGTTCCCCTCATCGCCGCCGGCGGTATCACCAACGGCTTTGAGATGGCGGAGATGATGGACCGCTACGGCGCGGACGGCGTCCAGGTGGCGACCCGGTTCGTCCTGACCGAGGAATGCGACGTCGCCGACACCTTCAAGGAAACGATGCTGAAAGCCCGCAAGGAAGACGTCGTTCTCGTCACCTCGCCGGTGGGCATGCCGGGCCGCGCTCTGCGCACCCCCTTTGTCGAGAAGATGCTGTCCGGAGAAGATATCGGCACCCGGGAATGCCTCTACAAGTGTCTGCGCAAGTGCGATCATCATTACTGCATCAGCGACCGGCTCCTCAAGGCCCGGGCCGGCGACTACGAGAACGGGCTGTTCTTCACCGGCGAGAACGTCTACAAGATCAATGACATTCTCACGGTACGCCAGGTCTTCGACCAGTTCGTTGGTCAGGCCGAATCGGTGTACCGCGAGCCGGGCGTCGATTACGATCGGCTGACCGGACGAACCGGCGCCGAGACAGGACATACTCCATGACCCCGTGCTGGACACCGTCGCCGGCGGCCGGCCTGCGACCGCTTCTTGGCCGGACGCCTCGACCGCGACACAGGAGAAAACCATGAACCTCACCGTGGAGACCGTCGCCGCCGACCAGCGCAAGCCGAAACCCAACCCCGACAACCTGGGTTTCGGCCGCCTGTTCACCGACCACATGTTCACCATGCTCTACGACACGGACCGCGGCTGGCACGACGCCGCCATCGGCCCGTACCGGAACTTCTCCCTCGATCCCGCCGCCATGGTACTCCATTACGGCCAGTCCATCTTCGAGGGATTGAAGGCCTACCGCGGCGAGAACGGCTCGGTGTTCCTCTTCCGGCCGCAAGACAATCTGCTGCGCATGAACCGCTCTGCCGAACGGATGTGCATGCCGCCCCTGCCGGTGGACACAGTGTACGAAGCCCTCTGCCGCCTCGTCGATCTGGAGCGGGATTGGATCCCCGCCGCCCGGGGTGCCTCGCTCTATATCCGGCCCACCATGATCGCCGCCGAAGCGGGCCTGGGAGTCCGTCCCGCCAACCATTATATCTTTTTCATTATTTTGAGCCCGGTGGGCGCCTATTATCCCGAAGGGTTCAACCCGGTGAAGATCTACGTGACCGACAAGTACGTGCGCGCCGTGCCCGGTGGGGTCGGCGCCGTCAAAACCGCCGGCAATTACGCCGCCAGCATCATGGCGGCGGTGGAGGCCCAAAAGCAGGGGTACACCCAGGTGCTGTGGCTCGACGGCGTCGAGCGCCGCTATGTCGAGGAAGTCGGCACCATGAACATCTTCTTCGTCATCGACGATGAGATAATCACCCCGCCGCTGGGGGGCTCCATCCTGCCGGGCATCACCCGGGATTCGGTCCTGCGCCTCACCCGCGACTGGGGGCTACGGGTGAGCGAGCGGCGCATCACCATCGACGAGGTGCTGACCGCCGCCGAACGCGGCACCCTGACCGAGGTCTTCGGCACCGGCACCGCCGCCGTCATCTCGCCCGTCGGCCTGCTTTATTACCGAGGCCGGGAATACCCGGTGAACGGCGGCAAGACCGGCGAACTGGCCCAGCGGCTGTTCGACGAACTGCTCGGCATGCAGTACGGTGAACGGCCCGATCCCTACGGCTGGGTCGTGCGCCTGTAATCCTTCCTCTCTTCCCTCCACCCATGACGCCGTGCCAGCACGGCGTTTTTTTGTCTCACCGCCCGCCAAAACCATCTAACCACTCGAAATTAAAGGACAAAAAAAATAACACCCCCTCCCTTGATTTTTCCCGGGACCGTTCCTATCGTTTTGGTTCGTCGAATACGGGAAGGCCTTCCAGCTCCTAATCTGTACCACGCCATCGCAAACGACCTGCCTCCCACGCGAGGCAAACCGTTCCAGTAAACCATGTCACGATAAACAGGAGGAATGATGATGAAAATTCGTCCGTTGAACGACCGCATCCTGGTCAAGCGACTCGAGGAGGAAGAAAAGACCAAGGGAGGGATCATCATCCCGGACACCGCCAAGGAGAAACCCGCCGAAGGCGAAGTGGTTGCCGTCGGCCCCGGCCGTCTGAACGACAAGGGCGATCGGATCGAGCCCGCCGTCAAGGTCGGCGATCGGGTGCTGTTCAGCAAGTATGGCGGAACAGATGTGAAGTTGGAAGGTGAAGACTACCTCATCCTGCGCGAGGACGATATCCTCGGCGTGGTGGAAAACTAATCGCTAGGGTTCCCATCGCACAACCAAACCAGAACAGAACACGAAGAAAGGAGACGGATACCAATGGCTGCAAAAGACATTGTCTTCGGAGTTACGGCGCGTGACGCCATCCTGCGGGGAGTGAACATCCTCGCCGACGCCGTCAAGGTCACCCTCGGTCCCAAGGGCCGCAACGTCCTGATCGAGAAGTCCTTCGGCGCCCCCACCATCACCAAGGACGGCGTGAGTGTCGCCAAGGAGATCGAGCTGAAGGACAAGTTCGAGAACATGGGCGCCCAGATGGTCAAGGAGGTCGCCTCCAAGACCAGCGACGTGGCCGGTGACGGTACCACCACCGCCACCATCCTGGCCCAGGCCATCTACCGCGAGGGCTCCAAGCTGGTGGCGGCCGGCAACAACCCGATGGAGATCAAGCGGGGTATCGACGCCACTGTCGATGCGGTGGTCAAGGAGCTGGCCAAGATCGCCAAGCCGACCAAGGAGCAAAAGGAAATCGCCCAGGTCGGTACCATCTCGGCCAACAACGACGCGACCATCGGCAACATCATCGCCGAGGCCATGGACAAGGTCGGCAAGGAAGGCGTCATCACCGTCGAAGAGGCCAAGGGCATGGAGACCACCCTCGACGTGGTGGAGGGTATGCAGTTCGACCGTGGCTATCTGTCGCCCTACTTCGTCACCGACCCGGAAAAGATGGAGGCCAATATCGAGGATCCCTACATCCTCATCCATGAAAAGAAGATCAGCGCCATGAAGGATCTGCTGCCCATCCTCGAGCAGATCGCCAAAATGGGCAAGCCGCTGGTCATCATCGCCGAGGATGTCGAGGGCGAGGCCCTGGCCACCCTAGTGGTCAACAAGCTGCGCGGCACCCTCAACGTCGCCGCGGTCAAGGCGCCGGGCTTCGGCGACCGCCGCAAGGCCATGCTGGAGGATATCGCCATCCTGACCGGCGGCCAGGTGATCACCGAAGATCTCGGCATCAAGCTCGAAAACGTTACCCTCAACGACCTCGGTCAGGCCAAGCGGGTGGTCATCGACAAGGACACCACCACCATCGTCGATGGCGCCGGCGACAAGGACAAGCTCACCGCCCGGGTCAAGCAGATCCGCAAGCAGATCGAGGAGAGCACCTCGGACTACGACCGTGAGAAGCTCCAGGAGCGGCTGGCCAAGCTCATCGGCGGCGTAGCGGTGATCAACGTCGGCGCGGCCACCGAGGTAGAGATGAAGGAGAAGAAGGCGCGGGTCGAGGATGCGCTCAACGCCACCCGGGCCGCGGTGGAAGAAGGCATCGTACCCGGCGGCGGCGTCGCCTACCTGCGGTGCCTCAAGGCCCTGGAGGAGCTGAAGCTCGAGGGCCAGCAGGAGCTCGGCAAGCAGATCATCATGCGGGCCCTGGAGGAACCGGTCCGGCAGATCGCCAACAACGCCGGCTTCGAGGGTTCGGTGGTGGTCGAGCACGTCAAGGCCGAAAAGGGTTCCATGGGCTTCAACGCTGCCACCGAGAAGTACGAAGACCTGTTCGAAGCCGGTGTCATCGATCCGGCCAAGGTCACCCGCTTTGCCCTGCAGAACGCGGCCAGCGTCGCCGGTCTGCTGCTCACCACCGAGTGCATGGTGGCCGAGCATCCCGAGGAGAACAAGGATACCGGTGCCGGCGGCATGGGCGGCGGCATGGGCGGCGGCATGGGCGGCATGATGTAATGCCCCTCACCCTGCATTGCATGCCTTGAAAAAAGAGCCCCGAAGCCGGGGCTCTTTTTGGTCTTGACAAGCTGGGAAAAATTTTTCATATATCGGAGTTCTTCCACTATGGCGATGTAGCTCAGCTGGTTAGAGCATGCGGCTCATATCCGCAGTGTCCGGGGTTCAAGTCCCTGCATCGCCACCATTTCGATATCCCAGGACGTCCCAGGACGTCCACGAAACCC
>CAYRGZ010000025.1:0-23361 GCA_964423785.1 uncultured Desulfobulbia bacterium
CTTTGAATTATCGTGTCAGGCCTGAACCGACTGCGAGTTTTTACGGCTTCATCAATTTTCGTCGGTGCGTGGCGCAATGCAAGCGGCCGGAAAACCGTTGAGTCGGCCGGGCCCCTGTGGTACTACAACGGGCATGATGGCTTCCGACGACGAAACCCGACAGACGACCACGAAGAAAGAACCGACCGCCAGGCCGGGAGGTGCCCGCCGCCGGCGCCGGCGACGCAAGAAGAAGAAACCGGCGATGGCTGCATCCCCGGCGGCACCGCCGGCGGACGACTGGAGCCTGGACGATTTCCAGGTGGAGCCGCGGGAGGGCAAGGTACGCTTCCACGATTTCGATCTGCCGCTCCCGCTCATGCGAGCCATTCATGACTGCGGCTTTTCGTACTGTACGCCGATTCAGGCCGCCATCCTGCCGGAGACCCTCAAAGGGCGTGACGCGGTCGGCCAGGCCCAGACCGGCACCGGCAAGACGGCCGCCTTCCTGCTCACCATCCTGGCCCGGTTCCTCGCCGCACCGGAATCCGAGGCGCGGCACGCCGGCGAGCCCCGCGCCCTCATCCTCGCACCTACCCGCGAACTCGTGGTTCAGATCGGCCGGGATGCCGAGGCCCTGTCCCGCTACACCGATTTGCGGGTCATGGCGGTCTACGGTGGCCTCGATTACCAGAAGCAGCTCCAGGCAGCGGGTAAAGACCCCATCGACCTCCTGGTGGCCACCCCGGGGCGGCTGCTCGATTTCATGCAGCGCCAGGTGGTGCGACTCGGTCGGGTCGAGATCCTGGTCATCGACGAAGCGGACCGGATGCTCGACATGGGCTTCATCCCGGACGTGCGTCGCATCGTCTACGGTACGCCGCCCAAGGAGCGGCGCCAGACGCTCTTTTTCAGCGCCACCATCACCCCGGACGTCGAACGGCTGGCAGACCAGTGGACCCGCGACCCGGTACACGTTGCCATCGAGCCTGAACAGGTGGCGGTGGATACGGTGGAGCAGATCACCTATGTCGCCAATGGGGAGGAAAAGTACGCCATCCTCTACAACCTCATCACCAAGCGGGATCTGCGGCGGGTGATGGTCTTCGCCAACCGCCGCGACGAGACTCGGCGGCTGGCCGAGCGGTTGCGGGCGCACGGCATCGACTGCGCGCTTTTGTCCGGTGACGTGCCCCAGAAGAAGCGGATGCGCATCCTGGACGATTTCCGGCGCGGCAAGATCCGGGTGCTGGTGACCACCGACGTGGCCGGCCGCGGTATCCATATCGATGGGGTGAGCCACGTCATCAACTATACTCTACCCTACGAACCCGAGGATTACGTGCATCGTATCGGCCGTACCGGTCGGGCCGGCGCCACCGGGACGGCGATCAGCTTCGCCTGCGAGGAGGGTGGTTTCTATCTGCCGGAGATCGAGGAGTTCATCGGCCGCAAGCTGCCGTGCGTCGATCCCCCCGAGGAGCTGCTCGAAGAACCGCCGCCCGCCGCCCCTCCTGCGCGGGAGGACCGCCGCCGGCCGCCCCGCTCCCGCCGCTCCCGTCGTCGCCGGCGGTGATTGCGTCAGGATGGTATTGCCAGTAGGCGTGCGGCCGCCTCCTGCACCTCGGCAGGGGTGATCGCCTGCAGGCAGGCGGCGTTGCGCGGACAGGGCGGGGTGGTGCCGAAGCGGGTGCAGGGGGAACAGGGGAGATCCTTGTTGATGACGATGTGATGCTTTCCCCGCGGGGCCCATTTTTTGGGAATACCTGGCCCGAACAGCGACACCGTCGGGACGTCGAGCCCGACCGCCAAGTGCAGGATGCCGGAATCGCCGCCCACGAGCAGGGCCGAACGGGCGAGAACGGCGGCCGTTTCCACGAGCGAAGTGCGGCCCGCCAGGTTCAGCGTCGGTGCGGCATCATGGATGATCGCCTCTCCTTGTTCTCGATCCGCCGTTCCTCCCACCACCACGACCCCGATGTTTTGGCTTGTGAAAAATTTGGCCACCGGCCGGAAGCGGTCCGTCCCCCAGCGCCGCTCCGGAATGCTGGCGCCAGGAAAGATGCAGGCAAAGCGGCTGGCGCCGAGCTGGGCCAGCAGCGTATCGGCCCGGTCCGCGGCCGATTTTGGAATGGAGAGAAATGGTGGTGCCGGCGGGGTGAGGGTGTCCATGCCAAGGGGAGCGAGCAGGCGCAGAAAACTCTTGGTTTCGTAATCGTCATGGGAATACGGCACCCGATGGCTCAAAAGGCGCCGTCGCTCGTTGGTGTCAAAGCCGATCCGCATGGCGGTCCTGGCGAGCCGCGCAACCACCGCTGACAGGCGGTAGTACTGCTCGCTGTCGATGAGGATGTCGTACTGCTGTCGGAAAAAGGACAGAAGTTCCGCCGGCCGGTCGTAGCACCAGGTGGTGGCGACTTGGGGTATCATCCTGAACACCGCCGCGTTGCGGCGTTCGGCGAGCACGGTGATCCTGGCGGCGGGAAAGCGCTCGCGCAGGCAGATAATGGCGGGGGCGAGCAGGGCGGCGTCGCCGATGCCGCCGGGCCGGATGCAGCAGATGGCCCGGGGATTGTCCGGAACACGGCCGCTGGGAAGTGGCAGCAGGTGCGAGAGCGGCGGGCCGAGCCAGGCATCGAGCTTTTTGAGCAGTCGGGAAACGAGCATCGCTGAAACTTGATGGCCTCGTAAAAAATCGCAGTCGGTGCAGGCCTGACACGATAATTCAAAGGGTTACAAAGCGTGAACTCGATGGAATCGTACTTTTTACGATTCCATCAAACTTGATGGCCTCGTAAAAAGTCGCAGTCGGTCCAGGTCTGACACGATAATTCAACGGGTTACAAAACGCGAACTCGATGAAATCGCATTTTTTGCGATTTCATCAAACTCATGACTCCAGTATGGTAGTCTCGCGCCGGCAGAAGTGCAAGCCGGTGTAAAGATGTGACAGGAGAGAGACGGGATGGCTCCGATCATAAAAAGGCTGGCACCTTATCGGGATCTCCTGCTGGTGTTTATTTGGCGGGAATTTTCCGTTCGGTATCGACAGTCGATTATTGGAGCGGCGTGGGCCGTTTTTCAGCCGCTGGCAATGATGGCCATGTTTACCTTTATCTTCACCTATGTCATGCCGGCGAAAGTATCCGAACAGCCATATGTGATCTTTTTCTATGCTGGCATTCTTCCGTGGTCGTTGTTTGAGACATCTATTAAATATAGTGTCCCAAGTCTTACTAATCATTTTAACCTGATTACAAAGATATATTTTCCGAAAGAGATACTTCCTTTTTCCGGGGTTTGTGTTGCGTTTATTGATTTTTGTATATCATTGATTGTCTTTTTTTTGTTGATGGCTTTTTTTGGCGTTCATGTCTCGTATTATGCCTTGTGGTTCTTTCCCTTGCTGGTTTTGCATTTGCTGTTTACTGTCTCGGTAGCCATGTGTCTTGCTGCTCTTAATGTCTATTATCGAGATGTTGGGTTGGCTACTGGTTTTTTAATTCAAATGTGGTTTTTCGCAACCCCCGTTTTTTATTCCATTGATAAATTGCCTTTAAAGATTAAGCTTGTTCTGTTTCTCAACCCGATGACATTTATTGTCGAAAATATGCGGCGATGTTTGATTGAACAAAGAGGGGTTGTCTTTTGGCAATATGTTTTGTTGGGTGTTTTTGTTTGTTTTCTCTTTCTTATCAGTTATCGTTTTTTTATTAGAATGGAGAGGAGATTTGCTGATGTCATTTGAAGCAATCGTTGAGCTTCGTGATGTCTGGAAAGCATACCCTTTGCATAATATTTTTCACCGCTCTCTTCGTGAGGATATTGCCAACCTTTTCAGAAAAAGACCGTCCTGTGACCCGCAAAACGAATTTTTGGCCCTGCAGGGGGTTTCCTTGCAGGTCGCGCGGGGAAGTTGTATTGGCCTGTATGGGCATAATGGTGCTGGGAAAAGTACGATTTTGAAGGTGATCGCCAGGGTCACCTACCCGGATCGGGGGGAGGTGCGGGTGCGAGGGCGGGTGGCACCGCTCATCGAGATCGGTGCCGGTTTTCATCCGGACTTAACCGGCCGGGAAAATATCTTTGTCAATGGCACGATTCTCGGCATGAGCCTTGCCACCGTCAGGCAGCGCATGGAGGAGATCATCGCTTTTGCTGAACTGGACAAATTCATTGATCTTCCGATCAAGAAATATTCCTCGGGGATGTACCTGCGGCTGGGATTTTCCGTCGCCATCCACAGTGGGGCCGAGATCCTGCTCCTCGACGAGATCCTGGCGGTTGGCGATGTGCATTTCCAGGAGAAATGCATGAAGAAGATCCTTGAGTTGAAAGGGCAAGGATGCACCGTAGTGGTGGTTAGTCATGACCGGCAACGGCTGGAAAAAGTATGTGACTCGATCCTCACTGTAGAACGAGGGAAGGTGCTCGGCCGACCCAGATGAAGCATTTGTATTTGTATACGGCCACCGCGGGGCTTGGCGATTACGTCGTCATGGGGGCCCTGCTCCAGGCGGTGGAACGCTATGGTCAGGGGAGCCGCTGTCTGGTCGTGCATCGCGGCAATCCGCATGTGCGCCTGTGGCCCGCCGGAGATTGGCGGCAACGGTTTTTCGATATCTATTCCCCCGTCCAGGTGGGCAAGCTGTTTGCCACGCTGTGGAGGGCGCGGCGGGACGGGTTCACCGTCTTTGGTCTCCAGATGGCGCCCGGGTCTTTGCAGGGATTTTTTTTGCACTTGCTGCTGAAAAAAATAGGGCTGGTTCGGTATGTGGTTGACACAAACCTCATCAACGCCGACATCATCATCCCCCCTCGCCAACAATATATCTATGATCTCCATGTATCCCAACTGGAAACGTTGCGCGGTAAAAAATTCCCCCCCGATGCGTTTCGTATGCAATTGCCACTGGCGGAGGTCGAGGAGGGGCCTACGGATCGTTCCGCTCCGGTGATCCGGGTGGGCATTCATCCATGGAGCAGACGGGGGCATTATCCTTCCTTTGTTTGGCCCGATGAAAAATGGCTGGAATTGATCGGCACGATTTTGCCCATGCCGGAGGTGGAAATTGTCCTTTTTGGAAGGGATCCCAGGTTCCAAGCGTTTCAGGAAACGGTCCTGAACCGCTACGGCTCACGGTGCGACGCCTTCAAATTTCAGCCATCGCAGACGGTCGAGGATCTCGTAACAACGATGCGTCAGCTTGATATGGTGGTGAGCGTCAACACCGCCGTGGTTCACATTGGCTATGCCTTGAGGAAGGAAATGACGATCCTGACTGGACCGTCTTTGGACATATGGGTGCCCAAGGGGCCGGGTATTCGGATCTTTCGGGATGCACGGGCGGTGTTCCCCGGCAATGACCGATGGATCGATGACCCAGCCTTTCCTTCTGTCGAGAGAATCGATAGCGGCGAGGTATGCGTCTTCCTTGGCCAATGGCTTGCGGCGAAGAGAGAGAACATTCGGCGTTCGCTGTGAACTTTTCAGGAATTCGAGGCGATATTCGGGGGCCCTTGTTGCTGTATCTTCGCAAACAACCGGCGGTGACGCTCACGATATGCTTCCAGGTCAAGGGACTGGCTGGCGGGTTTTGTCCCAGGGGAGAGCAAGAGATCTGTGAGCCGCATTGATCCGAGCAGCGAGAGGAAAAGCCGAGGCCGTAGCCGGCCGATGGGGAAAAAAGTTTTGTACCGCCACAGGATGGGGATCCCCAATTCCGCTGCGGTGCGATAGCGGGAGTCAACGGGGAGGAGAAAGGTGGCGGCCCCGGCAAGGAAGGCCGGAATGGCGACATGCACTCTGCCGGTGATCACCGTTTCTCTGTTGGCGACGAAGGCAATAATCTTTTCGGCACGATCGAGTATCGCAATATCCCTGTCCGGAAATATGTCGGCGAGATAATCTCTTTCGTGCGGCAGGAGACAAGCCACCTCGAGGTCGTGGTTCCGGGCCAGGGAAATCTGCATCTCCAAATACTGGCGGACGAATTCCCGTGGTAGCACCGTTCTGGAAATTCCGTGCTGCGGAGTATAGAAAACGAGGCCGCCTTTACGCTTGCCGCCGGCGTGAACATACGAGGCTCCCTGCCGGTCATGATGTGCCACTGCCAGAACTGAGGGGCAGAAGTCGGAATGGTGGGGGATACCACATTTGCGGAGAATTGTTGCGGCAAGACGATCACGGGTGGTGATCAGGGCAAATTGTTCCCAGACGTTTTGCAGACCGGCGACTGTTGCCTGATCCCGGCAGAGGAGTTTGCTCGTCTCGCCGAAGGGTAGACAGGCACCGATCCCCAAAGCTATTTTTGTCGCTGAGGCAAACGCACTGAGCAACCCTTGGAGTTCTCTATACTTGCGCGATGATATGCAATGATCCCAGAGCCAGGGGGTACCGCAGACCACGAGCAGATCATAATCCTTTTGGAGGATTGCCGCATTGTGTTCGACGAGTTCCGGCCTATCGCTTTCGAAATAATAATAATCCGGGGAGCAGGAGCCGAGACAGGAGCCGAGAAGTTCTATGACCCCATGGCGAATGATGGTGTCGCCTGGATTGGCGGCAGGATCAGGGATGATGAAAAGCATGTTCATCGAGGAGAATCCAGGCGGTCAAAGACATCGGAAGGAGCGATAAGACGCAGACACGGCGGGGGCGTCTTCTTCTGGTAGAGGCAGTCATCGCCGCACCCGGAACAGCCGAGTTCTTTTTTGACAATAGCATGATCGGAAAACACTGGCCGGGCAAGCCCCAGTTTGCCAGCTCCGAAAATGGCGACGACCCTCTTGCCGAGCAGAGACGCCATGTGCATGATGCTGGTGTCCAGGCTGATGACATGGTCGCTGCAGTGCAATAGCCAGGGAAGATTGGCGAAGGTGGTCTTGCCGGCGAGATTGACAAAGGGAACCTGGCAAAGTGCGTTGATTTCGCTGACAAAAGGTTGATCCGCCTGAGTGCCGATCAAGACCGCCGCGATTTTTCTCGCCCGCAGGGCCTCGATAAGGCGGGCGAATTTCAGTGCCGGCCACTGGCGAATGGGGCTGCCGGCAGCGATCACCATAGAGCACACGGCGAAGCCTTCTTCACGGAGGGCGGCGACTGCCCGGGAGATTGCGGGATCTTCTGGTCGCCGGTAGCATTGTCTAATATCCTCCTTCGACACTTGAATACCGAGGGCAGCGAGACAGCGTTCCGCCCAACTGGCGATGTGGATGGTTTCGTACGGCGAATACTCCACCGCCAGGTCAATGTATCGCTGCATACGGATGGACAACGGTCGCAAGCGGTCGATGCCGGAGACCACATACTTGGCCCGGCAAAGGGCGGCGACGGCCACGTTCATTCCTTCACCGCGTGGCTGGATGACAAGATCAAAGTCCATTCTCCAGAGCCGAGACAGCAGGCGCAGGAAACGGTAGAGAGAGACCAGTCCGAGCCGGTAGTTTGTCGCCTTGTTATGCCACGGGGCGCTCCAGAGTATCAATTCATCGTAAAGATGCGGGTTTGCCTTGAGGGGAGCGGCGTTCCAGGGTGCGGCCAGAATCGTTATTCTGCTGCGCGGGTAGGTCCGACGTAGGGCGGCGAGAGAAGGCATGCTACAGATAATGTCGCCGAGATGATCCATCCGGGAAAAGAGGATGCGTTTTGGATCGGTAGGCCTATGGTGGAATTTGTCTTGCCGTCGCAGAAGAATATGCAACGGTCTGAAAAGAATATGGAAGGCCAGAATGTTCTGTGCCAGGAAGAGGGAATAGAGGACGAAATTCACGATTGCCAACACGAAGATCGTCGGTAGATGGCGGTTTGGATGACGGGTGTCTCGGTATGATGCCCTGATAACGGGTAGGGAAAACAGGTTGACGGCTTTTGTCCGGCAACGAAGGCGTAGATAGAGAAAGAGTAGCAGCAGATTGTGTGGCAGAATATGGTTATGACGGAAGAGGAACAGATAGGCATTATTATCGCGGGGCTCCTTCGTTAGGGACTGCCATTGTCCGTTGGTACTGAAGACTGCAACGTTATCGGCAACGGCATGGAGAGAGTTGACGATCATTGCGTAAGGGATCTTGCCGCGAAATCGATCGAAGAGCAGCAGGTTGACGGTGCGGTAACGGCGCCGTAAATAACGGCAGATTGGTGGCAGTCGGGCGGCTATATCATCGTCGAGGAGAGTGACGATGGTAAGGACGGCGGACTGTGTCATTTGGGGTCATCCTTTGAGATAGATCGCCACGGAGATGAGCAGCATCCAGAGGAAGGCGATGGCGGTGATCACAGGATCTTTCAACAGCACGTCCACAGGATCTCCTTTCTTGCCCAGCCATATGCGGTGCAGATACCGTAAAAGACCGAGACAGCAGAGAGGCACGGTATACACCAAATAGTACCTGTCAATGACATACATACTGTAGGAGACCAGCACCGCCGCTCCGGTCATGAACATGCTGCCCTCAAGAAAGCCCGGGGGGTAGCGGGCGAGGATGGGCCGGTGCTGCTCCGCCTGGGCGGCGAGGCCCTTTTTCTCGGCCAGTCGCTTGCCGATGGCGAGAAAGAGGGCGAGCAGAAAGACGGTGAGAAACAACCAGCGCGAAACCGGGATGCCGAACACGATGCCGCCCGCTTCCAGGCGGATGAGGAAGCCGGCGGCGATGCAGAACACGTCCAGCACGGCCACCTGTTTGAGCCAGAGACTGTAGGCGGTCATCAGGAGCTGGTAAGCGAGTAAGAAAAGGGCAAACTGCCACGAGATGGTCACGGCCGTCCCGAGCCCGGCCGCTGCCAGCAAACATCCGAGTGTGGTGGCCCGTGATTTCGTGATGATACCGGCCGGAAGAGGTCGGTTTTTCTTGTCTGGATGGCGGGCATCCCGGTCCGCATCGAGCAGATCGTTGCAAACGTAGACCGCGCTGGCCCCAAGGCAGAAGGCAACAAAGGGCCAGAAACCTTGACGGATGGTTTCAGGCGCAAGCAATACACCGCCGAAAAAGGGCGGGAAGAAGAGCATCAGGTTTTTCAGCCAGTGACGGGGCCGGAGCAGGGCTATATAGGCGTTCATGGCCGATACTGGAACGTTATTGCGCACAGCCAAGCCGACGTACGGCTACCACGCCAAGATAGACCGCGCCGGCCACCGCCGCCGGCGGGTGAGCAGGGCCAGCACCATGACGATGCCGACGATCCGCACCAGAAGGACGATGGTCGGGCGGTGGGGACGTTTCCGGGAGGCTCTTCGTTACCAGACAGTTTCAATGTGCGGATAATCCAAGATTTTCCTGTCCTTCGTGACGAGTTTGGCGCCGATGGTCATGGCGGTTGCGACGATGATGCGATCGGCCGGATCGGCATGGAAATGTCCCGGCAGGGACACGGCGCGCATGGCTATGGTGTTGTCCACGGGGACAAACGTGATGAACGGCAGGGCCTCCGCTTTTCTGAGCCAGTCCCCGGCATCGATAGTCAGCTCAAGCCTTCCCTTGCTGACCAACATTGCCATTTCCCAAGCGCTTATCGAGGAAATATAGAGTTTCCCTTCCTCGACGGCCTGCTGGATGGCACCGGCTGCTTCCCGCGAGAGTGTTTCAGGGTTGCTGAGCCACCAGAGCCAGACGTGTGTGTCCAGGACGATCATTTCAGTGCTTCCCAGTCATCCTCGGCCACGGGCTCGGTGGGCGCTTCGAATTTCACGATGGAATTGCGTAATTCCTCGACCGCATCCATGGGATCGGCGCGGTAGGGAATAATTTTCAGCACCGGTTTGCCGTGATCGGTGATGATCAGCTCCTTGCCGGTTTCCTGCACCTGGCGAAAATATTTCAGGGCATGGGGCTTGAACCTGGACTTTGAAATACTCGTCGTCATGCGGCTCTCTCCCGTTTGTGAGGATCGGGGCAATCACCGGATCGTTTCTGGCGTGACCATGGTACCATGACCATGGTATTTCGTCAAGGGGCGCCGGATTTCCCGAAGGTATCATCGGAAACGCCGCCATGCCCGGTGGACGGCTACCACGCAAAGATAGACCGCGCCGGCCACAAGGATGATTACCGGGCCGGCCGGCAGGTCCCAGGCCAGGGAGAGCATCAGACCGCCGTCGATGAAAAGCAGACAGCAGAAAGCGGCGCCGACCATCATTTGACCGAGTGACCGGGTGAAGAATCCGGCCACCGCCGCCGGCAGGGTGAGGAGGGCCACCACCATGACGATACCGACGATCCGCACCAACAGGACGATGGTCAGGGCGGTGAGCACCAAGAGGCCGATGTAGTACCGTTCGGCGGCAATACCCCGCAATTGGGCGAATTCCTCGTCGAAACAGACGGCCAGAAAGCGGTTGTAGAACAGGACGGCGGTAGTGACGATGACGGCATCGAGACCGGCCACCATGACGGCGTCCTTGGTGCCCAGGAGCAGAATGTTGCCGAAGAGATAGGTCATCGGTTCGACAAAGCCCGGGGTTTTGGCGAGAAAGAGGAGGCCTGAGGCCATGCCCACCGCCCAGATGGCGCCGATCACCGTGTCTTCCCGCTGCCGGGCCCGCAGGCTGACCACGCCGATGACCACGGCGGCGAGCACCGCGGCCGCCAGCGCCCCCCAGAAGGGATCGAGCCAGGCGAGTTGCCGGGTGCGTTGCAGGTAGAGGCAGAGCCCGATACCGCCGAGTACCGAATGAGCGATGGCGCCGGCCAGGTAGGTGATGCGCCGGGCGACCACGAAGGAGCCGATGATACCGAAGGCAATCGCCGCCAGGCTGCCGGTGACCAGGGCGAGCCGGAAGAACCCCATGGCCGGGTCTCCAAGCATGGCGAAGACTTCAGGCATGGCCGTCATCCTCCATCATGTTCGTGCCCTCCCTCGGCGCAGCGGTGGTCGTGGCGGATCATCCGGATGTCGGAACCGTAGATATCGCGGATCATCTGGCCGGTGATCTCGCTGGTCGGGTGGACCACCACCTGGCGGTTGACGCAGACGACCCGCTTGAAGAAGCGGGAGACGAAGCCGAGGTCGTGGGTGACGACCACGATCGTCAGCCGTTGGTTGAGCTGTTCCAGGAGGTCGAAGAGGCTCTGTTCCGCTGCTGGGTCGATGTAGGCGGCCGGTTCGTCAAGCACAAGGAGCTCGCAGTCTCCGGCCAGGGCGCGGGCAATGCAGACCCGTTGCCGCTGGCCGCCGGAAAGCTCGGCAAAGGGCCGGTCGTGGAGTTCGGTCAGGTGCAGGAGTTCCAGGGCCGCAAAAGCTTGGCGCCGGTCGGTACGGCTGTACCAGAAGGTCCGGCCCAGTCGGCCCATGAGTACCACGTCGAGGACGGTGACCGGAAACTGGGGATCGAAATGGCTGTACTGGGAAACGTACCCGACCCGTCGGAGCATGGTGCGCGGCGGCCTGCCGAACAAGCGCACGGAACCGTGCTGCGGTTCGAGCAGGCCGAGGAGCAGGCGGACCAGGGTGGTCTTGCCGCCGCCGTTGGGACCGACGATGCATACCGAATCGAGGGGATCGATGGTGAGGCTCACCGCCTCCAGTACCGGGACGTCCCCGTAGGAGAAGAAGAGATCCCGGCACCAGACGACCGGCTCGTCAGGTGGTACTTTCATGGCAGGAATGCCTGCTCCAGCACGGTGGCCAGTTTCCGGTAAGTGGCGGGAAGATCAGGAGCCAGGGGATCGACGGTCACCAGCCGGGCGCCGAGGGCCTCGGCCACCAAGCGGGCGGTATCGGTCCCGAACTCCGGTTGCACCAAAAGGATGCGGATACCCAGTTGCCGGCCCCGGCGGATGAGTTCGGCGAGCCTGCGCGGACCAGGGCCGGCGCCGCTCGGCTCGATTGTTTCCTGAACCAGGCCGTAGGCCCGGGCAAAGAGACCGAAGCCGCCGTGGATGGTGAAGAAATAGCGGCCCCGGTAAGGGGCGAGGCGGGTGGCGATCTTATCGTGCAGGGCTGCAAGATCATCGCCGAGCGTCCGGGTCCTGGCCCGGAAATCGTCCGCGTGGGCTGGATCGAGTTCGGCGAGCGTAGCGGCCATGACCTCGGCCATGGCCTTGGCCGCCAGGGGCGCCATCCAGCCGTGCGGGTCGCCCGCTGGTCCGTCCGTCGTACCCAGGGAGACGACGCGCAGCCCCGGCGCGCTGCCGCGCAGCCGCCGGGCAAGGGTTGCTTCGAAATCGAGGCCGACGGTGAAATAGACCGCCGCCTGGGTGGCGGTCATGATCTCCCGGGGTGAGGGCTCGAAGTGGTGGGGATCCCGGCCGGCGGGCACCAGCACCTGGACGGCGACCTGATCGCCGCCGACCTGCTTAGCGAGATAGCCCACCGGCGCCACCCCCACCAGGACCCGTAAGGGGGCGCCGGCCTCGGCCGCGCCGGCCGCCAGCAGCAATGCGGCCAGGAGGGGAAAAACGCTGCTGAGCCAGCCTCGTTTTTTGCCTTTGCTGGCCATGATAGTCGTCAGGATGCCGGCTCCTTCGCCGGTTTCCACACCGGCCCCTTGGCGGTGTCGATCACCTTGATGCCCTTCTTGGCCAGTTCTTCGCGCACCACGTCGGCCCGTTGCCAGTCCTTCTGGCGACGGGCCTCCTCGCGTTCGCGGATCAGCCGGTCGATTTCCGGGGCCAGCGGACAGGCGTCGAGCTGCATGACGTTCAGTACTTCGTTGATGCGGCGCAATGCCTCGATGATGTACTCCTTTTGATCCCGGTCCAGGTTGGCCTCGGCCAGAAGGGGATTCATCTTCTTGATGAAGTCGAAGATGGCGGCCAGTGCCCTCGAGATATTGAGGTCGTCATCCATGGCGGCGAAGAACCGTTCCTCCAGGGCCGATACGAAGGTGGCCACCTGGGGGTGCGGCATATCGGGCGGCAGGCAGATCAGTTTGCGGGTGAACTCGTCGAGCCGCTCGATGTTCTTGCGGGCCGTGTCCAGCCCCTTGTACGAGAAGTTGAGCGGCTTGCGGTAGTGGGTGGCGAGGAGATAGTAACGGATGACGCGTGGACTGTAGCCCTTGGCCACCAGATCGTCGAAGGTGACGACGTTGCCAAACTTGTTGCTCATCTTCTTGCCGTCCACCAGGACCAGGGCCGAATGGAGCCAGAAGCGGGCCAGGGGTTTGCCGGTCAGGGCCTCGGCGATGGCGTTTTCGTTTTCGTGGTGCGGGAAGACGAGATCCGACGAACTCGAATGGATGTCGATGGCCTGGCCGAGGAGCTGCATGTTCATGGCGGCGCACTCGATGTGCCAGCCCGGCCGCACGTTGCCGAAATCGGTCTCGAAGAAGATGCCCTTCTTCAGTTCGGCGAGAGTGGAGCGTTTCAGCAGGGTGAAGTCCCGCGGGTTGTCCTTGTCGTAGTCGTCCAGGTCCACGGTCTTGCCGACCTGGATCTTGGAGAGATCGATGCGCGACAGCTTGCCGTAACCGGGCAACTTGGAAATGTCGAAGTAGATGGAGCCGTGCCGTTCGTAGGCATAGCCCTTGTGGATCAGTTGGTGGGCGATGTCGATCATCTGGGAGACGTACTGCGAGGCGCGCGGATAGCTGCTCGCCGGCAGGACGCCCAGTGCGTCGAGCACCTTGTGAAAGGCCTCGATGTGGCGGTCGGTGAACTCGGCGAGCGACAGGCCGGCCGCCTCGGCACCGTGGATGGTGTTGTCGTCCAGATCGGTGAAGTTCATCACGAACCGCACCCGGTATCCCTTGGCGACCAGGTAACGGTGGACGAGGTCGGCGAAAACGAAGCGCCGGCAGTGGCCGAGGTGGGCGGGCTCGAAGGCTGTCGGGCCGCAGGCGTAGAAGGTGACGTTGTTCGGATCCTGGGGCGTGAACACCTCCTTCTTGTGGGCCATCGTGTTGTGCAGGCGCAGTTGCGGGCCTGTCTCCTTGACCTCGATCTGCGGTTTCTTGCAAAAGAGCGGCGTACTCAGGTAGCGTTCGCCGCCGTCCGGCAGGATGGCGACGATCACCCCTTCGCCGATTTGTTCGGCCCGCAGGAGCGCCGCTCGCATGGCGGCGCCGGCGCTCATGCCGGCGAGGATCCCCTCGCGGCGGGCCAGTAGGCGGGCGTGTTCGAAGGCGTCCTCGTCCGGGATGTTGACGATCTGAAAGGGCAGGGTCTTGTCGAAGATCCCGGGCTTGTAGGACTCCTTCATGTTCTTGAGCCCTTGGATCTTGTGGCCGTAGAACGGTTCTACCGCCGTCACCCGCACCTCGGGGTGATGGTCGGCAAAGTAGCGGCACAGCCCCATGGCGGTGCCGGTGGTGCCCAGGGTGGCGATGACGTCGGTGACCCGGCCCTCGGTCTGGTTCCAGATCTCCGGACCGGTGGTGTAGTAGTGCACCTGCCAGTTGTCCTCGTTGTTGAACTGGTCGGTGAGAAAGTACCGGTCCGGGTGTTCGCGGGCCATGGCGTAGGCCTGCTCGATGGCGCCGTCGGTGGACTTCTTGGCCGGGGTCAGGAGGATCTCCGCCCCGTAGGCCTCCATGATCTTACGGCGCTCCACCGAGGCCGACTCCGGCATCACCAGCATGCAGCGGTAGCCCTTGACCGCGCAAACCATGGCAAGCCCGATCCCGGTGTTGCCGCTGGTCGCCTCGAGAACGATCTTGTCCGGCGTCAGTTCACCCCGTTCCTCGGCTCGCTCGATCATGTTGAGGGCGATGCGGTCCTTGACCGAGCCGCCGGGGTTGAAGGCCTCGAGTTTGGCGTAGATGGTGACCTTGGGGTGCGGATTGAGTCGGTGAATCGGGATGATGGGCGTATTACCGACGAGATCGAGGATGTTGTTGCGGTTCATGTGGTCTCCCCCAGAGGATCCCGGGTTCATGGTAGCGCGGCAGCGGGGTGAAAAAAAAACGCAGGCGCCGTAACGGCAACCTGCGTTTTATAGTACCGATGGTGGTTTGTCAATAATCCGGCCTAGTTCTCCCGCATCACCTTGACATCGACGGTGATCTTGAACAGCAGGGTGATGATGAAGAAGCCCGTCGCCCAGACGCCCAGGGTGATCAGGATCTCACCCAGGGTGGGATAGTACTCGGTGATGTGCTCCAGGGGGTTGGGCACGAAGCCGCCGAGCACGAGCCCCACACCCTTGTCGATCCACAGGGAGACGAACATGGCAATGAGCACCGGTACGAGCTTCTTGTCGTCCTTGCGGACCTGCGGCAGGAACATCAAAATGATGGCGATGACGTTGAGCACCATGGAAAAGCGCATGAACGGCACCAGGTTGTTATGGCCTTCCAGACCCTTGAACAGATAGTCGAGGGTGTGCATGTGGCCGGGGATGTTGGAGTAGTAGGCGGTGAAGAACTCGCAGCCGACCAGGAACAGGTTGGTTACCGCGGCGTAGGTGATGATGGTGCACAGCTTGTTCTGCGCCACTTCGCCGATGTCGAACTTGGTGTTGCGCTTCAGGATGATGGCGATGAGCAGCAGCAGGGAAGGACCGGCTGCGAATGCGGACGCCAGGAAGCGCGGCGCCATGACGGCGGTGAGCCAGAAGTGGCGGCCCGGCAGACCGGCGTACAGGAAGGCGGTGACGGTGTGGATGGAGAAGGCCCACGGAATGGACAGGTAGGCGAAGATCTTGTACCATTTGGGCGGCGGCGCCCCCTTGTACTCCGCGTGCAGCACCACCCAGCCGCAGATGATGTTCAAGAAGAGATAGCCGTTCAGAACGATCATGTCGTAGAACAGCATCGAGTGCGGGGTGGGATGCAGCAGCACGTTCAGGGCCCGCATGGGCTGGCCGAGGTCGGCCAGGATGAACATCAGACACATGGTCACCGCGCCGATGGCGAGAAACTCACCAAGAACGGTGATGCGGCCAAACGTCTTGTAGTCGTGCAGATAGTACGGCAGCACCACCATGACACCACCGGCCGCCACACCGACCAGGAAGGTGAACTGGGCGATATAGACTCCCCACGACACGTCGCGGCTCATGCCGGTGTACCCCAGACCGTAGTTGAACTGCTGGACGTAGCACAGGGCCCCGACGGTCATGAACCCAAGCAGGACCGCTATCCAGGTCCAGTAAGTCTTGCTTCCTTTCAGCGCTTTCTCCAACATGGTGTTTCACCTTAGATCAGATAGAAAAGAGACGGATGCGTGCCCAGGGCCGGCTTGCGCTGGATGGTGAACCGGCTGCGCAGAACCCTGGAGATCTCCGAGTTCGGGTCGTTCATGTCACCGAAGATCATTGCCTTGTACGGGCTTGCCACCTCAACGCATTTCGGCGGCAGCCCCTCGGCCAGCCGCTCGACGCAGAAGTTGCACTTTTCCACCACGCCTCGCATCCGGGTGGGGAAGTCCGGGTTGACGTGGGCGATGAACGGGCGGCCGTCGGCGGAGCGGCCGCGCGGATCCCGCCAGTTGAAGGAGCGCGCCCCGTACGGACAGGCGGCCATGCAGAACCGGCAGCCGATACACCGGTGATAGTCCATGGCCACGACACCATTGTCCATCTTGAACGTGGCCTGGGTCGGGCAGGCCCGGACACACGGGGGATTGTCGCAGTGGTTGCAGGCAACGAGGAAGTACATCTTTTCCAGTTCCTCGTTGCGCCGGTAGTGGCTGTGCTCCGGGAAGGCGTTCTCGTAGCGTTCCAGCCACAGCCACTTGATTTCGTCCTTCTTGTTGCCGAAGTCCGGTACGTTGTGAATCCGGTGGCAGGCCTCGATGCATTTCTGGGCCAGTCCCTTGTACTGGTTGAACTTCTTGACATCGATGACCATGCCGAGGCGGACCCGGTTCTCGTCGGCCGCCGCGCTTTCGCCGTGCCCGCCGCCGTGCGTCGACGAGGCGACGGCGTCACCCTCGAGCAGGCGGGTGAAGGCGGTCGGGGCGCCGATCCCCGCGATGGCCGTCAGCCCGGCGATCTTCAGGAAGTCTCGTCTTTTCATGTCCATCAGAACTTCTCCTTGGGTTCGTAATGGCAGTCCCAGCAGTACGGTCGGACCGACGCATAGACGTGACACTCGTCACAGAACTTTTTCTTGTCCTCGTGGCAATTGAGGCAGCCGAGCATCAGGCTCTTGGGATACTCCTTGCCCTCGACGACGAACTTCTTGCGGTTACCATCTCGCAGCGCCTCGTCCCGCCACTTGTTCAGGAACACCATGTGGCTCGTGCGCATGGTGAAGGTGTCCTCGACGCACTGGCGGGCCTTGGTTGGCTTTTCCGGTTTGGGCAGATCGTCGGCCACTCCCCGCCAGATGGGGAAGGTCATGAGGGCCACGAAAACAATGAGTCCGGGGATGATCTTTCCAGCGTCGTACATTTGGCTCACCCTTCGTTGCCGGCCAGCTCCTCGAAGCGCAGACCGGTTTCGCGTTCTTTTTCACCCTCCATGATGAGGGCGTTGCCGACCAGCTCCGACAGGCCGCAGACTTCCACGTCCGGGTTCCAGTACTGCATGAGGGCGGTGAGGGTGGCCCGGTCGATGGCGCAGACGCAGGCCAGGGTGTTGACGCCGTAGCGGTCGGCGACGTAGCGTACCGCGTTGGCCCGCGGCAGACCGCCCCGCATCCGGAGGTCCATGATTTCGCTGGTATTGAGGGCCGTACCCGAACCACAGCAGAAGGTGGATTCCCGGATGGTGTTTTCCGGCATCTCGTAGAAGTGGTCGACCACGTTTTTGAGCACGTAGCGCGGCTCCTCCAGGAGACCCATGGCCCGGGAGGTGTTACAGGAGTCGTGCCAGGTCACCTTGCGGTGGGCGTTGCGGCTCTTGTCGAGCTTTAGCTTGCCGTGCCGGATGAGATCGGCGGTGAACTCACTGATGTGCACCATCTTGGTGGAGGCGGCGTTGTGAAACACCGTGCCGGTCACCGGGCTCTTGGGCACCTCGAGGAAGTCGGCCGGTCCGTTCATGGTGTCCATGTATTGGTGTACCACCCGCCACATGTGGCCGCACTCACCGCCGAGGATCCACTTGACCCCCAGGCGCTTCGCCTCGGCGTACATCTTGGCGTTGAGCTTCTTCATGTACTCGTTGTTGGTGAACAGGCCGAAGTTGCCGCCTTCCGAAGCGTAGGTGGACCAGGTGTAGTCGAGGCCGATGTGCTCGAACAAGAGCAGATACCCCATGGCGGTGTAGATGCCGGGATCGGCGAACACGTCGGCCGACGGGGTGATGAACAGCACCTCGGCCCCCTTGCGGTTGAAGGTGGGGGTGATCCGGATGCCGGTGATGTCCTCGATGTCGTCGCAGAGGTACTCGATGTTTTCCTTGAAGGTATGCGGCTGCAGGCCCATGTGGTTGCCGGTCCGGTTGGAGTTGGCGACCGGCTCCATGGCCCAGTTGATGTTGACGCCCACCAGGTGCAGCAGCTCGCGGCCCATCATGGTGATCTCGGCCGTGTCGATGCCGTACGGGCAGAAAACCGAGCAGCGGCGACACTCGGTGCACTGGTAGTAGTACATGAACCATTCTTTCAGGACCTCGAAGGTCATCTCCCGGGCGCCGACCATGCGGCCGAGCAGCTTGCCCGCCTTGGTGAACTCGCCCCGGTAGATCGACCGCATCAGCTCGGCCCGCAGCACCGGCATGTTCTTGGGGTCGCCGGTGCCGAGGAAGAAGTGGCACTTGTCGGCGCAGGCGCCGCAGCGCACGCAGCAGTCCATGAAGATCTTGAAGGAGCGGAACTTGTCGAGCCGCTCCCGCATGCCGTTCAGGATGATCTCCTGCCAGTTCTCGGGCAGCTTCCAGTCGTCGTCCTCTGGGTTCCACTCGCGCGGTTCGCCGAACAGGCCGGGGAACTGCTTGTTGTGGTATTCCATGATGGACTTCTTGCCCGGATAGCAGTAGTTGCCGGGCTTGAAGACCACCGGGATGTCCATCCAGTCCCGGGTGGGAATGGCGCCGGTCATCAAGGACGGTTCCTTGACGACTTTCTCCTTCATCACATCGACTTTCGTATCAGCCATCGTCGTTGACCCTTGGTAGTTGGTTATTCAGCCGAATCGCCCTCGGAGCCTTCCTCCTTTTTCGGGGGGAGCTCCTTTTCCACCGGGATGCCGGCCTCGACCATGAACTCACGGAACTCGTCCTCGTAGGACGCATACGAATGCGGCTTGATGTTCGGATCGTTCCACGGATTGATGTGCCGTACCTTGCGGCTGTTGTTGGCCAGGTTCCGGGTCGGGGAGAGGAAGACGCCGCCCATGTGCATGAGCTTGCTGAACGGGAAGTAGATCATGAGCGTGCAGACCAGCAGGACGTGCACGTAGAAGATGGAGCCGATCTCTCCGGCGATCGCGGGCCGGAAGGCCGGCCAGCCGGAGGTGAGCTGCTTGACAGTGATGATGTCCACCCGGAAGACGAACCGCATCAGGATGCCGGTAACGGCGATGGCGAAGATGAGAAAAAGCGGGAAGTAATCGTTGGCGAGCGAGATATAGCGGACGTGACGGGTGATGAGCCGCCGGCCGAACAGGAAGAGGATGGCCAGCGGAAAGAGCAGATCAGTCTGATAGATACGCGGTGCGCCGATCTGGAAGAGACCGTCCGCCGCCTCCAGGGCGGTGACCCACTCCGGCACCGGCACGGTGAAAAGCCGCAGATGGCGCAGCACGATGACCAGAAAACAGTAGTGGAAGAGCAGGGCGAAGAGCCACAGGTACTTGGAGGACCCGTAGACCAGCTTCGGTCCGTCGTAGATCTCGGCCTTGGTGTTGCGGAAGAGCGACCGGAAGGTGAAGACCTCGAGCAGCATGCGGACGATCACCCCGCCGGTGGTGGAGGGGTTGTCGAACTTGGCCTGCTGGATCCAGGGCAGGGACTCCTGCTGCCCGCAGGTGGTGGGGATCCGGAATGGTACCGGCGATTTCGCCCAGCCGAGGACCTTCCAGATGAAGCCGCCGATGAAGATGGCGAAGGCCAGGTAGGGCAGGATCACTCCGATGAGATACTGCCCGCCGGGTATCGCCGTCACCACCAAGGCGACGACGATCAGCGCCAACACTGCCACAAGGGGGTAGAGAAGTTTCATTCCCGTTACCTCGCTCCTCAGGTTGAAATTATTTCGCGTTCGGGCCGGCGTCGGCGCAGCCGGCCGGTGCTGCCTTGTTCCGGTCGTCCCGGAGGAACCGCGATGGGCATCCGCCATCGGTGACCAGGAACCGGTTCTGCTCGATTTCCCGCAGCCGGACCGTGAACAGCCGCTCACGGCACTGCATGTAGTGATCGAAGAGTTGCAGGGCCATCCGGTCCACGGCCCGGTCGATCTGCTCGAGGGTCTTATCGTCGAGTTCGCTCCCCGCTTCTCGGCGAACGAGATCCTTCAAAAGAAAGATGAAGGAGACCGCCTCGGAGGGCGCGAACTCCTGGACGGCGCGGACCTGGATGAGGTTGAAACTGGCGGAGCCCAGGGTTGGGTTGGTCCGGTCGGCGACCAGCGCCTCGTAGATTTCGGTCAACCCTTCACGGACGTTGTAGCCCACCGGATTGGCGAACCGGTCCTTTTCGCGGCCGAAGATGCGGGCCGCGTCCGCCGAGTAGCCGCCGAGCACCTGGTTGATCCAGGCGTCGAGGATGTCGGTCTTTTTGAGGTCGAGAACCTTGTCGGGCTCCATGGCCGCGCCGTATAGGTGTTACGTTGTGGCATCGGGTAAAAACGAATGAATACCCATTCATTCAGGATAGCACACACATCTAGCATGTTTTCCGGGCGAGGTCAACAGGAAAATGAGCCGTGGTTCAGAGCCTGTCGCACAACAGGCTCTGTGCCCGACATGGATGTGGGGCCGAATTCCGCCGGTTTGAAAAAACCAAGGAATTCGTGCGGGTGGGGCGAAACTCTGTTTTGCCCACCCGATAGTTACAAAAGCCAAGGACGGCTTTTGCACCAGACTCTTCAGACGACGATATCGACGATGAGCCCGGCCTGGCGGGCGAGGGCGGTGAGGAGGAGGGGCAGTTCGGCCAGGTCTAGCCGGCGGTCGTGGAGGACCTTGCAGATATGGCCGTCGGTGCAGTCGTGGATTTCCAACTCCAGGCCGTCGTCGGTTTCCGCAAGGCGCAGATGGATGGCGATACCTGCCGCCTGCAGGGCGTCGTTGCACCGCTCGATGAGCTGGTGGGCTTCACCGGTGCCCGTCGGCTCCTGGGTTCTGGCCACCGGCGCCGGCGGCGGGCGGCGAGGTTGCCGTTGGCGGCGGAGATGGCGGACGCGTACCACCGGCAGGGTGGCGGCCACCGGCGCCACGGTCGGGGAGGATGGGGCCGGTTCCGTTACCGGTGGGACAGGGGGCTTGAATTCGGTGATCGGCATGTGTGTTGTAACCGTTCCTGGAGCCGGGAGTGGCGGCGCGGCACCGTATCGGTGCGGATGGCGATGGCGATGGCCTTGGCGCTGCCGACCAGGATCACCAGCTGCTTGCCCCGCGTCACGGCCGTGTACAGCAGGTTGCGCTGCAAGAGCGGGTAGTGGGTGGTGTGGACCGGGATGACGACGCAAGGAAATTCCGAGCCCTGCGCCTTGTGGATGGTGATCGCCCAGGCCAGGGCAAGATCGGGGAACTCTCCCGGCTCGTAACTTACCAGCCGGCCGTCCATGTCCACCGTCAGCACCCTGTTTTCCGGGTCCACGGCCGTTACCACCCCGAGGTCGCCATTATAGACATCTTTATCATAGTCGTTGCGTACCTGCATCACTTTATCGCCGACGCGGAAGCGGCCGAGAGCCGGTGCGTCCGTGCTGTACAACTCCTGCAGCCGGTCGTTCAAGTGATCGGCACCCACCAGACCCCGCCGCATGGGGGTGAGGATCTGGATATCGGTGACCGGGTCGAAGCCGTAGCGCCGCTCGAGCCTCCCGCCGGCAAGGCTCAGGATCTCCGCCTCGATTTCCTCCGGGGTGTCCCGGTAGATACAGTAGAAGTCCTTGTCGCCCCGGAAGGAGGGCGCCAGGTCCAGGGACCGGCCCTCGTTGATGCGGCGGGCGTTGACACTGATGAGGCTGCCCTCGCCCTGCCGGAAGATGGTGGTGAGCCGGACGGTGGGAAAGGTGCCGCTGTCGATGCAGTCCCGGAACACGTTGCCCGGTCCCACCGACGGCAACTGATCGGCGTCGCCCGCCAGCACCAGCCGGGTGCGGTCGTCCATGGCGCGCAAAAGCGCGTTGGCGAGCACGACATCGACCATGGAGACCTCGTCGACGATCACTGTGTCGGCCTCGAGGGGTTGGTCGCGGTCGTGGCGGAAGCGGCGGCTGCCGGGATCGAATTCGAGCAGTCGGTGGATGGTCTTGGCCTCCATGCCGGTGGTCTCCTGCAGCCGTTTGGCGGCCCGGCCGGTGGGAGCGGCCAGCAGCACGGTCTCGCCGAGGCGGCGCAGCACGGCGACCAGGCCGTTCAAGATGGTGCTCTTGCCGGTGCCGGGCCCGCCGGTGATGATGGCGACTTTGCTGGTGAGGGCGGTGACGATGGCCTGGTGCTGTTCCGGGGCAAAGTCGATTCCCTGGCGGGTCGCGGCCCAGGCAGCGGCCGCTTGCGCCCGTTCGGCATCGAGCAGGCGGCCGGCGGCCTCCTGCAATCGACGGAGATTGTTGGCGGCGCCGCATTCGGCATGGTAGAGGGGGGCGAGATAGACGGCGTCCTCCTCGCAGACGATGCGGCCCTCGGCGGCCAGTTCCTCCACCACGGCATCGATTTCGTCGAGGTCGAGGAGTTCGGCGGCCTGCCGTTGGAGTTCGGGCCGGGGCAGAAAGGTGTGGCCCTCGTTGGTGGCTTCGTTGAGCACGAAGATGAGGCCGGCCTGCACTCGGCGGGGATCGGAACCGGTGATCCCGAAGGCGGCGGCGATGCGGTCGGCGGTCTTGAACCCGATACCGGTGATGTCCTCGGCCAGCCGGAACGGGTTTTCCTGGACGATGGAGAGGGCTTCGTTGCCATAGGTCTTGTAGATCCGCACCGCAAAGGTGGCCGAGATGTCGTGGCCTTGCAGGAAGACCATGATGGCGTGGATCTGGCGCTGCTCCTGCCAGGCGGCCTTGATGGCGGCGATGCGCTTGGTGCCGATGCCGCGGATCTCGGCCAGCCTGTCGGGATCGTTGTCCAGGATGTCCAGCGTATCGAGACCGAAGTGGCGGACGATGCGGCGGGCGAAGGCCGGCCCGATGCCGCGTACCAGGCCGGAGCCGAGATAACGTTCCATGCCTCTCAGGGTGTTGGGCCGCAGGATGGTGAAGCGGTGGACGGCGAACTGGCGGCCATACCGGCGGTCGGTACGCCAGCGGCCGTGCAGCCGGACGGACGAACCCACCGGCACGCCGCCCAGGTTGCCGACTACGGTGTGCTGGTCGCGGCCGGCGACCAGGCGGGCGACGGTGAAGCCCGATTCTTCGTTCCGGAAGGTGAGATGATCGATGATTCCCTCGAGTTGGG
>CAYRGZ010000026.1:0-23321 GCA_964423785.1 uncultured Desulfobulbia bacterium
GCGTCAGGGCGAGACCAAACCACTGGCCACGCCGAGCGCCCTGATCGCCTCTGCCAGGCCGATCTTGCCATCACCATTAACATCACCGCTCAGGGGAGTGGGAATAACGGTCGGGGTCAGCCCACCGTCGACAACAGCATATTCCTGCCAGACGGTTTTTGCCACGTTCTCGCCAGCGGCCGAATTGACCCGGACCTGCACGGAGATATAGGGACTCAACAGCCGCACCGCATCGGACTCCCACTTGAAAGAGGTATAGCCGGTCAGGGTCGGCGGCAGGTTATTGACCCGGAACCGGATATTGGCGGGCTGGCCATCGGCGCCATAGGCATCCAGCCGGATTTCAATGCTGCTGTCAGCCGGATACGGTGTCGACGGCAAATTCCAGGCAAGCTGCAGCAGACCGGCCGGCGTAAAGGCGGCGGTCAGGCCGGTCACCGGCGGCCAGCCAGTGGCATCCATCCCCGCACCCACCGTCGTATCCTTGACGAGGACCTGACCGTTGGTACAAGTCACTTCCAGATGATACGTGCCCGCCGCATGGGGCGAGATCTGCGACAGAATCTGATATCTCCAGCCTAGGTTGGCACGGGTTTGATATTCGCCGCCGGTGACATCGATCGCCCCGTTACGATCCGTATCGGTCGACTGCAGTTCGACCAAGTTCCAGCGCACAATCTTCGGAGTATAACTTACCTTGCTGTTATCAGGATAGGTCACGGTAACGGACTGCACCACATTGGCAACGGTGGCAAAGTTATAATTGTCACTGTCAAGAATATTGAACTGGAAAAAGGTATTCGGATCGCCGCCATCCTTGGTCATGGTAACGACATTAAAATACTCGATGGAGTATGGTCCGGTGGTCGGCGTCGGAGGGGGTGGCGTCGAGGTGGCATCCAGAACAAGATCTATGCCGCCAAAGGTTTCCCCTGTCGCAATCACCTCATCGCCGTCGGTGACAACGGTTACACTGCGGCTATCAGACTGTTTGTCCAGTTCCATGGAAAAAGCCTCCACGGACCAGCTGCCGCCCAGAACAGGCAGCCGATAATGACCACTGCTGTCGGTCTCGGTGCTGGTGACAATGGGGCCGGGAACCGCCGTCTGGGCGGTGCCGTTCAGGGGGGTGTCGCAACTGGCGGTTACCCGCACACCGGCAGGGGCCGGGGTGGTGCCGTCAGCCATGAATACGGTCCCTTCAATGGCTCCGTCCGCATAATAGGTCTGCAGGGTCACTGTCCGGGTTTCTCCGGCCTGCACATTGAGCAGGCTCTGGGTTGCAGGCGGTACCAGTTCCTTGATCTGACCATTGATTCTCACGGGATGCGCATGGCAGTTCATGCACAACCCCACCTGCCAGTCACCGTCTGCTATTCCGACCGTGACATTTCCGGTCACATCGCTGTACCGTCCGTTTCCTGCCATACTGAGCACTGGATCACTGGTATTGATTCGGTTGACAAACAACAGCACGCCCTCAACCGGCTGGCTGCCGGTTTCATCAAGCACGGTTCCTGCAACCTGGGCCGTTTCCTTGAGCATGACAATATCGAGCGGGTTCTGGCCAGCCTGAACTGTCATGGAATAGGGCATATTCTGATAATTCCCTGACCCCAGATCGGCAAAAGGTGCAAAATATCCGGGTGCCTCCGCATATATCTGCCAATCTTCTCCCGTCAAGAGATCAAGGGAAAACTGCCCGCTCAGACCGGCAAAGGCATCACCCATGAGGTCGTCCGTGGCATTCCATGCCTCCACTTCCACACCCGGAACGGGAGAATTGGTGCCGTATTCGGTGATGCTGCCGGCCACCGTCGCATCGCCCTGAGGGAGATAAAGATCGGCGCCGGTTACCGGGGCCGATGTCACCTGAACCGTTGCAGAAGAACCGATATATCCTTTTTTTTCCGCCACCAGCAGGCAGTCAGCTGCCGATGCCAGCGGCATCTGATAGGAGCCGTCGCTCCCCGTGTAGGCAGCGGAAAGAGGCATCTCCGTTGTCTTGTCCAGGCAGGCCACCAGAACATCGGGCACCGGTGTTGTTGTGCCCTGCAGAAAAACCGTGCCGCTGACGGACAGAGACGTGCTGACGACCGGCGGCGTAACGGTCACCGGGTACACGGCCGCCTCGTTTGCTGCGTTGACGACCCGGAAAAGGAAGGAGCCCTCCGGGAGCAAACCGCCGACGGCCCCCGGCGGATAGAAGGCTACTGAAATGTTTGTATCCGAACTGGCGGTATCATAACCGAACATCTGCGTACCGGGGGCTGCAGAGCCGGTTTTGTTGTCGGTGACAAACTGGGATTCCAGCGCCCACTCGTCGCTGTCAACCGTGCCGTTCTGATTATAATCGTGGTAAAGTTCGAGCAGGACGGAACCGCCAGGCGCATCGGCCTGGGTGGTCAGGACCGCGCCGGTACTGCTGTCAGCCGGCAGGGAGGAGAGGGACACGGTAAGCGAGATGGCCGCCTGCCCCGCAGCCGCATAACCCAACAAAAAAGTGCACAGGATTATCCCGTTACGAATACATCTGGCCATGAGGCACCTCCCCTTTGCATGAACGTGTTGTCTTGGTAGGCAACCGCCGCCCACCGGCTCTCCCGTTGCGTATGCGATGCCTCGTGGCCGCATGCAGGAAAGAAAAGAACGTCGGCAACCCCTCCTCTGTTGTTTCCGTATCAGGCCGGTAGCCCATGTGGAACCAACATTCATTAAACTCGACTCTATCACAGCCGGAGAAAATGAGGCAGAAAAAAAACTGCAGCATCCACTCCGCAACCCCGTCTCCCGAAATCCTGTCGTGATCTCGAAAACAGGGGCGACGGTGCCTGGAATCTACAAACCGCATTAATATTGAATACATTAAGGCGGTCACGTCATATTCTGAAGAGCCTGGGACCAGACTATGCCGCCCTTGCCGCCCTCGAAAAATTTTCACTTCCCCACATATCCTCCGGAAGGAACCTCCCCCTCTCACCACAGGAGTGAACCTGGGTGATTCAGGCCGGATTCATCCGGTTCAACGTTCGGCAGGGTGAAATTGAACAGATGACCGGCTGGCGGAACTCGCCGGTCGCACCCCGAAGCTGCTGCAATGGCTCAAAGAGGGAAGAGCGAGGACTGGATGCAGGAAAAATGGTTGCGGGTGGACAGCGGGGGCGAGCAGTGCGGGCCAGCACGGGATCGAGCACCGGCTCAGCCGGCCCCGGCCCCCTCAGACTAACGGCATGGTGGAGCGATTTGATGGCCGCGAAGCCTGGGCCATATCACGCCCATTCCGGCCCTGAGAAATTGGCAGAAATCCCATCCGCAGATTTTAAAAAAGCGGTATACAACCTCACGGGTCTTGACACATCGAGATGATATTCCGAGGATTATTTTTTGAGCATGACGCAGAGAACGGGCAAAAAGACCGTTTCTGGAGGGACACGGCCTACCGGCCGGCGACCAGGTTCAGCAGTTCGTCGTGGATACGGCCGTTGGTGGCGAGGATCTCGGGCAGGAAGGGCGAGTAGTCGTTGGCCGCGAAGTCGGAGAGTTTGCCCCCGGCCTCGGCGACCAGCAACATGCCGGCCGCGGTGTCCCACGGTTTCAGCTTGATTTCCCAGAAACCGTCCAGCCGGCCGCAGGCGACCAGCGCCAGGTCCAGGGCCGCGGCCCCGGCCCGCCGCACGCCGCGCGCCCGCGGCAACACCCGGCCGAGGGCGGCGAGCACCGGCTCTGGCCGCTCATGTACGTCGTAGGGAAATCCGGTGGCCAGCAGACTGTCGCCCACGGTTGCCGTCTGGCTCACCTGGATCGGCTTACCGTTGCACCAGGCGCCGTGCCCGCGCACCGCGCAGTACAGTTCCTGGAACATGACGTTGGCGATCACCCCCACCAGGGGCCGGTTTTCTTCCAGCAGGGCGATGGAGACCGCAAACCACGGAAAGCCGTGGGCATAATTGGTGGTGCCATCCAGGGGGTCGATGACCCAGACGCATTCTGCTTCGTCACCGCTGCCGGAGGTCTTGCCGCCTTCCTCGGCCAGGATGGCTATTTCCTGGCCGAGAGCTTCGGCGATGATGGCCTCGGAGCCGACGTCCGCCTCGGTCACCAGATCGATGGCGCCTTTGCGGTGCACGGTGTGGGGCGCATCGAAGCGGTGGTGCAGAAATTCCGCCGCCCGCCGGGCGGCGGTCACGGCCTTGTCGAGAAAACCGGCCAGTCGATTGTCCGGTATCTCCGGCAGGGTCATGGCTTGTCTCCCCGCAGGACGTAGCCGTCGTTGGGGCCCTGGTAGGGTAGCCGGCGGATGTTCGTCAGTCCACATTCCTCTAGCATGGCGGTGATCTCGCCGGCCGAGTAGCTCCGGCCGCGACCGTTGTTGATCAGCATGTTGAGGGAAAAGAGGGCCGGAAAGAGGGGGCCGGCCTTGGTATCGTTGAGGAAAAATTCGTGTACCAGCAGCATACCGCCCGGCTCCAGCACCCTGACGACTTTTTGGAGCAGTTCGCGGCAGGTGGTCGGCGATTGGCTGTGGAGGACATGGGAGATCCAGATCACGTCAAAGGAGCCTTCCAGAGGATCGGTGAGAAAGTCACCGGCCACGAACCGGATGCGGCCGCCTATCTTGGGATGTTCTAATACCGGCCGGGCGTAGGGCTCGGTGGTCGGCCGGTCGAAGATGGTCCCCTCGAGCTGCGGGTTGGCCAGGCAGAAGAAGAGGCTGTAGGTGCCGGGGCCACCGCCGAGATCGAGCAGGCGTTTGCGGCCGTCGAGGTCCACGTGCTTGATGAGCCGTGGGCCGTTGAGCCGGGCGAGATTCTGCATGCCGAGCAGGAAGCGGCGCCGTTCTTCCTCTTCGCCAAAAGAGCGCATCTCCACCGGCCCGCCGTGCTTCACTGCCTCGTCGAGGCGGTTCCAGCCGTCCACCACGTGATGGTGATGGAGGATGATGTCGCCCAGATACTGGTCGCTGCCGCCGACCAGGTACTGGGAAGCGGCCTCGGTGTTGGCGTACCGGTCGTTCTCCTTGACCAGGAGTCCCATGGCGGTCAGTGCGTTGAGGAGCAGTTCCAGGGCCTCTTCGTTACACTCCAGGTCGGCGGCGAGCCCGGCGCTGGTGCGGGCCCGGTTGCCGAGGGCGGTGAAGAGGCCGAGCTTGACCGCCGCGTGCAGGGTGCAGGCGTTCCAGTAGTAGTTGGCGATGTCGAGGATCTGGCTGGCTTCGGTGACGAGGTGACGGTGCATGCGCTCCTCCTGAGACGGGTTGACGGACTGAACGGCTGGGATCGCTGACTAGTGTAGCATATCAGTGCTGCGATGTCAGGCGGGACGGAGGCTGGGCAAACAAATCTGCAACATGCTCTCTGGAATGTGTTATTCGAAGAACCGAATTTTTGCCAGGATGGCGGGGGAGAGGCCGAAGCCGCGGCCCAGTTCGGCGGTGTCGAGCTGGAAGCTGAGCCAGCCCGCACCGTCGGGAAGGACGTACAGGAGTTCGTAGGATTCTTCACCGGTGGGATGTTCGGCGGTGGGGCGGAAGAGGCGGATCAGGTGCACCTTCTGGTCGGGCGACAAACGGAAGGCGGCATAGCTGGAGCCGATGAGATCGGCGGCGTCCCCCGTCGGCCGGGCCACGGCCCGGACCTTCATGTCTGATCCGAGCAGCAGGATGTTCGTGATGCCGTACCGGTCGAGATCGTGCTCCGTGAAGTAGGCGGCGAGTTGGGCGGCGGGATCGATCCCTTTTCGTTCGGCTTCGGCCAGTTGCCGGCCGAGGTCGGTGAAGGCGTCGGCCACGTGCTGGCGGAAGGTCTCTTTCTGGTAGTCGAGAACCTGGGTGCCGCGGCTGATGCGCGGCCAGCTCCACAGAAGCCCGCCGATCACCAGCACCAAGGCCGCCACCGCCGGCACGAACCAGTTGCGGATCCGGCGGTAGCGCTGTTCCGCCTCCTGGAGACGGGTGACGTCCCGGGCGAGAAAAAGCACTCCTTGGACGTTGTAATGACCGTCGAAAAGGGGGGTGACCGAGGCGGCGATATACCGTTCGCTGCCGTCGGGCAGCCGGATGCGGCCGGTGGTGCATTCACCGCTGCGTCGTTGGGCGATACTTTCTTGTACCGCCTCGTAGGCGGCCGGGTCGGCGTAGAGATCGGCGAGCCGCAGGTGTTTCATCTCCTCGGCTGTGCGGCCGTAGAGGCGTTCCGCCGCCGCGTTCCAGGCGGTCACCCGCTGGTCGCGGTCGGTGGTGATCATCACCGCGTCGGGTAGCTGGTCGCAGAACTCCTTGAACCCGTAGGCCATGCTGGTGGTGCTCTGTAACCGCTGGGCGAGCCGCCGGGCCAGATCGAGACAGAACGTGGGGATATTCTCCGCCAGTGTCTCGATCTGGTCGCCGGGGATGCGGATCATGGTCACGTCGGTGGCAGCCTTGATGGTGGCGGTACGCTTCTCGCCGATCAGAAAGGCCATCTCACCGACGATGGCCCCGGGTTCATCGATCTCGGTGATCTTGCGGGGGCCTTTCAGCACGTCGAGGCGGCCCTCCTCGAGGATGTAGAGGTCGCGATCGTCGTCCCCCTCCAGAAAGATGGTGCTGCCGGCGGGATAGCGGGTGCGAAAGCGGGCGATGGCGGGATCGGCGAGGAGAGCGTCGATGGACATGATCAGCTAGAGTTGCGCCCGGCAGGCGCGGGCGAAATCCTCCGGGTAATGGCCGTTGATGAAGCGAAGCTGGGCCTCGGAAAAGGCGCCCATGGATTGCGGCAACTTGGGCAGAAAACTGTACAGCAGCCGTTGGTCGGCGGGCGCCCCGACCAGGCGGCCGGCGTATTCGATGGAGGTCACCATCCGAGCGCCGAGCCGGGCGAGAACGGTGAGGGCCGTATGGATGCCCCGGTCGAGGGAGGCGCGGCAGGCGGTGTCCGCCGCCACCACGTTGGCCACCGGCGCCAGACACATGAGCTGCAACTCCCACTGTGAGGTCTGGGCCTTGGGGACGAAGAGGATGACGTTGGCGTCCTCCCAGACCACGAGTTCGGCCTCGAGATCGGTGCGGCCGTCGGTGCGGGTGTTGGAGCGGATGGCAGTGAGATAACAGTCGAAGAACGGTTTGCCGTGCGCCGCGGCAAAGGCCCGGCAGCAGTCGGCCACCAGATCGCCGCAAGCATACGCCGGCAGGTCGCCGGCCGGCCCGGATACCGTGGCAGGGACCAGGGCGAACTGCTGGTGGATCTGCTGGTGGCTGGCGTGGAGCCGGTAGCCGGTGGGCGCGTAGTCGAAGCCGTAGTTCCAGCCCCAGAGGGTGGCGGTGAAGCGGGGCTGGTGGCCGGCGGCGATGCGGGCGATGATCTGGCGGCGTAGCGTTTCGAGGCCGTCTTCGTCGTCGATGGCCGGGATGGCCAGATCGAGTTCTTCGGCCAGGCGCAGATAGGTGCGCTGGTAGTAGAGGAAACGCAAGCCGCGCATGTCGTCGCGGGAGAGGTCTCGCACGTCGTAGCGTACCGCGTCGTGGGCCATGTTGGCCGCGTAATGGCCCCAGGGAATGTAGGAGTTGGAGCGCAGGTATTCGAAGATGTGGCTGTCCGCCGCGGTCCACTCACCGACGATGGGGCTCGTGCCCTGGACGCCGGGCTGCAGCACCAGAGCCACCTTATAGGGATCCGGCAGGGCCGGATTGTTGACCAGGGCCTCGAACAGTGCTTCATTATGCAGGACCGGTCGCAGCCGGCCCCGGTCGTCGCGGCGGTATTCGAGGCCCACCGGCCGGCCCTCGTCGTCATGGACGATGGCGCAGGAAAGCTCGGCTAGGGCGACGAGATCTCGGGGATCGGTGGAGGTGGTGGCAAGAGCGAGAAGAAGAGGCTCCGGCAGGTCGGCGAAGCGCTTCCCATGGTCGGTGGCATCCGGGAACCAACGGTCGAGCAGGTCGTGCAGGGAGGCCGTCGGCGGGGCCGGCAGGCGGATGCGGCCGGGCTCGGCAGCCGCCCGGTCGGCCCAGTCCTTGCCGATATAGGTGGTGCCGCGAAAAGAGAAGGGATTGGCGATCTCGTAGATCGGCATGGCCCCGGTGAATTCCAGGTCTCCGGCCGGGAAGTTGGCCTCGTTGGTCACCACCGTGCCGTCGGCCAGTCGGCCGAGGACGGCACGGTGGTCGTGCCGGCGCCGGTTGGCGACCTGAAAACGGGGCCGGTGCAGGCCGACGGCAAAGGTGCCGTCGGGCGTCACACAGGTTCGTACGGACATCGGCATGCTCCTTGTTACGACGCTGTTATCATAAACCGGAGGAAAAAAAATGGAAGAGGGGAAGTCCATTGCCCGCTACGTGGCGACCCATCGTAAGCGGTTTCTGGAAGAACTCTGCTCCCTCATCGCCATCGAGTCGGTGAGCAGCGATCCCACCCGTCGGCAACAGATGGCGGCGTGCGCCGCGCGGCTGCAAAAGCTGCTCGTCGCCGCCGGCGCCGACCGGGCCGAGGTGGTGGCCACCGACGGCCACCCGGTGGTCGTGGCGGAAAAGCGATTTGGTGCTGACCGGCCCACCGTGATCGTCTATGGCCACTACGACGTGCAGCCGCCCGATCCGCTCGACGTCTGGCAATCGTCTCCCTTCGTCCCGGAGATTCGCGACAACGCCATCTACGGCCGGGGCGCTTCGGACGATAAGGGACAGCTTTTTACGCACCTCAAGGCCCTGGAGTACCTGGTACGAAACGGTCGTACCGGTTGCAACATCATTTTCGTCATCGAGGGGGAGGAGGAGATCGGCTCGCCGTCGCTGCCGGCATTTTTCCGGTCCCGGCCTCTGGCCGCCGATGCGGTGCTGGTCTCCGATACCGCCATGCTGCCCGGCAACCGGCCGGCGATCACCGTTGGGTTGCGGGGGCTGGCCGCGGTGGAGGTCGAGGTGCGCGGACCGGACCGGGATCTTCATTCCGGCATTTACGGCGGCGCGGTGGTCAATCCGGCCAACGCCCTGGCCGCTATGATCGCCGGCCTGCACGATGCCGAGGGGAGGATCACCGTGCCCGGCCTCTACGACGATGTGGAGGAACCCGACGCGGCCATCCGGCAGCAGTTGGCTGAGGCGGCACCGGATGACGAGAGCGTGGCGGCCGACATCGGCCTGGTCCCCAGCGGGGTCGAGAGCGGCTACACCGCCTTTGAGTGCACCACCATTCGGCCGGCCCTGGACGTCAACGGCATCGAGGCCGGACACACCGGCGAGGGATTCAAGACCGTGCTGCCGGCCGTGGCCCGGGCGCGGATCTCGGTCCGCCTGGTGCCACGCCAGAATTCCGAGCGGGTGACCAGGCTGCTTGCCGATCATCTGCATCGGCTCGCCCCGCCGGGGGTGCGGGTGACGGTGCGGCCCAGCCACGGCGCCGAGCCGGTCGTGGTGCGGCCGGATTTTCCAGCCTTGACTGTGGCCCGGCGGGCCATGGCGGCGGCCTTCGGCCAGGAGGTGCTTTGCATCCGCTCCGGCGGCAGCATCCCGGTGGTCGCCCTGTTCGAGAAGGAGTTGGGCTTGCAGTCGGTCCTCATGGGCTTCGGCCAAGACAGCGACGCCATCCATTCGCCCAACGAACATTTCGGGCTCGATAATCTGGAAAGGGGGATCGTCGCCTGCGCCCTGTTCTACGAGGAGTTCGGCCGCACCGCTGGTGCAGCGTAGATCGTCACGAAACGACGCCGGCCGGGTTGGGATGGCTCAGCGGCCGAACAGCCCCCGCAAGAGCGATTTGGCGGGATTGGCGGCGCCGGCGGCTCCCTGGCCGGTGGTGCCGCCGCTGGGGATGCCGATCTTTTCGAAGAGCTTTTGTTTGAGGTTTTTTTCGACCTGCTTGCGGACAGTGGTGGTGTCCAGAGTCGGTCGCGGCCGTGAGACGGTGCCGGCCAGCTTGAGGTTGACCGTGGTATTGCCCGCTGCATCGGTGAGGAAGCGGCTCGCCGCACCGCCGAGCCGGCCGGTCATGGACCTGGGCAGGGTGATGGCGAGCGGCAGGTCGAGGGTGCCGTCCAGGCCGATTTCGCCGGCGGCCTCGACCTTGACCGCCGGAGAATCGATGTTGCTGTCGAGCCGTACCCGGCCGCCCTCGACGATCTGGAAGGTGCCGGAAAAGTCGTTGAAGGTGAAGGTGCGCAACTCTGGTGCGCCGATGAGAGCTGCGATGCTGGTAGTGAGGGGAGTCTCCACGAACCGACCGTTTTTGATCGCAAAGGTGCCGTCGGCGGTGAGGGTTTTCTTGATGGTGGCGACGTCGGTGCCAGTACCGGCGAAGGACAGCGCCGCCTCTACGGTGCCGGTGAGCAGTCGGCGGGCCGAGCGCGCGAGGTGCGACTGGAGCTGGTCCGCCTGGACCGAGGCCAGGGAGAGCTTGCCGCTAAAGCCGGGATTGGTCTTGGTGAGGTCGATATCCACGGCGCCGGTGAGCGAGCCGCCCAGGGCGACGGCACCGAGTTCGCTGAGGTGCAGAACGCCGTCGGCGAGCCGGTAGCGTAACAGGAGGGCGTTGATGGTCATCCCTTTGTAGATCGCCTTTTCCACCGCCAGCTTGCCCTGGGCCGTGAGGCCGGGCGGCAGTTTGGCGGCGATAGGCCCGGTCGGCTCGACCGACCCGGCCGGTGGCGTTTTCGGCTGGGCTTTCTTGCCGTCACCGGCCAGTAGGCCGAGGAGCCGGTCGACGTCCAGTTCCTTGCTCGTCAAATCGAGTTGCAGGGCCGGTGCGGTGCGGTAATCCGTGGCCTTGCCGTTCAGAGTGAGTTGCTGGCCGTCGATGGCGCACTCGATGTCCAGGGAGGCCGTCTTTTCGTCGAACTGCACCGTACCGGTGATTCGCGGTTGGAGTGTATCCTTGCGGATGGCCGCGTCGAGATCGAGGGTTCCCTGGTAACGCAGATGACGCAGATCGTGGGAGATATCGAGCCCGAGTCCGAGGGAGAAGCCGGCATCCACGTCGGGCAGTTCTTTTTTGTCGTCGGTGAGACGGATGCGGCCGTCGGTGATCGTCACCTCCTGGACGGACAGACCGATGGGCAGCGCCTCCTTGCCCTTGCCGGCCACGGTCGATTCCGGGGATTTTTCCGGAGATTTCGTGAGAAACGCCAGGGTCTCGTAGTTGAACCGACCGGTTGCGTCCCGCCGAATATACACCCGCGGTCTTTCGATGCGCAGTTCGTGGATGAAGAGTTTCTTCTGCAGCAGAGGCAGGAGCGAATAGCGCAACACGAGGTGGTCGGCGGCCACGAAGTCCTCTTTGCCGTCGGCCTCCTTGATATCGAGCCCGTCGATGGTGATGCCGGAGAACAGGCCGACGTCGATGGTACCCAGTTGCACCGTGCGTCCGAGGGCAGCCTCGGCCTTTGGGAGTACCAAGGTCCGGACCCGTTCATCGGTGAAATAGAAGCGCACGAAGAGGGTCAGGCCGACGATGGCCAGGACCACCAGGGTCACCAGCGCGGTGATCAACTTGGTGACGTTACTCATGGGCGTTCCTCTCTTTCACCTTTGGGTTTGTGTGTGGGGGGGGGGACTCCCGTTGGGTATCCTCCATGGAATCCGACAGCCGGCTCCTTGCTGTTCTGGGAACGGAAACGTGTTGTCTCGTTATCGTTGGTCGGTCTCCGGGAGACCGTCGAAGAACTCTACGGCTCCTGTCTCTAGTGAATACTCGGCACCGACGATGAGGAGTCCATCCTTTTGCATCAGGTGCTCGAGGATTTGCGATCCGTGGCGGAGGTGGTTTGCGGCGTTGCGGATGTTCGCCCGAACGGCGTGGTGCAGGAGAGCATCCGGATCCTGGTGCAGTTCTGTCTCCAGCAACGTTTCCACGGATGGCCGGATACGGTCAACGATGGATCGCAGATGCGGCGACCGGTTTTCGGTCGGCCGCCTGAGTTCTTCCAGGGTGGCCGAAACGGCCCCGCATTTGGAATGGCCCAAGACGACAACGAGCCGGGTGCCGAATTGCTCTGCGGCAAATTCGACGCTGCCGATCTGGGACGGAGCGACGATATTGCCGGCCACCCGGATGACAAACAGGTCGCCGAGTCCTTGGTCGAAGATGATTTCCGCCGGAACCCGCGAATCGGAACAGCCAAGGATGATGGCAAAGGGGGTTTGTCCCGTCAGCAATTCACGGCGGCGTTTTTGGTCGGTGAGGGGGGAGTGGCTTCGGATGTCCGATACGAAGCGTTGGTTGCCCTCTCGAAGGCGTTGGAGTGCTTCTTGGGCTGGGATCATGCGTCAGAATTTTTGGTACGGCGGCATGTTGGTCCGCTTGGCCATGGCGCGGACGACGTCGAAGTCCTTGTCCTCGATGGCGATATAGCCGTCCACCAGGGCACGTTTCAGCACCCGGACCCGTTCGCCGTCGTACTCCACCGTGTCCTCCGGGGTGATAGAGAGAACCGCCTGTTGGAAGCGGCGGGCAAACTCGTCGTCCACCCGCTGGGTGACGCCGAAGTTGCAGTAGGGAATGGGCTCGGCCCGGGCGATGATCCGCAGGTCGTCGTCGGCCAGCCGGCCGTCGGCCACCATGTTTTCGATGTCGGAGAGCGGCAGCGAGCCGGCATCGTACTTGCCGAACAGGACGCCGTACACGACCTTTTCGTGTTTGAAGGAGCCGGCCGGGATCGAGTAGAGGGCCAGATCCCGGTCGGGGTCGATACCGTTTTTGAGCATCAAGTCCACCTGGGCCATGAACCCGGTGGGGGCGAGCATGGGACCGAAGAGCATGGTCCTGCCGGCAAGATCGGCGATGGTCTGGATCGGGCTGTCCTTGCGGGTGATGATCACGCCCTGGGAGAGATGGCCGAGGGAGTCCTTCTTTTCCGCTGCCAGCACCTCCACCCCGTGCAGGCGGTGCAGGATGATGTAGAGCAAAGAATTGGTGTGGGTGAAGTGGAGGTCTTTCACCCGGCGGGTGAAGTCGATGGTGTCGATGGCCTCGGTCTCGAAGTGGACGCCGAGTTTTTCGCCGAGAAACTTGGAAAAGGGCAGAAAGCGTTCCAGGGTCTCTTTTTCGCTGTTGCAGATCATGTAGCCGATCCGGTAGGTGGGCAGATCCCTGGCCGGGGCGGCGGCTTCTTCGGTTGCCGCCTGCTCGTGACCGCCATCCTGGGAGCAGGCGGCAAGGACGGAAAACAACAGGAGAAGGACGAGGAATTTGCGCAGAATCATGATGTCGAGGGTGAGCGTGTTGTTTTCTGTTACGGACCGCCGGTGATGCGGCGGAGCCGTTCTTCGATCTGTCGGGCCCGGTCGGCCTTGGAGGATGACGCCGGCTCGGCGGCGAGGTTGGCGCGCGCCTTTTCGTAAGCGGCCCGGGCCTCCTCCGGCCGGTGCAGTTGTTCGAGGGCCTCACCCAGGTGCAGGTACACCATGGTGTCGGCGGGATTCATTGTAATCGCTTTCTGGAAACGGGCAAGGGCCTCGGCGGGCCGCCCCCGCTTCAGGGCCACGAGACCGAGGGCGTCGATGGCGTTGAAATTTTTCGGATCGCGGGCCAGCACCGCCTGGAACTGCTCGGCGGCCGCATCCAGCTTGCCGAGCCGGTAGTACACCATGCCGAGCTTGTTGCGTACCGCGATGTTGTCCGGCTCGAACTCAAGGAGGATCCGGTACTCCACCTGGGCGATGCCGTCAGGCATGTTGCCCTCTTCGATGTGGGCCGCGGCCGGGGGCGTCGTCACCAGGAACGCGAGAATGGCAAGCAGCCCGTTGAAAAACGGGCAGAGGATTGGGCGGAGGGTGGGCATGGCATCAAATGAACTTGCGTTGCCGCAGGAAGTCCTTGGCCACGTTGCGCGGTTTTTCGCCCCGGCGGACACTGTCGAGCAATTCGGCGTAGGTGGCGTCGTCGATGGCGCCGGCCAGCTTGTTCAACACCCGGGGAAGCAAGGGGAAGTTGGTGAGCACGTCGCGCCGGACCAGGGGGGCGCTGATCACCCCCTTCTTGGCCGAGGTGGTGGTGAAGCCGAAGGGGTTGAGCCAAATGATGTCGCGTTCCTCGTCGTACCGTTTTTTCACCTCCAGGTAGTCCTGTTCCGGGTCGCCGCTGGACTGACGGCCGAGGATGGCTCCGGCGTCACCGGTATCCTCGACGATGATGTCCACCCGCTCTTCCTCCTTTTCGGCCGCCAGGGCCTGATAGAGCTGATCGGTGGTGTCGAAACGGCGGACCTTCACCGTCGTGCCGGTGCGTTCGTTGATGAGCAGGACGAGCATCTCGGCCATGAGGCGGTCGTCCACCGTGTCCAGGGTGCCGATGTAGAGGATGCGGCCGACGCACGATTGGGCCGGCAGGGCGGTGAGGGTCAGGAAGAGGAGGGCGAGTAACCAGGGAAGATGTCGTACGCTTTTCATGATGTAACCTTCTATCTTGTATCTTGCTGTGCGGGTCTACCAGTCTGTCGAAAAAGCCATCCTTGGCTTTTTCGGTCATCGGTTGGTCAGAACCGAGTTCCGGCCAACCTCACGAATTCCTTTTTTCGGTTATTCATTCGCATGACCCGTCACAGCCGCCCCTCTTGGAGCTTTCGACACGGTATCCGGTTGGATAGAACGCAAACTTTGATGGAATCGTAAAAAGTGCGATTCCATCGAGTCCACCGTGTGTAACCCGTTGAGTTATCGTGTCAGACCTGAACCGACTGCGAGTTTTTACGGCTTCATCAACTTTCAGAGCCGGCGGAATTCGGCGGCACATCCCTGTGCCACACGCAGCCCGTTTTCAACGGGCTGCTACAAGTAAAAAGTAAGAGTGCGGCGATACCGGAAAAGTTCCGGTGCCGCCGTCAGCCAACGAGCCCGAGGATCGAGTGGTACAGGGTATAGAACCCCAGGCCGGTGATGATGCAGGCGCTCACGATCCCCATCCGGCGGCTGAAGGTGTCGCTGGCGCCGAGCTTTTCCGTGAACCGGCCCGCGTGGGCCAGGACCACGCCGATGGTCATCATGACGAGCCCGAGGCCGAGGCTGAAAAAGATGGCCATGGTCAGCCCCTGGGCGATGCGGCCGGCGCCGATGGCGGCCAGCAGAGTGGCGATGGCCGCCGGACAGGGCACCAGCCCGCCGGAGATACCGAGGAGCAGCAGGTTCCACTTGCTCATCGGCCGCTGGGTTCCCGTATTCTTGTCGGCTGTCGGCTTGCCGTGGTCATGGTCGTGGTCGTGATGCGCATGGTCATGATCGTGGTCGTGATGATGGCTATGGTCGTGTTCGTGATCATGTTCGTGGTCATGATCGTGATGATCGTGGTGATGGTGATCGTGGCCGCGGCCGAAAAGGTGGATGTGATGATGGCCGGCGCGGCCGGCGAGTCGTTGCCGGAGCATCCAGAGTCCCACCGCCAGGATGAGCACGGAGGAGACCAGGCCCATCCAGGTATGGAGTTGTTGCTCGGTGTACGAGTGGGAGAGTACTCGCGCAACGATGCCGAGGAGGATGACGCTGAAGGTATGGGTGAAGGTGACGATGAGGCCGAGGAGGATGCCGTCGATGGCCCGTCCCCGCGTGCCGATCATGTAGGCAGCGATGATCGTCTTTCCGTGTCCTGGTTCGAAGGCGTGCAGGGCGCCGAGGGCCAAGGCGCCGGCATAGAGCATCAGTGTCTGGTCCATGGGGTCTAGGATGTCGTGTCGGTGGCCAGCCGGCAGCCGTCGCCGTCCGCGAGAGGACAGGGCGGCGGCGTGACCGGTGGTGGTTGTCGGGTGATGGCGACGGCCTTCTGGACGACGCCGCGGGTCAATTGGTCGGCAAGGCCGGTATAGCGATCCGGCTCGACGATGCGCGTCAACGAATCTTCGTCGAAGTACCGGCGAACGGTGGAATTGTCAAGGAGCAACGTCCGGAAATCCCGCTGTTCGGCCACGGCCCGCATGGCGAGTTCGTACAATAGGGCGTGGGCCGCCTGTTTGCCGATGTGCTCGCCGAGGCGGAACATCAGGGTCTCGGTGGCCAGAAGGGCCGCCGCCTGCCGGGCGTTGGCCCGCATCCGGTCGGCATGGACGGTGAGCCCGTCCATGATTGTATTGACGAGCGCCAGGGCGCCGCAGGTGTAAAGCACCGCATCGGTGATCGCGGCCCACTCGATGCGCACCGCCCGGTAGTCCCGTTCGTGCTCGCTGGTCAAGAGATCGGTGGCGAGCGCCGCCTTGGAGCGGACGAGCCGGAAGAGGACCACCACCTGTTCGCACGTTTCGGGATTGCGCTTGTGGGGCATGGTCGAGGACCCGATCTTGCCGTGGTGGAAGGGCTCCTCCAACTCGCCGATCTCGAACCGGGAAAGTTGCGCGATCTCGCCGGCCATGCGGGCCAGGCAGCCGCAGAGGAGCGCCAGGCTGGCGGCGAATTCGGTGAGCCGGTCGCGGCTGGCGTGCCAGGCGCAGGCCGGCGCGGCGAGGTCGAGGCGGCGGCTGAACGTTTCGAGCACGGCCAGCCCCTGGTCGCCGAAACTCGCCATGGTGCCCACGCCGCCGAAGAGCTGGGCCACGAAGAGCCGCTGCTGTACCTGTTGCAACCGCTCGTGGTGGCGCAAGAGTTCGTCCAGCCAGCCCGCTGCCTTGAGCCCGAAGGTGAAGGGTAGGGCGGGCTGGTTGTGGGTGCGGCCGATCATCACCGTGCCGGCGTGCTGCCTTGCGAGTTCGGCCAGGGCGGTGAGCAGGCGATGCACGTCCCGGTCGATCAGTCGGCAGGCGTCGCGCAGTTCCAAGACCTGGGCCGTATCCTGGATGTCCTGGGTGGTGGCGCCGTAATGGATGTAGCGGCCGGCGCTTTCGGGCAGGACCGATTGCCAGGCGTCGAGCAGCGGCACCAGGGAGTGGTTGGTCTGCCGGATGCCCGCCTCCACCGCTTCCAGGGGCAACAGGTCGAGACGGGCGTGCTCGGCGATGGCCGCGGCCGCCGATGCCGGGATGATCCCGAGTTCGGCCTGGCTTGCGGCCAGGGCCGCCTCCACTTCGAGCCAGCGCTGCAACCGCCGGTAGTGGCAGAAGAGCCGGCGCGCCTCGTCGGTGGTGTACCCGTGCCGGAAGAAGCGCGATTCGGTGATATGGGCGCGCAGATCACAGGTCATGGGGTGCGAGGCTCCCGGTTGAAGAGGTCCTCGGGATCGGCGGCCGCCTCGGCCGCCGCCCGGGCGAGGGCGTCGGCCACGAGCCGGTCCGCCTGGCCGCGGTAGCGTTCCGGCTCCTCGAAGATGGATGCATCGAGGTTGCGGCCGACGTCATGCTCGGCCACCAGTTCGCGCAAGGGCCGGCCTTCGGTGGCGGCCCGGGCGAGGAGGTCCCGGACGAGATCCTGGGCCGCTTGCTTGCCGATGCGCTCGGCCAGCACGAAAACGAGATGTTCGGTGAGGAGCGCATCCCCGGTTTGCCGCAGGTTTGCCAGCATGCGGTCTGGATCGATGACGAGATTGTCGAGGATCTCACGGCAGCGGCAGACCGCGGTGCCGGTGTAGATGGCGAGCTGGCTCATGGCCGGCCATTCGCTCCACAGCCGGCGCGTATCCCGTTCGTGCTCGTGGGCCGCCGCTTCGAGCACCACGCCCACGAGCGGGCGGCCGTGCCGGACGAGAACCATGAGCCGCTGGCACTCCACCGGGTTGCTCTTGTGGGGCATGGTGGAACTGCCCCCACCCCGGCCCTCGCCCAGTTCGCCAATTTCGGGCCGGGCCAGCTGGAAGATCTCGCCGGCGATCTTTTCGCAGGTGGTGAGCACGAGGCCGTAGAATCCGGCCAGATCTGCCATTGTATCCCGGTGGCTGTGCCAGGGCAGGGTGGGGCGCTCGAGGCCCAGACGGCCCAGGGTGCGATCGGCCACCTCCAAGGCCTGGGGGCCGAGGGCGGCCAGGGTGCCGACGGCGCCGCCCAGTTGGCCGTAGCGCAAGTTCTCGGCCCGGGCGCGGCAGCGCCGGATGTTCCGCCGCCATTCCAGGAGCCAGCCGGCGAATTTCAGCCCCAGGGTAATGGGCAGGGCGTGCTGACCATGGGTGCGTCCCACCATAGGGGTGGTTCGGTGGCGGTCGGCGAGATCGGCCAGGCGGTCGGCGATGCTCCGCATCTCCCGGTAGAGGATGGCGAGGGTGGCGCGCTGTTCGAGTACCTGGGCGGTGTCGAGCACGTCCTGGGTGGTGGCGCCGTGATGAACATAGTCGGCGGCCTCGGGCCCGCAATGGCGGCGCAGCACGGTGAGCAGGGGCACGAGGGAATTCTTGCTGCCGGCATAGGCGGCCCGGATCTCCTCCGGCGTGAAGATCTCCAGCCGGGCCGCCGCGCGGATCGCCGTCGCCGCCGGTGCCGGAATGATGCCGAGTTCGGCCTGGCTGGCCGCCAGGGCCGCCTCGAAGTCGAGCCAGCGTTGCAGGCGGGCGGTTTCGTCGAAGATGGCCGTCAGCTCCGGGGTCGAGAAAACGGCCGGCAGGAGCTGGTGGTCAATTGGGTGGACAGCCATGACAGACGACGTACGGCGGCAGGTGCCCATGCAGGGGCCGCTGCCGGCAGAGTTGGTAGGCCGCCTCGGACAGCAGGATGTCGCGGGAACGACCCAGGGTGATGATATCGGATACCAGGGTAGCCATCTTGGTGGCGATGTGTTCCAGGACCTCGTCGGCGGCGGGGTGGTGTTCCGGCCCGTAGAGTCCCTCCATGGAGAGGGAACCGCCGCAGCCGGCGACGAAATCGGGCAACACGAGGATGTCCCGTTCGGCAAGGAGCGTTTCCGCCTCTGGGGTTACGGCCAGGTTGGCGCCGGGCACCACGGCCCGGCAGCGCAACCGGTGGGCGTTGGCCGCCGAGATCGACGCCTCTACCGCCGCCGCCACCAGGACGTCGCACGGGACGGCAAGCACCGCCTCGCGCTCCAGGGTCCCGGACAACGGGGGCAGGATGCCGCCCCGGCCAGCCCCGGTGATGGTGGTGATATCGAGGCCGGCCGGATCGGCGATGGTCTTTTCGGCATCACCGGCGGCAACGATGCGCACGCCGTGCCGGGCCAGCACCAGGGCGGCCCCCTGGCCCACTTGGCCGCACCCCTGGATGGCGATCCGGGCCTTGGCGGCGGGGATGCCGAGCCGGTCGAGCACGGCGAGCACGGCGGCAGCTACCCCGTAACCGGCCCGCAGCCGGCCGAGGCTCCAGCCGCGTTCCACTTCGGTGGCCAGGATCCGGGAACGTTCCTCGAAATAGTCGAGATCCCAACCCTGGGCCCGGGCCACCGCTATCTTCGGCGACGGCAGTCCCAGCCGGCCGAGAACCGTGGTCAGTTCCTCCATGTCCACGTTGAGATCCGGCCCCATGGAATAGGTGGTTTCGATGTAGGGCCGCAGGGCGGCGAGGAAACGCTGCATGGCCGCATGCTTGTCGGGATCGGCGGGGTCGAGGGCGATGCCGCACTTGGCGCCGTCCACGTTGAGGGCGGCGATGCGCATCTTGAGGGTCATGTTGCGGGCCATGGCCGCCACGTGCTCCCGGGTGAGACCGGCCTGCACCCGCATGCCGCCGGCGCACAGCCGGTGGTCGAGGCGGTGCCGGACGAACCAGCCGCGAAATCCCCTCTCCGGGTCGGTGTATTCTACCACCAGGGCCGGCGGATCGTGCCGGAACTGGGCAAGGGTCGTGGGCAGAGTCATCGCGGCTTCTCGTCGGTGAAGGGGTGGTCGGCTACGGGCTGCAAGAGGGCCTCGCCGAGGGTAGGGTCGCGGTGACGGTCGAAGATCGTGGGCCGGATTCTCGCCAGATCGGCGCTTCCCCACCAGTTGTTGCGGACATCGAGATCCCAGATTTGTTTCGCCCCCAAGTCAAGATTGTACCAAAGATTGGCGAAAATGTCGTTGCCGGAGATGGTGAGCCGGCCGGTGTTCCACGGCCGGCCGCTGCGGTCCGGTTCGAAGAAGTCCTTGATGTTCTGGCCCGAGGGTACCAGAAAGATGCCGATCCGGTTGTTGGTCACCCGGTTGCCGGAAAAGACCACCGGTCCTTCCATGCGGGTGAATCGCACCCCGATGGTGTTGTCTTCGAAGCGGTTGCCGGTGATCTCCAGGTGGGCCCGGCCGAACCGCATGCCCTCGCGGTTGTGGGCAAAGAGACTGTTGGTCACCCGGGCGGTGGAGAAATGCACCTGCAGCCCGCTGAAGGCATACGAAAAGCGGCAGTGGTCGATGACGTTTTTCTTGCCCGAGGTGTAGATGAGTACGTACGACCAGTCCATGGCCGCGGGATGGGCTTGGGCCGAGGTGAAAGTGATGGGTTGCTCCGCCGTGCCTTGGGCCAGCAGGCGGCCCAGCACCCGCAGCTCGCCGTCGCCGATACCGTCCCGGTTGCGGTCGGTGCGGGTGAAACGCACCGTGGTTCCCGGCCGGATGGTGAGGGTGGCGCGCCGGCCGACCAGGACGACGCCGGTGATGCCGATGGTTCCCTCCCAGGTGGTGTCCCGTTCCAGAACCACGTCCTGGTAGCGGCCGTCTGCCAGTACCGGCCGGGCCGGCCCCAGGCCGGCGGCAAAGAGGAGTACCGCCAGGGCGAGGGCACGTATGCGGGCGGGCCGGATGCGGGTCATGGCATGATCGGTTCCACGGTGATGGTGACCGGCGCCGGAGGCGGCCCCGGCGTCAAGGTGACGGAATGGTTGGCGTTGCCTTCGTAAAGTCCGTACAGTTCGCCGGCCTCCGGCGCCTTGCCGATCTGCTGGCGGGCCTGCAGGTAGTAGGTGCCCGTCGGCATGGCTAGACGGAAGCGGCCGTCGGCGTCGGTGCGGGTCATGTACGGGGTGATGAGCCGTAAGACGTGCATCTGGAAGAGGGGGACGTCGTCGGCCGGATAGGCGGTGACCACGAGTCCCGGTTGGGGCCGGCCGTCGAGGCCGATCACCCGGCCGGACAGGGTGATCGGTGTCGCGGCCGCGGCGGGGAGTTCCCCTTGGGCGAGCCGGTCCGCCCGCCAGTAGGAGGCGTGCCGGCGCTGGGGCTCGCGTCGGCCGCGGGGATCGAGGGCTGGATCGTCGAGGAAGTCGGCGAGATCGTCGCGTGGATAACAGCGCACGGTGACGATGCTCTCGGTGTCGGCGGTGACGGTGATCGGATTGGCGGCCGGGTAGCAGAAGAGATCGCCGCGACGGAGCGGCCCCATCTCCGAACCGTGCCGGCGGTGGCGCGCCACGACCACGTAGTCGCCCGGTTCGAGATCGAAGAAGAAGCGGCCCTCCTCGTCCAGGCTGTTGGTGAGCAGTCCCATGCCCCGGAACTGGTCGTCGTCGGCCGGATAGACGGAGACGATACCTTGGGAGAGCGGCTGGTCCTTGTAGAAGACCTGACCGCTGATGCCCTGGAAGCCGGCTTCGGTCGTCAGCGGGTCGGCGGCCACCACGAAGAAGGGCAACCAATGGTAGGGTGGATCAACGGTCACCGGGTTGAGACCGTGATAGGAAAAGTACGGTCGACCGGCCACCGTGGCCCGGGCGGTGAAGTAGTAACGGCCCGGCTCCATCTCCAGCACGTAATGTCCCGGCTTCTCGCCCGGTTTCGAGACCGCCACCGGCCGGTCCGCCGTCAGATCGGCAAAGTCGGCGTAGACGCGTACCGTGCCGTCCGTCACCGGTCCCTGGCGGGAGAAGACGTAGCCTTCGACGATCACCGTGGCGGCCGGTCCGCCGCCGGCCGCCGCCGTGGCAACGCAGATGGCGAGCAGACCGATGGCGGCCCACATCATCCGAACCAAAGGAGAGATCATGGCAAGAGCGGCAATTCCTGGTCGATATCGCCTTCGTAAAAAGCACGCAGACGTGGCCGGTCGGGATCGACCATGGAGACGATGCAGACGAAAAGACCGCAGTCGGCGGCAAGATACCGGTCCAGCCGGGTGGGGGTGTCCCGCAGGGGATCGTGTGGCCAGCCCACCCGGTGCATGTGGTAGGTGCCGATGAGTTGCCACCCCCGGGCCTGGAAGAAGCGCATCGCGTCGAACAGCTCCCGCGGATCGGCCACCCAGCCGCGGCGTTCCAGCGGCGTTTCCGAGGGCACCGCGTAGTCGGCCATGGCTTTGTCCATCAGTTTTTTGAAATGGCCGCTCGTCCGGGCGTTTTTCAAAAGCGGCTGGACGTACGTAATGATCGCCGTCTCGTCTTCGACGGTGCCGGCCAAAAGCCCGTAGGCTTTGCGTTCGCCGCTCTCGCCCGGCCGGGTATCCAGGACGAGCTTACGGCGACAGTGCTCGATGATCGCCGTCCGGCAGGTCTCCGGCAGGCGGATGGATGTATAGGGACAATCTGACATGGGGGATCGATGGGGGTTGGTGGCCGGGCGGGCTGGCCGTCGGCCGCGACCGGATCGTCGAATTAGTTATTGTATCCTAACAGACGAAAAAGGGCACGCAAAAAGGAGGCCAGACGATTCCCGGATCCTGGCGCCGGGCGGAGGGGGGGGCGGATGGGAGGAAGATTCCCGCAGATGGGATCAAAAACGGGCTCAGGTTGAAAGCCTCTCCGCGCACCTCGGACCGGGTTGGGGGAAATGCCGATGTCATTTCACGCAGTTGGGTGATTTTCCGACCCCGTAGGCGGCGCGGCACGGCGGGTACGTCGGCGGTGCAAGCGGGGAAAAGCCACCAGTAGGGGAGATTGGGCGGGAATTCTTGATCGGTACTTGTATTGGAATGAAATTTGTAGGAGAAATGAACAAAAAATAGGGGAGATGGAAAAGGGGCCGCCTGCAGCAGGCGGTGTACGGACATCACGACAACGGGGACCGGGGTTTATGAAAAAAAAGGTTGTGTCGTGTTGTTGTCTCCTGTTGCTGGCCGTGGCCGGCAACGCCTGGGCTGGTACCGTGCAGGGCCGGCTCATCGATCGTTTCTACATGCCCCTCGTCGGCGGCCGCGTGCTCTTCTATCCGGAATCTGCCGCCGGCACCGGTAAGGCTATCGAGCGGCGGCTGGCGGCGGGCGGTTGGTTCCGGGTCGAGTTGCCCGCTGGCCGCTACCGGCTGGCGGTGCGCGACGCGCGCGGCGATCTGCTCACCGTTGCCGATCGCGAGCAGGGCAAGATCTGCCAGGTGGATGCAGCCGGGACCGTGGATCTCGGTTCAGTGGTCGTCGGCGGCATCTGAGTCTGTCGCAAAAGCCATCCCTGGCTTTTGTGACCACCGGTTGGGCGAAGCTCTGCTCTGCCCAACCTCACGAATTGATGGAATCGCAAAAAGTGCGATCGGTCATTCGCTGCGCTCACCACCTCCATCGAGTTCACGGACCGTAACCCGTTAAAGTATCGTGTCAGGCCTGCACCGGCTACGAGTTTTTACGGGTTCTTCTGTTTTGCAACAGGCTCATCTGAATCGGTTTTCCCT
>CAYRGZ010000027.1:0-23306 GCA_964423785.1 uncultured Desulfobulbia bacterium
AATCGTAAAAACTACGATTCCATCGAGTTCGCGCTTCGTAACCGTTTGAATTACCGTGTCAGACCTGAACCGACAGCGACGTTTTACGGGACTATCAATTTTGATGGAATCGTAAAAATACGATTCCATCGAGTTCACGGTGTGCAACCCGTTGAATTATCGTGTCAGGCCTGCGCCGACTACGAGTTTTTACGGTTTCATCAATTTTGGACGTCGAGAGTGAGTGAGTACGAGCCGATCTCTCCAGCGATTCCCACCTGGTTGATGGTCACGAGGTGAATACCGTTGGTGAGCCGTCGCGTGTCCAGGTGATAGGTGTACGGCGAAAAGGCGTTCTCTTCCTCGTCGAAGCGCTTGCCGTCGATAAAGACCACGGTCTCGAAACGGTTGTCGTCGAAGATGGCCTGGTAGGTCTCGTCAATGACCACCGACAGGTCGAATATCCCGCTGACCGGTATCGGGTTGGGGCCGGCCAGGGGGTGGCGGGGCGTCCCCAGGGATTGGGCGGCCCGGGATGGCTGCGACCGACCGTAAACGGCGAAGCGTGGCGTGGCGCTGCCGCGAAAGGTCGGCAGGCCGGCGGCCGTTTGCGGCCGGCGGCCGTCACGCTGCCGTTGTGTCCGGTAGGTGAGGTAGTCGCCGCCGTTGCCGGTGACCAGCACCGCCGCCGACGGTAGGCCGACGGCCGTGATGGTGACGCCCCATTTTTCCATGTCGGTGACCCGGATGTGACCGGTGTCATCGAGCCCATCCCAGACGATACGGTGGGTACCGGCGGGTTGCGGCTCGCCCCCGACGATGGTCCTGAGGAGGGGCCCCCCGCTGTGGATACCGGCCCGGATGGTGACCCGGGCTGCGACAGGCAGCGTGTAGCTGAGGACGATACCGGATTCCGAGGTCTCGGTCGCCACGGTGACCGGCAGACGGCCGCCGCCGTTCTGCCAGGGATCGATGGTGGTCGTCGTCCCCTCGTCCCATTGCAGTTCCACGGCGAGGCTGTAGGCCTCGTCCGGAACCGGGGTGCCGCTTGTATCCCGGCCGTCCCAGAGTATGGTAACCGTGCCGGCCGGCCGGGGTTGATGATCGATGGGGGTGAGGATCGCCAGCCCATCCGGTCCGACGATGGTCGTCGTTACCGTGGCCGGTTGCGTGAGCGTGAAGGAGAAGACGGTCTGCTGGCCCGGTTCGATCACTGAAGGCTGGCACTGGATCACCGGTTCGACCGGTCGGGTCTGCGCTTGTCTCACTGGTACGAAGCAGAGCACGCAGAGCAGGAACAGGACGAGAGAGGTCGGCCGGATACCCGCCTCCGGTATGCTATTGTTGCTTGGATGCCCCATGGTCGTTCCCCTTATTCTCGGTTGGTCCAGACAGGATCCATGGCCGGCAGGTCGATGACCTGGCGGGCCGGGCCCCCATCGATGGGCTTGATCCACAGCCGCCGGCCGCCGTGGCGGCTGGAGATGAACGCAAACGACCGGCCGTCCGGCGACCAGGCAGGATCACAGTCGTATGCTGGATGGTCGGTGAGACGCTGTATCTGGTTGCCAGCCAGATCCAGCAGCCAGATATCGTAGCTGCCCGATCGATTGGAACAAAGGAGCAGCCGCGTGCCGTCCGGCGACCAGGCCGGCCGGAGGGTGTCGGCGCCGAAATCGGTCACCAGGGTCACCACCGGATCGTCCAGGGTGCCGATACCGATCTCCTCGTGTAGGCCTTCCGGGGTGCGGAACGCCTCGGTGAAGGCGAATCGTCTGCCGTCCGGCGCCGGCGCCGGAAAGAGACGGTTGGCGGAGGACGGGAAGAGCGGTTGCGGTATCAGCCAGCCGCCGCCCGGAGTCCGTCGGCATCGCCAGATACTGCTCTGATCGGTGGGCAGTACCCGGTAATGGACATAGAGAAAACCGCCGTCGGCAAGCCAGGCCGGCTGGTCCTGGTAGCCGGTACCCGGCAGGGTCAACCGCTCGGTCTTCCCCGTTGCCAGATCCATATGCACCAGGCGGCGGTCGCCATCGACGTACAGAAGCTCCGATCCGGCGATCGCCGGTCGGCGTTCGTCGCCTCCATCGTGGGTCAGCCGCCGGAGGTCGCCGCCGTCCGGCCGCACCGACCAGATATCCCAGGATGTGCCGTCGTGACCGGCGAAGACGATCCGGTCGGCTGGTGCCGTCCGTCCGGCCACCGACAAGACCACGAGCAGCCAGACGATGGCGATCGTCAGCACCGCTGCGGTGCGGTGATATCGAAAAGTGGTTTGCCGGTTGCGGGCTGATCTCATGGTTTCTTCCGTCCAACCATCCGGTTAGCGCCATGCCTCGGTGAGGCCACGGGCTATCTGGTAGAGCACCGTCAGTCCCTCGACAGTATCGATGGTCCGCACGCTCTGGCCGGCATTGTGTACCGCCAGCCGGTTGCCGCGCACCTGGATGACGAGGTTGGCTTTGACCCGGGCGGCTTGGTCGAGGAGCAAGCGGCGTACCGTCGGCGTCAGGTAGGTGGCCGCCTGGCCGGGATGGGCGGCGAAGACCACGAACCGGTTGTCGAAGGCCTGGTCATGGCTCTCGACCGCGGCGAGTCCGGAGCGGGCGCCGCCCATGGAGCGCGACATCTTGGCCGCCAACCGGTTGTCCACCTCGTTGATTATCATATCCGGTCCGAAGGGCCGTTGCCGTTCGGCTAGGCAGATGGAGTAGAAACCGCCCTGTGAGGCGCCGCTCATGGTCACTTTCATCTGGTCGAAGAGATAGAAGGTGGTTTCTCCGTCGGTGCGGTGGGCCGCTTGGACGACCTGGTTGTTGGCGAAGCCGATGGCCCCGAAATCGCGGATCTTGTCGCGCAGGCCGAAGCGGTCGTCATCCTCGAAGGTGAAGCCGTGCCGAAGGCTGAACTCCTCCAGGATGGCGCCCCGCTGGCGTTCGAAATCGGCCGATCCCCTGATGATGGCGTAGATGAAGCCAGCGATGAACAGGAGAATGACGACTCCGACGATGATGACGACCGGAGGGGGCACGCGTTTGTTCTCCATGTGATTACGGGTACTGGGTGCAGGTCTCGCCGCCGATGAGTTCCACCGAGCCGCCGAAACTGACCCAGAACACCTTGACCGTGGCGATCAGTTCAATCTTGCCGTTGACGCAGGCCTTCACCTTCCAGCCCTGACAGCCGTAACATACCGAGCCGCTGGCCCCGGCGCTGCCCTTGATGCCGACCTCGCCGCCGAAGGGATCGGAGACCTGCGGATCGTCGCCCGCCTCGGCGAGCTGAGCGCCGGCCATGAGGCTGACGCTGCCGTAGACGCCGACGCAGACTTCACTGGCGCAGGTGATGTTGCAGTTCTTGTCAAAGGTCTGGGCAAAGGTGCCGCTGCCCTTGATGCCGAACTCCACCGTGCCGATGACCCCGAAGGTGCCGACTCCGGGCACGGCGATACCGAGGTTGGGCACCGGCCCGGAGAAGGTCATGCTCAGGTTGGCGGCAAGTTCCCACTTGGTATAAGTGATCTGTTTCTTGCAGCACTTGGCCGTGCAGGCGCTGGCCGTGACCTGGACGCCGCCGCCCACCTTGAATTTCCCGCCAAAGGCCTTGATGACCTTGGTCACCTTGGCCAGCTTGCCCATGTCGAAGCCGATCGATGTGCTCACCTTGCAGGATTCGGTGGGCTTGGCGGCCAGGCCCAGGGGGTCCATGAAGTTCACCGGGTTGGCGCGGGCATACTCGTATAGGTTGAGGCCGTCGTTGTAGCCGGATGGATCGCGGGTGATGAATCGGTTGAGGGCCGGGCTGTAGAACCGGGCTCGGAAATAGTAGAGGCCGATCGTCGGAATATAGCGTTTTCCTTTGTAGAAGAAGGTGTTGCCGATGGCGCTCTCCGTGCGATTGGTGCCGTCGGGGGCCAGGATGAAGACCCGGCCGTAGGGATCGTACCGGTACCGTTCGACGATGGCGCCGGCCTCGTCGGTGGCCACCAGGATGTTCCGGACGGCGCCGTGATGGAAGTAGGTCGTCTGGCCGCCACGCTCCATGAGCAGGATCTCGTCCTGGCCGGTACCGTAGACGTAGGTGGCGATGGTGGTCGTGCCGTCCGATTCCTCGATGATCCGTTGGCGCATGTCGTAGGCAAAGAAGACCGTCTGGCCGCCGACGGTGAGGGAGGCCATGCGGCCGAGGGCGTCGTAGGCGATGCGCGCCACCTCTTGGCCGTCGGCCTTGCGGTGGACGGCCACCAGCCGGTGCATGGCGTCGTAGCTGTAGGTGAAGGAGCCGTCGTCGGTGAGGTCGCCGTTCGCGTCGTGGGTCAGGGTGACGCCGTGGGCCGAGAGATAGGCGTTTACCTCGTTGACCGTCCGGTTTTCCACCGTGCCGTCTTCGGTGCGGGCCAGGATGTTGTTGACCGGGTCGTAGCCGTAGGCCAGATCCCGGGTCGGGGACGGGATATCGTCGTCGGTGAGGTCGCCGCGTTTGAAGCCGGTGAGTCGGTCCACCAGGTCGTACTGGAAGAGGGCCGACTCATCCGGGTTGATATTGTCCTGGATCCGGCTCAGCCGGCCCTGGGCGTTGCGGCCGTAGGCGTAGTCCGCCACCGGCGAGCCGCCGCTGGTGAAGACGATGGCCGACAGGAGGTTGAGATCGTCGTACTGGTATTGGGCGGTGATGCCGTTTGCGTACGTCAGAGCGGACCGTTTGTTGAGGCCATTGTACTGAAAGGAGAAGAGCGTCGCGTCGTTGGCGTCGGTGACGGCGGCCAGCCGCTCGCGGACATCGAATTTTTCCTTGATCACCCTGCCGCCGGGATAGGTGACCGTTCGGACCAGATTGGTGGTGTCGTAGGCGTACTGGACCGTACGGCCGTTGATCGACTCGCTAAGCAGCCGGTTGCCCTGGTCGTAGGTACGGGTGACGGTGAAGTCCTTGTTGACGGCGGAGAGTAACTCGCCGTTGGGGCCATAGGTGAAGATATCGTCGTTGTCTCCGGGATAGTCCCGTTTGGTGAGCAAGCCGCGCTCGTCATAGGTGAAGGTCACCACCGTGCCGTCGGCCGCCTTGCGGGAGATCATACGGTTGGCCGCATCGAAGGTGTATTCCACCACCGTGCCGTCGGCGTAGATCTCTTTTGTCCGGTTGCCGGCCGCATCGTAGATGTAATGAGTAGGATTCCCCTTGGGATCGATGAGGGTAACGAGGCGATCCCCTTTGTAGACGGCCGTGGTCTTGTGACCGAGGGCGTCGATGCTGGCAACGGGCCGGCCCAGCTTGTCGCGCTGGAAGGAGAGCCGGGAGCCGCCTCGGTCGATGATCGACTGGATGCGGCCGGCCGAATCGTAGTTGATGGTTTCGAAGCTGCCGTCCGGATAGGTGCGCCGTACCTGTTTGCCGTGTTTGTCGTAGGTGAAGCTGGTGGTGCGGCCGTTGCCGTCGGTGATGGTCAGCGGGTGGCCGAGGCCGTCGTAGGTGTAGGATCGGATGGTGCCGAGGCTGTCGTAGATTCGTTTCATCCGGCCCAGGTTGTCGTACTCGTACTGGATGATGAGGCCGTTGCCGTTGGCTTGCTTGGTGATCTTGCCGTTGGCGTCGTAGGCGAAGGTGATCGTCTCGCCGGTGGGCAGGGTGCGGGCGATCACCCGGCCGAGTCCGTCATAGGTCTCGGTGATGACGCCGCCGCCCGGCAGGGTGGTGGAGATCCGGTTACCGCTCGCATCGTAGGCGTAGGTGGTGACCAGGTCGTCATCGTCCGCGGTGGCGGCATCGTCGCCGATCTTGACGATCTTTTCGACCAGGAGGCCGCGGCCGTTGTACTCGTAGTAGGTGTAGTGGCCCAGCGGGTCCTTGGACCACTTCAGGTTGCCGCGGACCGTATAGCCGTACTCGGTGACGTTGCCGTTGGGATCGGTGACCTTCACCAACTGGTTGAAGAAGTTGTACTCGTAGGTGGTGACGGCGCCGTTGACATCGGTCTGCCGGACCACGTTGCCGTTGGCGTCGTATTCCGTGGTGCTGCGGTTGCCAAGTGCGTCGATCACGGCGGTTTTGCGGCCCAGCGCGTCATATTCGTACGATGTGGCATGGCCGAAGACGTCTTCCGTTTGGATGACCAGCCCGAGATCGTTGTAGGTGTTACGGGTCACCACCTGGCCGTAGGGATCGGTGACCGTGATCAGTCGGCCGCGGTCGTCGTAGCCGTAAGTGGTGGTGTTGCCGTTGGCATCGGTGTGGGTCAGTTTGTGGCCTAGATCGTCATAGGTCCAGCTTTCGACGATCTGGTCCGGGGTGCCGTATGCCTGGTATTTCTTGATCAGATTTCCTCGGTCGTCGTATTCGTACTTGGTCACCACGCCTTTGGGATCGGTGGCGGTGAGGAGGTGCCCCTGGTCGTCGTAGGTGTAAGTGCGGACGTTGCCCAGGGCGTCGGTCTCTGATGTCTTGTGTCCCCGGTCGTCGTAGGTGTAGGTGGTGACGAACCCCCGACCGTCGGTGAACTTGACGAGGTTCAGGTGATCGTCGTACTCCATCACCTCCTCGAAGTCGTCCGTGGTGTCGTCGGGTGTGCCGTTATTGTAGTGGATCCGGGTGACGACGCCGTAGACGGGATCGTAGGTGAAGGTGACCGCGTTGCCGAACGAGTCGGTCTTGGTGGTCTGGTTGTTGTCCGGATCATAGGTGTAGGTGACCGTGTCCCCGTAGCGGCTGTAAGTACTCACCCGGTCCTGGTCGTCGTAAGTGACGGTGAGTGCGGTGTTGCCCCGAGGATCGATCATGGCGATCAGGTTGTGATCGGCGTCGTAGGCGTACGAGATCGTGTTGCCGGCCGGATTGGTGGCAGCGATGAGATTGTCGTTTTCGTCGTAGCGGTATGTGGCGGTACGGCCGGCGGAGTCGGTCACTGCGGCCACTTTGTCGGCGGCCGTGTAGGTGTAGGTGAAGAAGCGACCACTGTTGTCCTCCGCCTTGACGAGCCGGTTCTTGGCGTCGTAGGTGAAGGTGATCCTGTTGCCGTTGGCGTCGGTGATCGCGTCGAGATAGCCGTTGGCGTTGAAGGTGTATTGCAGGCCGACAGCGCCGCCGCAGGCCGAACAGATGGGGTTGAGGGTGAAGGTGCCGTCCCCGTTGTCCACCAGGACGTCGTAGGAGTCCTTGTTCTCCGGCGTGAAGGAGCCGTCGGCGTTGCGGGTGAAGACGAGGCGCTGCCCGAGATCCTTGCGGATGATCACCTGCTCGATGGTGTTGTTGCGCACCACCGGGATGAGCTGGAAGGTGAAGGTGCTCACCCAGCCGTAGCCGAAGGGGCCGTTGTACTTTTCTTGGTTGTTGTAGTTGCGGTGCACCTCCATGGGAATCGGCGCACCGGGCAGCTCCATGTCGGTGAAGCCGAGCACCAGGTTGCCGACCCGTAGATAAACCGGCGAGCCGGTGGATTTCTCGCACGGATCCTTGGGCGGTTTGTACGGCGGGTTGGGGGGCAGCTTGGTGGTGTTGTGACCGGCATCCCACGGTTTGTCGAAGGCCGGAGCCGACCGGGGACCGAACCAGGCGGTCCCAAGGAGAAGACAGGAGAGGACGACGACGATACGGGTTACGGTTCTACTCACGATGGATTCTCCCGCTTGCGGTTGCCTAGTAGAAGATGATCAGTACGGTGTTCGCTTCTTCGGACCGGTGGCCGAGATCGTCCTCAGCGGTAAGCTGTATCCGGTAGATGCCGGGTGCCACCAGATCGCCGGCCTCGTTGGTACCGTCCCAGACGATGGAGTTGCCGGCGCCGGCCGTCCCGTTGGCGGTGATGGTCTTCACCCGGTAGTTGTCCTCGTCGAGGATGCGGGCCGTAACCGTGGCATCCTTGGAGAGTGAGAACACGATGCTGACGCTGGTGAGATCGTCGTACGGGGCGGCGGCCGGGTTGAGGCTCGATGGCGTCACGTGCAGATCGCCGATTACCGGCCGGTTTTCGACGATAATGGCGTTGGGCGGTAGTTTCCAGGCAAAGACGGCGATGACGTAGTCCATCGGCTTCACCAGGTTGCCCAGATCGTCGGTGCCGTCCCAGGTCTGGACGTAACTGCCGGCACGGCGCGGGGAACGGAGCTGCAAGGTCTTGGCCCGGGTCTGGGCCCCTCCGACAAACGGTGACATGTAGATGGTCACCTCGGACTTGGTGCTCAGCGTGTAGCGGAAGAAGTTGGTATCGGCGCTGAACGGATTGAAGACGCTGGGATACTCAGGTGTGATCTTATCCACGTTGGTATCCAAGGAATTGGTCAGGTCGTAGTGATAGGTGATCCCGTCCACCGTGTAGTCGATGATGTAGAGGTAGACCCCGGTTCCCACTGTTTTACCGTTGGCGTCCTTGCCGTCCCAGGTGTCTTGGTAGAAGCCCGGCGTGCGCACTTCGTCTTGGAGCAGAGTGCGCAGGAGATGGCCGCTGCGGTCGGTGATACGGATGGTCACCGTCGCCGTGCCGGTGAGGGCCGAGTTGATGGTGATCGTCTCTCCGGCCGACGGATCGAACTGGTCGCGGTCCAGGGTGGCGGTGAGGCCGGCGGTGACGGTGATGGGCACGACCACCGTATCGGTTTTGCCGCTATCGTCGGTGATCTGGAAGACCGCGTTGTAGATGCCGGGAGTCTCGTAGGTATGGGTGACGTCGCCCGGCGTGGTGGCGTGGTGATCGAAGGTGCCGTCACCGTCGAAGTCCCAGGCGTAGTCGGTGATGGAGCCGTCGGCATCGGTACCTGAACCGCTGAAGGTGACCTCCAGGCTGGCCGGTCCCTCGGTGGGGGACCCGCTGGCCGTGGCCGTCGGCGCGCCGACGGCCCGGACCGTGATCCGGCTCGTGGCCTCGGTGGTGTGGCCGCCGCTGTCCGTCACCCGCAGACGGACGGTGTGGAGCCCGGTGGTGGTAAAGGTATGGGAGACGGTGGCGCCGGTGGCGTCGAAGGTGCCGTCATTGTCGAAATCCCACTGGTAAGCGGTGACGAAGGCATTGGTGGAGCGGGCCACCGCCGTCAGGGAGACGTCCAGTGGCGCCGGTCCCGCCGCCGGTGTGGCGAGGATCTCGGCGTACAGGTCGCCTTCCGGGGCGGTGACGGTGATGGTGACGGTGCGCTGATCGGTGCGGCCCTGGTTGTCGGTCACCCGGAGAGCCGCCTGGTAGATCCCGGGCCTCTCATACGTGTGGAAAGTGATTTCCGGGATGTAGCTCCACCAGTCGAAGGTGCCGTTCCCGTCGAAATCCCAATGAAAGGTTTCGATGGTACCGTCGGGTCCCCGGCCGTTGGTGACGAACCGGACATCAAGAGGAGCCGGGCCGATGGAGGGATAGGCGATGGGCAGGGCCTCGGGGCCAAGCCCGGCTTCGATCCGCACGGTGTCTGTGGCCGTCAGTCCGGTATCGTCGGTGACGGTCAGGGTGGCCAGGTAGGTGCCGGCGGCGGGATAGGTATGACGGAGCGTCGGGGTGGCGGCCGGTGTGGAGACGGTCGCCGCCGGGATGATGGCGATGTCGGTGGGATCGCCGAGGTCGGCGATGATACCGGCAGCACGTCCATCGATGGTGAAGTGGCGGGCCGTGTCGGTATCGTAGTCGGTCACCCACACCGAGCCGTTGTGTTCATCCACCGCCACGGCGGTCGGGTACTTGATCTCGGCGATACGCACGATCTCCCGGCCGGTAGCGATATCGTAGCCGATGACCGCGTCCAGATAGTCATCGCAGACCCAGAGCCGTTGGTGCCGGTCGTCGAGGGCCAAGGCGCCGGGGTGCTGGAGTCCTTCGATCAGCCGGTGATAGGAGGTGGGGCTTACCGTGTTGCAGGGCCAGTAGCCGACGAGACCGTCCTCGGTACCGGTGAGTTCCGTATTCATGGCGGCGGCGATGTCGGCAGCGCTGCGGGCGGTGCTCCAGAGGCGAACCTCGTCGATGTCTCCCTTGAAGTAGTTGCCGAGACTGCCGTTGAAGCTGTCGAAATCGGCACCCACCAGGGCGTGGCTGCCGCCGAAGTCGAGGGTGGCGGTGAGTGTCTGCGGGGTGCCGTAGGCCGCGCCGTCCACATAGCAGGTAAGCTGTCCCGCCGCCTGGTCGAAGACCAGGGCCACGTGGTGCCAGTTGCCGTCCTGCAGGTTGGCACTGCCGTCGAAGTAGGACTTCTGGTCGTCCACCAGGATGGAGAAGCGGCTGCTGCTACTCAGCCCGAAGAAGATCTCGTTGCCGCCGCTGGCGTTGCCGCGCATGAAGATGGCCGGCTCGCCATAGATCGAGGCGGGTTTGATCCAGGCTTCGATGGTGAAACTTTGCACGTTCAGGGCCGGTGCCGCTGGGATCAGCAGGTAATCGCCGCTGCCGTCGAGGGTGAGGCCGCCGTTCAGCTTGCCAGTGGTGGCATCGGCCTCGTTGAAGAGAGGATAGTCCCGGCCGGTGATGCCGTCGGTGGTCACACGATGGACCTTCTGGACGTGGTAGCCGTTGGGGGTGTCGGCGGTGAGCCGCACCAGACGCTGGTTGTCCCGGTCGCTGATCCACACCGACCGGTCGGAGGGGTTCACGGCCAGGCGTTGGGGATTGTAAAAGCCGCTCACCCGCGCAAGCTCGCTGCCGTCCGCCGCCAGGTGGACGACCTGGTGGTTATAGAGATCCGTTACCCAAACTGAACCGTCAACGGGATTCACCACGATATCGAGGGGATTGTTGAAACCGTCGAACCGGCCGAGTTCCTGACCATCGTTGCTCAGGTGAACGATCTGGTCATGGTTGTAATCCGCCACCCAGATTGTGTGATCGCGGGGATCGATGGCGATCCCCTGTGGATTGTCAAAACCATCGAGACGCAGCAACTCGGTACTGTTGTCGGCCGACAGCCTGACCACCTGGCCGTGGTTGCCGTCCGTCACCCAGACGGTGCCGTCGTCGTCCACGGCGAGCCGGTGCGGATTGTACATGCCGGTATGTTCAGACAGCCGGGCTGCGTTCCGGTAACGATAGATGCGGTCGTTGCCCACGCTGGCGATCCAGAGCGTATCCTCGCCGAAGGTCCATTGGTAGGAAACGATGGAGCCGTCCGCATCGCTGGAGTTGGAGCCGTCGAAGACCACCTCGAGAGGCAGGACGCCGGAAGTCGGTGCCGCCTGCAGACGGGCGTTGGGGGCCCCGGCGGCCTGGACGGTGATGAGGAGGCTGGCCGTGGCGGTAAGACCATCGTTGTCGGTGACGGTGACGGTCACCGGATAGGTCCCGGATTGGGAGTAGGTGTGGGTCACCGGCGAGGCCGCATCCGTATCGGTGGCGCCGTCACCGTCGAAGTCCCAGGACCAGCTGGCGATGGTGCCGTCCGGATCGGTAGCCGGGGCCGTCAGGGTGACGGTGAGGGGGGCGTTCCCAATGAGCCGGTCGCTCTCCAGACTCACCACCGGTGGAGTCTGGCTGCTGGTCACGGTGATCGTTTGGCTGGCACTGGCCGACGTCCCCTGGTCGTCGGTGACGGTCAGGATGGTGTCGTAGGTGCCGGCGGCCGGGAATGTGAACCAGGTGTCCAGTCGGGAGGGCGATGCCCAGTCGGGGAGGCCGTCGCCGTTGTAGTCCCACTGGTAGAGGGTGATGGTGCCGTCGGCGTCCGAGGCCGATCCCCGCAGGTTGACGGGCAGGGGAGCCGGGCCGCTGGTTGGCGAGCTGGAGTTGTTGACCGTCGGCGGGCTGTTGGCCACCGTCACGGTGACCACGGCGTGCGCCCGGTTGTTCTGATCGTCGACGGCGGTGAGCAGGGCGTGGTAGGTGCCGCTGGGAGTCAGTGTCTGCTTGATTTTCGGAGAGGTGTTACTGGCATAATCGATGCGGCCGTCGCCGTCGAAATCCCACTGCCAGCGAACGATGCGCCGGCCCGGCGCCAGAGACACGATCGAGCCGTTGAAATCGACAGGGAGGGGCGCGTTGCCGGTGGTCGGGGTCGCTTCGGCGGTAATGGCGAACGGCGCGACGCTGACGCTGAGCGAGGCGTCGTAACCGTACAGCCCGTCGTTGTCGCGCACCCGCAGGACGGGATGGTACATGCCCGGCTGGTCGTAGGTGTGAGTCTGCGACGCGCCGGTGGCGTCGAAGGTGCCGTCGCCGTCGAAGTCCCAGGCGTACTCGGTGACGGAGCCGTCGTCCGTGGCCGTGGCGCTGAAGGTGACGGTGAGCGGCGCCGTCCCCGCCGTCGGAGAGGCTGTGGCGGTGGCCGTTGGCGGCTGGGCGGCGGCGTCGCCGGCCGCCGGATGGACCACGGTGACGTACAGTGGACGGTAGAGTCCGCCGATGGTGGAGAGAAGGGTGCCGTCCGAGGCCAGATGGACGACACGGTTGTTGTACATGTCGGCGATCCACACCGATCCGTCGTCCTGGTCCACGGTCAGGTGGTGTGGATTGTCGAACCCGGAACGGCGGATGCGTTCGTTGCCGTTTGCATCCAGTTTCACCACTTGGTCGTTGTCGTAGTCGGCGACCCAGACCGATCCGTCGGCTTGCCGCACATCGATGCCGACTGGGTAGTAGAAGCCGTCGAGCCGGAGCAACTCGCTGCCGTCCGCCCCCAGGCGGACGACCTGGAAATGGTAGTAGTCGGTGATCCAGAACGTGTTGGAGGATGCCGCCTGGCGGATGGCGACGGGGTCGTTAAAGCCGCCGAAGCGCTGCAGTTCGGTGCCGTTGGCGTCGAGTTTTACTATCTGGTCGTTATTCGTGTCGGCGACCCAGATCGTGCCGTCGGAGGACGATACCGTAATGCCGCGCGGCCGGTGGAATCCGTCGATGCGGGCAAGTTCGGTGCCGTCCGCCGCCAAGTGGACGACCTGGTTGTTGGAATAGTCGGACACCCAGACCGAGTGGTCGGCGGCCACGGCGATGAAGTAAGGATCGTTGAAACCGCTGGTGACGGTGATGCCGCCCGGATCGCCGTTGAGCCGCCAGTAACCGGCCAGTCCCGTTTCCGTGCCGGTGAGTTCGGCGTTCATGCCGCCGGCGATTTCGGCCTGCGTGCGTACCGTGGTCCAGAAGCGGACCTCGTCGATGGTGCCGGTGAAATACTCGTCAGACCAGTATCCCTTACCGATGAAAAAGGAATCGGTATTGGTGGTGTCGGCGAAGTAGTTGGCCCGGGCCGCCTCGACACCGTTGACGTACAGGATGACGAGACGGGATGCGTGGTCATAGGTCATGGCCAGATGGGTCCACTGATTGAGCGGCGCCGCGTTGGCGGCCTGGATGTAACGGCGGCCGCCGTCGTAGACCAGGGCCGCCGGGATGCCGTTGTTGAGGACCAGGGCGAAGTCCTTGGCTTGGCTTATCTTACCGGCAACTGGATCGACACCGCTGGCGGCGGTGGGATACACCCACGCCTCCAAGGTGAAGGAGGGATTATGAAAGGCGGGCCGGTCGGCGATCTGGGCGTAGTCGCCGTCACCGTCGAGGATGAGGCCGCCGTTCAGTTTGCCGGTGCCGTAGGTGGCGTCACCGGCCAGGAAACCACCCGCCCCGGAGGGAGAGGCGTCGGCCACCGGAGTGGAGCCCGGTCGGTAGCCGTTTTGGGCCGAGGCGGCGAGACGCACGACCCGGTCGCTGCCTGTATCGGCCACCCAGATCGTACCGGTTGTCTCGTCAACGGTCACCATGCGGGGGCTGGAGAGCCCGTCCAGCCGCCGCAACTCGGTCCCGTCGGCGGTGAATTCGGTCACCCGGTTGTGGTCGGTATCCGCAACCCATATGCGCGGTTCGGCCTTGGGGTGGTCGATCCGCAGATCGATGGCGCGACTATACTGGTTGCTGGCGTCGTCGGTGAGCCGCAGGGTGGGCGTGTAGCCGCCGACATTTCCGTAGGCATGGGAGAGGCAATCTCCCACGAACACGTCGTCGATGTGCCAGCCGTCGGCGGTGTCCTGGCTGCTGGTGACGAGCCGGAAGCGGATGATCACCGCCGCCGCACCGGCGTAGGTCCGCAGGTCGATATTCTCACGCTGCCAATCGGTGCTGCCGTTGGAATAGGTGGCCAGACGCGTCCATGTTGCACCGTTGTCGGTGGAAATTTCCACATAGGCGTTATCACCGTACCGCAGTTCGTATCGGTGCTGGAAGATCAGATGAGGCGCCACCGAAGTGGATAAGTCGATGGCCGTGCTGGTCAGGGAGCCGTTGAAATCGTTTGCATACGGCTGGCCTTCGCTGTCGGTGTAGGCGAAGACACCGGAGGCGGCCGCCTCGCTCGATCGGGTCCAGGGGGCGTCCGCGGTCCACAGGCCGGTATCGGTCTCGAAATCGTCGGCGAAGACGGTGAAGGGCGCGGCGGCGCTCTGATCGAAAGTGCCGTCACCGTCGAAGTCGATGGCCGCCTCGCTGATCGTGCCGTCGGGATCGACCCCTCCGGCGCAGATGGTGACCGTCTGACCGGTGGCAGCGCTGGTCCGGTCGGCTGCCAGGATCGGCCACGGCGCGCCTGTGGCCGCCACGGTGACGGTGAGCTGTTTCGTGGTGTCGTTGCCGTCGTTGTCGGTGACCCGCACGGTCACCGGATAGCTGCCGGCGGCTGTGAAGGTGTGGGTGGCGTTGGCGCCGGTGGCGTCGGTGACGCCGTCGCCGTCAAAGTCCCAGGCAATGGTCGCCACTTGGCCGTCCGGATCGGCGGCGTCGGCGGTAAAGTCGACCGCTAGCGGCGCATGCCCGGTGATCGGCACTGCCTGCGCCGCCACCGACGGCGGGCTCTGGTCGACCGACACCGTAACCGTCGCCTCGGTGGAAAGACCGTCGTTGTCGGTCACCCGCAGGCGGGCAGTATGCGTGCCGGCAGTGTAGGTGTGGCTGACCGGCAGGGCGGCGGTGGCCTGGAGATCGACGGTGCCATCGTCGTCGAAGTCCCAGGCGTACTCGGTGACCACCCCGTCCAAGTCTCTGGTCGTTGGGGTGAAGAAGACGGAGAGTGGTGCGTTCCCCGACGGCGGTGTGGCGACCAGGGACACCGCCGGCGGCCCGGCCACCGTGATGTCGATGTCGGCGAAGGCCGTCCGGCCGTTGGCATCGGTGGCCGTCAGGCGGACGGGGTAGGTGCCCGGCGTCGTAAAGGTGTGGCTGACGGGATCGGCGGTGGTCGTGATCTGCTGGTTGGCCGTGCCCCGGCCGAGGAAGGCGAGATATTTGGAACCGTCGGCAACGGAAAATTGTTTTTGCAGGGTGCCGTCGGCTGCAAAGCGGGTGACTTTCTGGGCCGACTGATCAATCACCCAGACATCACCGGAAGAGGAATCGATGGCGACATCCGTCACCTCGGAGAAGCCCTCTACCAGCATATGGCTGCCCGTGTCGGTGCTGATATCGTAGCCGTCCGCCACCGTGGCGGCCAGGCGTACTACGGTGGCGTAGTTGGCCACCCAGAGGACATCCTGGCCCATGACCAGGCTGGAGGGGGAGGAAAAGCCTTTGATGCGGGCAAGGGTACTACCGTCGGCGGCCAGATGCACCACCTCCCGGTGATAGAGGTCACTGACCCAGACGGAACCATCGGCGGCCAGTGCGATATCCAGGGGATCGTCGAAGCCGGTGACAACGGAGTGAAACCCTCGGGCCTTCCCGATGTCGTAGCCGGACGGCACGGCCCGGTCGATACGCACTACCCGGTCGTTGTAGCGGTCGGCGACCCAGATCACACCCGCGCTGCTGTCCACGGCCAGGCCGGTGGGCGTGTAAGAGAAGCCGGTTATATCGGCTAGCAGACCGCCATCCTTGCTGAAGTGGGTGAGGGCGTATCTTCGGCCGACCCACAGGGTATCGCCGTCCACAACAATGTCTGTAGGATCAGTGATTGGTAGACGGGCGAGTTCTGTGCCGTTGGTGCCGAAATGGATGATGGCGTCGATGCTCCGGTCGGCCACCCAGAGGCTGCCGTCGGTCGGATCGATGGCAACGGAAGAGATGTCTTGCAAGTTGGTTGCCGAGGCCAGCACCCTGCCGGTGATCGGCCACTGACGGCTGGCCGTGGTCGTATTGGCGGTCCACAGGATGTCTTCGCCGAAGGTCCAGGCGTAGCCGGTGATGGTGCCGCCCGGCTCGCTGCCCGTCGGCGTAAAGGTGACGGAGAGCGGTGCCGTCCCGCTCGTCGGCGTCGCCGAGACCGTGGCCGTCGGCTGTGTGTCGGCCAATACGCGGATGGGTACCGTGGCGGTGCCCTGGTGGCCGTGATCGTCGGTGACCCGCAGGGTGGCGGTGTAGTCACCGGCCGTTGTGTAGGTATGGCTGGCGGTACCGTCGGCGCTCGTGGTCCAGGCCTCTTGGCAGGCGGCGATCTGGATGTCATCCAGGTACCAGCCATCATCGGCATATCCCGCATCGAGGTGAAACCGGATCAGAAATTGGTCGGTGGGCAGGTAGGGAGCAAGATCCACCGTGGCGCGGCCCCATTCATTTTTATGGCTCTCGAAGGAAGCGGCTTGCTGCCACGAACCGCCGCCGTCGGTGGAGATTTCCACCCGGGCGGTGGAGTATCGTCCGAGACTGTAGCGGTGCCAGAAGGAGAGGGTGGCTGCGTTCTCCCCACTGAGATCGAGGGGGAGTTGTAGGGTGAGGTAACTGTCCGTGTAGGAGGCGTAATCGCCGTCGGGACTGTCGGTGAAGGCGTGATTGCTGCTTGCGAACTCCTGGTCGGTGACTCCCCAAGGGGAGTCGGCCTGCCAGTTGGTGATACCCTGTTCCGCGTCGTCCCGGAAGAGGATGGTGCAATCCCCGACGTCCCATTCATAGGTGGTGATGGTGCCGGCGGGCGCCGTGCTGCCGGCGGCCGTGAAATTGACGGCAAGGGGGGCGTGCCCGACCGTTGGCGAGGCGTTCGCCAGCGGCACCGGCGGGGGGAGCCCGACGGTGACGGTCACGGTGTCGCTGGCGCTTTGGCCGTCGTCGTCGGTCACCGTGAGCCGGCAGGTATGGGTGCCCTCGGTAGTGAAGGTATGCGTGGTGGTGGCGGTATTGGTGGAGGACCAATCCGCCGTGCCGTCGCCGTCGAAATCCCATTGGTAGAGAATGATGGTCCCGTCGGGATCGGCGGTTTGGCCATCGAGGGTGACAGTGAGCGGCGAGGTACCGCTGTCTGGGGTGGCGGTGGCGGTGGCCGTGGGCGGCGCCTTGGACACGGTGATGGTGAGCGAGTCGATGGCGCTGTGCGGGCCGTCGGTGACCTTGAAAACGGCCCGGTAGGTTCCGGCCCGCGGGTAGCTGTACGACGTTTGCGGTGATGTGTCGGAGTAGAAGTCGAAGATGCCGTCGCCGTCGAAATCCCACTGGTAGGAATCGACCCGGCCGTCCAGTGGATCGGTGAAGCTGCCGTCGAAGGTGACAGCGAGCGGCGCCTGGCCGGAGGTGGTGTCGGCCTGGGCCTGGGCCGTGAGTTCGCCGACCCGGATGACCAGCCGGTGATCGATGGCGACGAGCCGGTCGTTATCGGTCACTTCGAAGATCGGTGTGTAAATACCAGTGGCGGTATAGGTGTAGCTCGCATCGCCGGAGTCGGTGGAGACGGCGTCGAAGGTGCCGTCTCCGTCGAAGTCCCACCGGTAACGGATGATGGTGCCGTCGCTGTCGCTGCCGATGCCGGTAAAGTGGACGGTCTCCCCCACGCCGACGTTATTGCGATCGGCAAGGGCGATGGCGGAGGGGAAACGGTCGGCGGCCCCGCCCACCGGCATCAGGGTGAGAGGCCCGGTGATGCCGGCTGCGGCGTCGGTTTCCCCGAGTTTGCTTCCGTTGGCGGCCAGGTGGGTAAGGAGGTTGGTGGTGGTATCCGCCACCCAGACCGTGGCGTCGAGGGGGTTGACCGCTATCCCTACCGGGTTGCTGAAACCCTCCCGCCGAAAAAGGATGGCACCATCGGCACTGATCCTCCATACGACCTTCAGGCCGTTGTCGGCCACGGTCACCGAACCGTCCATGGGGTTGACGTCCATGCCGGAAGCATTCGACAGTCCGTCGATCTGGACGAGTACTGTGCGGCCGGTGGCATCGAGGCGTTTGAGAGTGGAGCCGTCGGCGAGCCATATCGTCGAATCTCCCTGGTTTACCCGCAGGAGGGAGGCAGGCATCGATGGGATCACCCGGTGGTAACCGGTATCGGTGCCGATGTCGTAGCCGTCCGGGGCGTCACCGCGCAGGCGGATGAGATTGTTGGAGCCATCGGCGACCCAGACCGTGTTGGTGCGGGAATCGACGTCGATCCCGGATGGATAGTTGAACCCAGTGAAGATACGGTGGTGGCCGCTGTCAGCGGCGAGATCGTACGCGGCAGGGAGGCCGGCGTCAAAGCGAATCAGCCGCTGTTGGGACCGCTCGCATACCCACAGAGACTGATCGTCGGCATTGAAGGCAATGGCAGCGGGTGAAATGTTGCTGATCGTTTTGAGGATGGCGTTGTTGGTAGCGTTCAGGAGAAGGACGGCGGAATTCGTCATCACCCAGACGGTACCGTCGCGGGGATTGCCGACCAGTTGGCTCGCTGACGATGGCAAGTTCGGTGAAGTTCCAAGCAGGCGGGTATCGGCCGCCAGCCGGACCACCTTGTAGCCGGATTGGTACACCGCCGCCCAGATCCCGAAGGCGGCGCCGGTACGGCCGAAATGGGACGACAGGATGGCAAGGTCGGCATCATCGATGGTGCCGTTGCCGTCGAAATCGGCGCGGGCCAGCCAGTTGGCGTCCCCGTCCGTTGCCCCGTTGGCGCGGGCGAAGAGCATGAGGTCATATCCGTCCACCCGGCCGGAGTCATCAAGGTCGCCGGGCAGGGCATGGCAGAGAGCGGGAAAAAGGATGGCAAGGAAAACGAGGATACCCGGAAATCGCGTTGCGGTGGTGCCTGCCATGGGGGGGGCTCCTGTGTTTTTTGGGACGGCTGAGAAGAGGGGAGTTTCCCTTATATTCGTGGCAAGGGAAACGTTTTGTCAAGATTTTTTAGCAGGAAGGGAAACGATTACTGTCTGCTGCGAGCCTGCCTGAATGAGTTTATAGAATGCTTGTGTGGCCGGAACGTATTCGTTGTATAGTACCAATGTATGCGATGTTGTTATCGCATGGCTGGTGCAGATTGTCGCACCCGTGAGAGGTCGTTGTAGAGTTTGTCGAAGAAATCAAACGAGATAGTCAGGATGGTCGCGGGATCACGTTTGCCGACAACGGATGCCACCATGTCGGCGATGGCCTGGCTTTCGGGATACTCTTTATCCTCCCAGACGTTGAGTTCCAGGTCGTTGATGAAGAGCCCGATGCGTTCGAGGGTTGGATCGGCGAGGCGGTAGTGACGATAGACGGCGGTAAATGTCGTGCGGCGGATACTGCGGCCCAGGGGAACGCCGGGTACGTCGAAGGGAATGGCCTCGTGGGGTAGGGGGGTGCCGGCTGGCAGGAAACGAAATTCGGCCGCCGGATCGACGAAGCGTTTGATGAGCCAGGCGGCGGCGAGTTTGTCGGCCTCGTACCGGTCCCAGGAAGCGTAGAGGGCGGCGTTGGCCGTCGATCCAAGAAGCAGGCAGATCAAAAGACTCAGCGAAAGCAGGCCAGGATATCTTGCCGGGTGCACCACTGCACCTCTGGACCGCGCCATTGTGCCGTTACTTTTCCTTTTTTGATGGCGACGATATCGTCCGCCAGGCTCAGCGCTTCTCCGATGGAGTGCGTTACGTACACTATGCCGATTCGTCGGTCGTCCCGCAAGGTTTTTGTCAGGGCGAGCATCTCGTCGCGCAACAGATCGTCCAGGCTGCTGAACGGTTCGTCCATGAGGAGATATTCCGGCTCCTGGGCCAGGGCCCGGGCGATGGCCAAACGCTGGCGTTCGCCACCGGAGAGCCGGTCGGGGTAGATTTTTTTTCCGGTCGGCAGGCCCATGATCTCGAGTAGGGCCCGGGCCCGGTCGCGGCGTTCCCGCTTGTCCGGGAAGCGGGAACGGTCCATGACGAAATCGAGGTGGTCCAGGATGGTCATGTGGGGCCACAGGGCCAGAGATTGAAAAATCATGGCCAGCCGGCGCCGATGGGGAGGAACGGTGGCCTCGGGGGTGTTGACGGGGCGATCGTCCTGGAGCACCGTGCCGGTATCCGGTCGATCGAGACCGGCGAGAATGCGGAGTAACGTCGATTTGCCCGCTCCGGAAGGTCCCAAGAGAGCGGTGATCGCGCCCCGTGCCACCGCCAGGTCGACCCCGTGGAGCAGGACGTTGCCATCGACGCTAAAGGTTATGTTGCGGGCTTCCAGGCTCATGATTGTCGTTTCGTTTTGTGGGAGAGGAACAAAAGGACGGCCGCGGTGGCGCTGGCGGTGACGACGAGCATGGTGCCCAGGGCATAGACCGTCTCCTGCGCCCCGTAATGTAAGTAATTGTAGAGCTTGAGAGGCAGGGTCTCCCGTCCCGGCGGCAGAGTGAGGAGGGGAAGGCCGAGATTGGCCAGGGCCAAGACGAAGACGGTCAGTACCGAGACGGCGAGGGCGGGAGCGGCCAGTGGCACGGTGATGCGACTGAAAGCTATCGGCCCGCCACGGGCGATGCGGGCGGTCTCTTCGATGGCGGTGGGGATGGTCCGCAGCCGGGCGGCGAGAATCTTTGCGGCAAAGGGCAGGTGGGCGATAGCCACGGCAAGGACGTAGCAGGCGGTAGAGTCATAGAGCCAGCCCACGATGGGCTGATTGGCGATCCGGATGATCCCGAGACCGATGACCAGGGAGGGGAAGGCGAGGGGGATCTGGCTTGCGAAATCCACAAAATTCGCCAGCCGGCCGTGGTACCGTTCGCAGTACCAGGCCAGGGGCAAGGCCATGCCGGTGGCAAGGATCGCCCCGACCAGTGCGGTTACGAGGCTGAGAAGGAGGGCCGGCATCCCGATGGACCACGCCGTCGCAAAGCCGTTTGCCGGCCGGCCGCCGGCAATTAAGGCCGCCAAGGGGAGCAGTACCGCCACGGCGAGGTAGGCGGCGGCGAACGGGGGCGGGCGACTGGTGGTTTGGGATATGGGTGCGGCGTCGGCAACCAGCAGGTAGGGCCGGCCGGCCATCACCCGGGCCTGGAATGCCACCAGCGTGAGGGTGACGGTGACGAGCGGCAGGGTGAGCAGGGCCGCTCCCTGTTCGTCGTAGTAGGCGCTGCAGGCGATGAAGATCTCCACGGGATAGACCTTGAAGCCGAGCAGATCGGGTACCTCGAAGTTGCCGAGGGTAAAGACGAAGGCGAGTACGAAGCCAGCGGTCAGGTTCGGCAGCAGGCTGGGCAGGACGATCCGCCGCATGATGGCCGGCTGCGGCCGGGCGAGGGAGGCCGCCTCCACTGTCTCTGGGGCAAGATTCCGCAGTCCACCGGCAGTGAGCAGCATGACGATGGGCGCGTAGCAGATCGTAAAGATCCAGATTGCCGCTGTCATCGGCGGGATCGTCCCGTGGTCGATACCGGCGAATTCGAAGATGCGGGGCCAGAGCATCGCCTGCAGATAGGGTGGAAAGAAAAACGGTGCAAGACAGGCGAGGAGCCAGCGCGGCCGGCCGGCGAGGCGCAGGCCAAGAGGCAGGCCGATGCCGGTGGCGGCGGCGCCGACGGCGCCGGCCAGGACGACGCTCTTGCCAAGGAGAAGGAGCCGCCGTGTATCGAGCATCGGCAGGCCGTTGTTGTCGGCCACCGGCAGACCGAAAAGCATGGCCAGGGGGGCGAGTTCGAGAATGACGATGGCGGCGACAAGGGCAAGGAGAAGCGTTCGGCACCTCATCGTCGTTTCACGACCAAGGTGCCGGCGATCTTATCGTGCCAGCCTTGTTTGTTTTTATCGATTCCGATCCAAAAAAATCCGATGCCGAAAAAGAGCAGGCTGGGAATGTAGGCCAACAGGCGCAACACAGCCTGACCTGGCCGCAATTTCTCATTCTCACTGGTCCGAATCTCAAGGCCGCACAGCATCTTGCCGGGGGTGGCGCCGCGCCAGATCCAGAAGATCAGGTAATAGCCCAGCGGCAGGAGCACCTGGACGTTGGTGTAGTCGAGGCGGAAGGTCAACGGTGACGTGCCGGTCTTCACCACCTCGGTGCCCCATAGGAGATAGCTTGCCGCCGTCAGCAGCAGCCAATCGAGGCAGAAGGCCCCGAACCGGATCCAGAACCCGGCAAGACGTGTGGTTGGATGTTTGTCTTCCACGGGTCAGCGGATGAAGAGCCGTTGGCAGATCCGGGCCGTTTCTTCGAGTTTCGCCGCCACGGCGGCGTAATCCACCTGCATGGCCTTGATATCGTCCAGTTGCGGGAAACGGGGTGGCGGTGCCAGGCCGGCCCGCACCGGAATCTGGGCTGCCTCACCCTGGGCCAACTGTTGTTCTCTGGCCGGCGAGAGCAGGTAATCAATCAGGCGTTTCGCCTCGGCGGGATGGGGGGCATCGTTGATCAGCCCGACGGTGTTGGGAATCATCAGGGTTCCCATGCCGTCTTGGTCCGGGAAAATGACCTGGACGGGGGCCCCGCGTTCCAGGGCGACGTTGGCATCATCCGTATCGGTGAGACAGACCGCCGCCTTGCCCGCCACCACCAGATCACGGGCCACGGCGTTGCCGTCCACCACCTGGATATCGTTGGCCAATAGTTTTTCGAGATACTCGGTGAACCGCTCGGTTCCCCACCGCAGGTGGAGGGCGGCCATGTGCATGGCCGTGGTGCCGAAGAGAGGATAGGCCATGGCCACCTTGCCCCGCCATCGGGGATCGGTGAGTTCGGTGATGGAGCGGGGTGCCTCATCGGGACGGACGAGTTTCGTGTTGTAGAGGAGCACCCTGGCGCGGGCTCCGAAACCGGTCCAGCGGTGATCCTTGTCCTGGAAAAGGGGCGGAATATCGCGGGCCACCGGGCTGGCGTACGGGGCGAAGACGCCTTTGTCGGCCAGGACGATGGAGCGGCTGATTTCCGAGTTCCAAAAGACGTCGGCCCGTGGCCGGCGGCGTTCGGCGATGAGGCGGTTGACGAGGCCGACGGTCTTGGTGGCCTCGACATCGAATAGAGGCCGGACGGTGATCCCCGTTTCCTTTTCGAACTCGCGTAAGACAGGTTCACTGAATACCTGATCCACGGAACAATAGACGACCACTTCGGCGGCGAGCGGTTCGACGGCCGGAAACATCGTACAAAAGCAAACGATCCAGAGGGCGAGGAGCATGGCGCGGGATGAGCTCATGGACTGGACTCCTGTTCGTTGTTGGTGGCGGCCGGTGCCGGCGATACCACGATGATGGCGCCGTTCGTCACCGTGGCCTTCACCGGTTTCAGGGTATCGGTCATCAATTCCCAATGCTCAATGGTGACCGGTGTG
>CAYRGZ010000028.1:0-21616 GCA_964423785.1 uncultured Desulfobulbia bacterium
CTCTTGCAATGAAATGATGCTTCTTATAGCTAATCTGCCGCCAAGAATCAACCCTGAATCCGTGACGGACTCTTGAATATATTTGCTGTTTTTTCCCGTCGTTTCCGAGCATCACAACCAAAAGACCCTGTTTGGGGATATTCAGCCCGTGTATAGCATGTGTGCGGCACAGGGACGTGCCGCCGAATTCCGTCGGTTTTGAAAAAACCAAGGAATTCATAAGGTTGGCCGAAAGTTGAACCGACGACGCCAACTCGTAGTCGGTTCAGGTCTGCCACGGCAATTCCTTGAGGAAAGGCGTGAACCTGCGGAATCGTGACACGATTCCGTCAAACTCGGTTTTGGCCGGCAGACGGCGTATCCACAGCAATCAGAACGTCCGGCCGAGGTTGACGTGCAGCCGCAGGCGGCTCTCGCCCGCGGACTCGGGATTGAGCTTGTAGCCGAGATCGACACTCACCGGGCCAATGGGGGTGCGGTAACGGACGCCTACACCGGCCCCGTAGAGCAGATTGCCACCGTCGAGCCGGTACGGCTCGGCAAAGACGTTGCCGGCGTCGAGGAAGAGGACACCGCGCAACCGCTCGGTGAGCGGGATGCGCAGCTCGGCACTGATCTCCAACAGGCTGAAACCGCCCAGAGGCTTGCCGTGCGCGTCCTTGTCGCCGACGTCGTGGAAGGCATAGCCGCGCAGCGATGTGGCGCCGCCGGCGAAAAACCGCTTGGAAATCGGCACGTAATCGTCGCTCCGAAAAGGATCGACACTGCCGACCTTCATCCGCAGGACGCCGCCGAACCTGGCGGGTAATGGCTGAAAAAGGCGGAGTTCTGCCTGTTGGCGCAAGAATTCGAACTCGCTGCCCAGCGCATCCACCGCCCCCTCGGCCAGATACGAAGCGAGAATCCCCCGCGTTGGGTCCAGAGGGTCGTTCAGCCGCCGGAACCGCACCCCTCCTTCCAGGGACGAGATGAAGAAGTTCTGTTCCTCCACCCGGCCGAACCGCTGTACCGCCGCGGCGATGGTCTCCGGGGCGACGTCGGTGGTCTCGTTGGTTTCCAGGTTCTGAGCCACATGAAGAGTCCAGCGCTCCGCCCAGTTCCGAGCGAGCATGGCCCGGGAATAGTACTGCTGGTTGCGAAACGATTCGTAGTTTTGCAATCGACTGCCGATCTCGCACGAAAACCGCAGATCTTCACGGCCCAAAAACCAGGGATTCTCGAACAGCAGTCGCAGGCGGTGGCCGAGGGCGGAGAGGCGCGCCTCCATGGTCGCGGTATAGCCCCGGCGCAGGAAGTTGCGCCAGCGGATCTCGGCCACCCCCCGCACGTCCTCCTCGGTGCCGTAGCCGACGCCGAGCTTGAGCCCGCGGGGCGGCTTCTCCTCCACCGTCACCACCAGGGGGACGGTGGTTGCTTCGACATGGGACCAGTCGGGCCGGACAGTCACTCGCCGGAAGAGATCGAGCCGGCGCAGGCGAGCCTCATCGGCGACGAGGCGCGAAAACGAAAAAACCATCCCCGGCCGAACGCTGAGCTCCCGCAGGATGATGGAGGTGGGCACCCGGTCGTTGCCGGTGACCGAGACAGTACCGAGTCGGTAGCGTTGCCCGGCGACGATCTCGAAATCGATGTCCGCCTGGTGTTCGCGCCGGAAGACCCGCACCTCGCCCTCGATGGTGGCCCGGGCGTGGCCGTGATCGGCCAGATATCGGACCAGGGCCCGTTTGATCTCTTCGTAGGCGCCGATGGCAAAGATATCCCCCTCGGCAAGCGGCGGCTCCGGCAAGAGGTGGTCGAGCTCCACCACGGCCGGTTGGCCGGCGCCGGCAGGCATCAGCCAGTCCGGGCAGTCCTGGTGGCAGCGTATCTGCAAGGAGGCGACCCGCACCGGCTCACCCTCGCTGATCGTAAGCGTGATGTCGACCCGGCCGTCGTGTTCCTCCACCGTGGTGGCGATGGCAACGTCGTAGTAACCGTGCCGCCGGTAGAGTTCCTGGATGCGGGCGAGATCCTCTTCGAGCAAGGCGGGGTCGAAAGCGGGGGGGCGGCTGAAAAATCCGGCCGGCCGTAGCCGGAGCACTGCAGTGATGACCTTCTTGGACAGAACCTCGTTGCCGGTGATCGTAAGCCGGCCGACCACGGGCCGCGATTCCTCGATCGCCTCCTGGTTGTCCGGTCCACCATCGGCCGCAGCGGCCGGGGCGCCGCCCACGGCCGTCACCACGAAGAGGACAACAAGGAACCACGGAAGACAACGGCGGACAGCCTGTCGCCACCGCCGTGTCCCGAAACGGTTCGCGGTCCTTGACGTTCGCATCAATCCGCCTCGGCCGGCCGGCGGTCGTCGATGAGCAGCCAGAAGCGGACCGCCGTTCGGTTGGAATCTTTCAGCCGGGCGCTGATCATGACCCGGTTCTGCCGCCGGGAAAGAGGCCGGGGGTTGTCGATCCAGACCCGGTTGCCCTGCCGCTGGGCCGGTTGCCAGCCCAGTTCCGAGACGTAGACGGCGAAGGAATCGGGCCGGTACCGTCCGGGATGGGCGACAATGCCGCCAAAGGAGGCCGGAGCCAGATCGCGCAGCGGGTCGAGGGAGGGCCAGAAATCGATGAGCGGCAGGTCGATCCGGTCGATGACCCGGGCGAAATGTTCCAGGGTGGACCAGTCGGTGCCAAGGATCGGCTCGCGCGGCAGACGCAGCCGGTCACTGGCGCCGCTCACCGCGCCGGGGTCCTGGCTGAACACCGCCTCGTAACCCAGCTCGGCGACGGTGTCGAGGACGATCCGGTTGTATTCGCCGTACGGCAATGCGAGATAGCGCACCGGCTTTCCCAGCCGCTCCTGGAGAATGGCCCGCGACCGAAAAAGATCGTCCCGGATCCAGCGCCGGTAGGCGGCGTCATCGGCACCGGCCGGCCGGCTGCCGAAGCGGGGATGGGAATAGCTGTGGTCCTGGAAATCGACGCCGGCGGCGGCCATCTCCCGGATCTGCTCCCACGTGAGAAAATTGCGGTAGCGTCGCTCCACCGCCTCGACGTAGAGAAAGACGGTAAAGGGAAAACCGTAGCGCCGCAAGAGCGGCCACGCCTCAGTATAGGTGCTCCGGTAGCCGTCGTCGATGGTGATGGCCACCGTTTTGGCGGGCAGGGTTCGGCCGGCGGCCACGCTCTCGGCAATGACGGCGAGCGGTACCACCTGGTAGCCGTCCTTGGCCAGGTGGTCGAGCTGGCGACGGAAGGCGTCGAGCGGCACGTTGGTGGTGGGCCAGGCGTCTTCCCCGAACCGGTGGTAAATGAGCACCACCGCATCGGCACCAGCCCGCATGGGGCAAAGAAGAAAAACGAGAAGGCACAGGAGGACGCACGGTGCGTTTTTCCCCTGCCGCCACCGTCTTTTTTGTGGTATTGTTGCGACCCCGCTCCCACAATTCCAAACACGACGGAGGATCGGTATGCACGCGAAAATCCTTGTCACGCTCATTGCGACAACCTTTCTGTTCCTGGCCACTTCCCTTGGCGTCGCCACGGCGGCGAGCGACCCGGCCAAGACGGCTGACCACCCGACGGTCACCCTGGAAACGAACCTGGGCACCATCGTCATCGAACTCTTTCCGGACAAGGCGCCCAAGACCTGCGAAAACTTCCTGCGCTACGTGCGGGAGAAGTACTACGACGGCCTCCTCTTCCACCGGGTGATTCCGGGATTCGTCATCCAGGGCGGCGGTTTCGAGCCGGGCATGAAACCGCGGCCGCCACAGCATCCGCCCATCGTCAACGAGGCGGACAACGGCCTCAAGAACCGGCGCGGCACCCTGTCCATGGCCCGCACCTTCCAGGTGAACAGCGCCACCAGCCAATTCTTCATCAACCTGAAGGACAACCCCTTCCTGGACCACCAGGGCAACAACCCGGCCCGGTTCGGCTACGCCGTGTTCGGCAAGGTGATCAAGGGCATGGACGTGGTGGACAGGATCGCCAAGGTTCCCACCACCCGGGTACGGGGTTTCAAGGACGTGCCGGCTCAGGACGTCGTCATCGTGCGAGCGGTGGTGAACGAATAGCGGCTACGTTTTTTTGGTATCACTCTCGAACAGGGTGAGCGTCTTGGGTTGGGGGATGTCATCGGCCGTCGGCTGCCGGCCGACCACCCGCCGCACCACCCGGGTGCTGATCCGCTTGCCGATCGCCCCCACGCCCTTGACGAGAAAATCGTCGAAAGCGAAGTCGGCAATATTGCTCCGGGCCCGGCGCGACGGCATGAAGTAGACCCGTATCCCCTGCCCCTCGCCGACGGATAGGTACTGGATCTGAGACCGCCGGTGCTCGGGAAACAGGCGGTACTCGCGCTCCAGGATAAACTTCGGCATCCGGAACCGTTTGACGTAGGAAAGCCCGCTCTCCCCATCCCGATAGACCAGGTTGAAGAGGAGCGACTCCTCCACCTTGCCCACCCAGACGAGATCGGAACCGACGTAGAGCTTGTCGGGTACCGGGATCACCTTGTACATCCCCTCCTTTGTGATCAAGAGTAGCCGGTCGTATTCCGAGCAGGCCAACTCGACATCGCCCTTTTCCTTCACCTGATGGCCGAGGAAGCCGCTCTGCCGGTGGTAGACCACGGTCAGGTTGGAGAGCGCCACCTTGCGGGCATCGACCTCGTCGAAGGAAGCGATCTCGGTGCGCCGCGGATACAAGGGACCGTAACGGGTGAGCAGGTCGTCGAGAAAGCGCAGGCAGTAGCCGACCAGGTCGGCGAGGTCTGCCTCCACCCGCTCGATGGCGGCCCGAGTCTCCTCGATGGCCTTCCTCTTTTTGTCGATGTCGTAGCGGGAGATGCGCTTGATGCGGATCTCCAAGAGCCGTTCCAGGTCGTCACGGCCGACCGGCCGTTCCAGCCGGTCGGCAAAGGGGCGCAGGGCCTCCTCCAGGGCGGTGAGCACCGCCTCGAAGGTCTCGCACTCCTCGATAGCCTTGTACAACCGCTCCTCGATGAAGATCTGTTCCAGGAGATCGGCGTGTAGCTTGTCGCGCAACCGACCAAGCTCGATTTCGAGTTCGCGTTCGAGATCGTTCTTCAGTTTTTCGGTGTTGGCCCGCAACACCTCGTCCACGCTCATGATCGCCGGCTTGCCGTCCCGGATCACCGTCAGGTTGGGGCTGATGGCGATCTCGCAGTCGGTGAACGCGTACAGGGCGTCGATGGTTTCCCGAGCATGGACACCGCGCGGCAACTTGATCTCGACCTCCACCGTCTCGGCGGTGTAGTCGTTCACCGACTGAATCTTCAGCTTGCCGGCCTTCACCGCCTTCTCGATGGAGTCGATGACCCCTTGGGTGGTGGTGGAATAGGGAATCTCGGTGATGACGATAGTCTTGTCGTCTCGGACCTCGAGCCGTGCCCGGCAACGCAAACGACCGTTGCCCTTTTGGTACTGGGAGACATCCAACAGGCCCCCTTGCAGAAAATCCGGAAAGATCTCGAAGGGCTCGTCCCGCAGGATCTTCTTCTGGGCCTCGAGCAGCTCGCAAAAATTGTGCGGCATGATCTTGGTGGCCATGCCGACGGCGATCCCTTCCGCCCCCTGCAAGAGAAGCAGGGGAATCTTGGCCGGCAGGCTGACCGGTTCGCGCATGCGGCCGTCGTAGGAATCGGTGTACTCGGTGAGGTCGGGATTGAACAGGGTCTCCCGGGCCAGGGGCGATAGCCGGCACTCGATGTAGCGGGCCGCCGATGCCTGGTCGCCGGTGAAGATGTTGCCGAAATTGCCCTGCCGGTCGATGAGGTAGCCTTTGTTGGCCAGGGTGACCAGGGCGGCGAAGATGGAGGCGTCGCCGTGCGGGTGTAGCTTCATGCATTCGCCGACCACGTTGGCCACCTTGTGGAAGCGGCCGTCGTCCATATTCTTCAGGGTCTGAAGGATACGGCGCTGCACCGGCTTCAGGCCGTCGGCCAGGTCCGGGATGGCTCGCTCCTTGATGACGTAGGAAGAATAGTCGATGAAATTGTCGTGGAAGAGCCGGTGAAGGTCACCGTAATCGGTCGCTGGCACCATAGGGTCGTCGAAATAAGGATGGACTTGTAAAAAATCGCAGTCGGTTCAGGCCTGACACGATAATTTAAGTGGTTACGCACCGTGAACCCGATGGAATCGTCGTTTTTACGATTCCATCAAAAAGGATCGGGTTCAGGGGCAACGGACCTATTGCACGGTTCGCAGGTTCGCCATGATGAACTCCCGCCGCTCAGGAGTATTGCGGCCCATGTAGAACTGGAGGATCTCGGGCACGTCACTCAGCCGGTCGATGTTCACCTGCTGGAGCCGCATGTCCGGGCCGATAAACTGCTTGAATTCCCTGGGCGAGATCTCACCGAGTCCCTTGAAGCGGGTGACCTCCACCTTCTGACGGCGGTTGGCCAGCCGTTTCTCGGCCGCGGCCCGTTCCTCCTCCGAGTAGCAGTAGACGGTCTCGTCCCGGTTGCGGACCCGGAAGAGCGGCGTTTCGAGGATGTAGAGATGGCCGCGCTTGACGATGTTCTCGAAGTAGGTCAAGAAGAAGGTGAGGAGCAGGTTGCGGATGTGCAGGCCGTCCACGTCGGCGTCGGTGGCCAGGATGATCTTGTCGTAGCGCAAATCGCCGATGGACTCCTCGATGTTGAGGGCCCGCATCAGGTTGTACATCTCGTCGTTCTTGTAGAGCAAAGCGAAAGAATGGCCGTAAACGTTGAGCGGTTTGCCCTTGAGGGAGAAGACCGCCTGGGTCATGGGGTCGCGGGCGCTGACGATGGAGCCCGAGGCGGACTGCCCCTCGGTGATGAAGATCATGTTCTCGCGGCCGGGCGGTGAGGGCTTGCCGCGGGCCGGATGGTACTTGCAGTCCTTGAGCTGCGGGATCTTCAAGGCCACCTTCTTGGCCTTGGCCTTGGCCTCCTTGCGGACGTGTTGCAGTTCCTTACGCACCCGGGCGTTCTGCTGCACCTTGGCAATGATGATGTCGGCGGTCTCCGGGTTCTTGTAGAGGAAATCGGTGACCACCGCCTTGACCTTGGCCACGATGTCGCCCCGGATATCGGTGTTGCCGAGCTTGTTCTTGGTCTGGGACTCGAAGATGGGCTCGCGCACCTTGACCGCCACCGCACCCACCACTCCCTCGCGCACGTCCTCGCCGGCATAGCGCTTGCCGGCGTACTCGTTGATCCCCTTGAGGATACCCTCACGGAAGGCGGACAGGTGGGTACCGCCTTCATTGGTGTAGGTGCCGTTGACGAACGAGAAGTAGTGCTCGCCGTAGCCGTCGGTGTGGGAAAAGGCGAACTCAAGCCCCTTTTCCCGGTGGTAGATAGCATCGTAGAGCCGGGTGGTGCGGATCTCCGCCTCCAGGAGATCGAGGAGCCCATTGGTGGAATAAAAGGTCTCCTTGCCGAACAGAAAGCGCAAGCCCGCATTCAGGTAGGCGTAGCGCCACAGCCGCTTGCGGATGAAGTCCTGGTTGAAGGCGTAGTCGCCGAACACTTCGGCGTCGGGCCGGAATTCGACCAGAGTACCGGTTTTTTCGCTGGTCTCGCCACTCTCCTCGGAAACGAGCTTGCCCTGCTCGAAGACGGCGGTGGCGAAACGGCCGTCGCGGAAGGCGGTGACTCGAAAAAAGGAGGACAGGGCGTTGACCGCCTTGGTGCCGACCCCGTTCAGGCCCACCGAGAACTGGAAGGCGTCGGTGTTGAACTTGCCGCCGGTATTGATGATGGAGACGCACTCGACGAGCTTGCCGAGCGGAATGCCGCGGCCGTAGTCCCGCACCCGGACGAGGTTGGTGGGGTCGATGTCGATCTCGACCCGCTTGCCCGCCCCCATGATGAACTCGTCCACCGCGTTGTCGATGACCTCCTTCAGAAGGATGTAGATACCGTCGTCCGGATGGCTGCCGTTCCCGAGCCGGCCGATGTACATACCCGGCCGCAGCCGGATATGCTCCAGCGAACTCAGGGTCTTGATCTTCGATTCGTCGTAGACGGGTGCGGTCATGGATGGTTCTTGGAGGGTTGACGGAATGCGCTCACCTGCGGCCAAGTTGAAAAGAGAGCACAACCGGCAAGACAAGTCAAGGGCAACGCCTACCCCCCTTCTCCCAATAGCCGGGCAAGGTGCTCCTTCAGCTCGGCGAGATCGAGGGGCTTCATCATGAAGGCCTTGATCCCGAGACGCTCGGCCCCCTCGGCGTCGATGGCGTCGGAATAACCGGTGGTGAGAATGATGGGGATGTCGGGCCGGATGGCGATGCATTCCCGGGCCAATTCCACGCCGGTCAGTTCCGGCATGGTCTGATCGGTGATCACAAGATCGAAGGCGTGCGGGTCTTGTCGGAAGGCCTCCAACGCCTGGCGGCCGGAACCGAAGGTGGTGACCGCAAGGCCCATCTGTTCGAGGACGATCTTCATGGACTGGAGGATGAAGGCCTCGTCGTCCACGAACATCACCCTACCCTGCAGTTGCCTACCCGTCGTCGGCCGTTTCTCTTCCTGCTCCACCGTGGCCCCTTCCGCAACGGGCAGATAGATCTCGAAAGTCGAGCCCTCTCCCGGCGTGCTGGATACGAGAATGGCGCCGCCATGGCTCTCGACGATGCCGTGCACGGTGGCCAGTCCAAGACCGGTTCCCTCCCCCACTCCCTTGGTGGTGAAATACGGTTCGAAGATACGCTCCATGGTGGCGGCATCCATGCCACAGCCGTTGTCCTCCACCGTCAACCGCACGTACAGTCCCGGCCGCAGGTCCTGGTGTTCGGCCGCCATGGTTTCGTCCACCTCGACCTCGGAAAGGGTGACGAGGATGCGGCCGTTGGGTTCGTTCCGCACTGCGTGGGCGGCGTTGGTGCAGAGATTGAGAATCACCTGGTGAATCTGGGTGGAATCGGCCATGACCGGCCGACAGTCGGCATCGATCTGACGGTCGATGGCCACCGAGGCCGGCAGACCGCCGCGCACCATGTTGAGTACCCCCTTGATCACCGGCTGCAAGAGGGTGGGCTTGCGGGCTTGTCTGGTGGGACGGCTGAAGGTGAGGATCTGGTTGACCAGATCGGCGGCCCGGCGGCCGGCCCGGATGATCTCTCTGACGTTCTCGGCCGCCCGGCTGCCGGCATCGAGTTCCGGCAGGGCCCCCTCAGCATAGGCGAGCATGGCGCCGAGGATGTTGTTGAAGTCGTGGGCGATGCCGCCGGCCAGGGTGCCGAGGGCCTGGTGTTTCTGGGATTGTTGCAACTGACGCTCCAGTTTGTTTTCCCGGGTGACGTCCCGTTTCAGGGCAACAAAGTTGACAATGGTGTGCGACTCGTCGAAAACGGGCGAGATGGTGCACTCCTCCTCGTAGAGGGTCCCGTCTTTTCGACGGTTGATGAACCCGCCGCTCCAGACGGCGCCCTTCTTCAAGGTCTCCCAGAGGTTCTTGTAGAAGGCCTCATCGTGTTTGCCGCTCTTCAGGATGCTTATCGGGCGGCCCACCGCCTCCTCGCGGCTGTAGCCGGTGATCGCCTCGAAGGCGGGATTGACGTACTGAATGTTCCCCTCGGGATCGCAGACCACGATGGCCTCGGCCGCCTGCTCCACGACCGTGGCCAGCAAACGCAATTCCTGCATGGCCCGGCGCCGGCTGGTGATATCCTGGGCCACACAGACCACCCCCTGGAATTCTCCCTCCGGCCCGTACATCGGCGAACTGGAGAAGGAGACGTACACCGGCTCACCACTCTTGGCGCGGTAGGTGGTGACGAGCGGCCGCACCAGGGCGTTCTCCTCCAGGTTCCCATCCCGGCAGTCGAAGGGTGGCGCACCGGCGAACAACTGCTCGACCGTCATGCCGACGAGCTCCTCTTCCTCGTATCCCAGCAGCCGGCCCATGGCGGTGTTGACCGTCTTCACCCGGCAGTCGGGATCGATGACACACAGGGCGTCGGACATGGAGGACAGGATGTTGTCCAGGTACTCCTTGGAGGCGAGCAACTCGTTGCGCGCCCGTTTGAGGTCGGCGGCCATGGACCGAAAGGTGTCGATGAGCGCGCCGATCTCTCCCTTGGCCCGCAGGCGCTCGGCGGCATCCAGATCGCCCTTGCCGATGCGAATGGCCGCCTCCTTCAGTCGGATGATGGGTTCAGCGACGGAAACGGACAGGAAATAGCCGAGGAGCAAGGTGAGCAGGGCGCCGACCACGACGAAGAAAAACAGGCTGCGTTCGATGGAAGTGGCGGTATGCAGGGCATTTTCACGTTTCTTGAACTCGAGTTCGGTCATCAAGTTCGAAAGCCGCACGGCGAGTTCGCGGATATTGGCGGACCGTTCGTGGAAATCGAGCACCTTGGAAGAGTAATCCTTCAAGCTGATGCGGCCCTGACGCTGCTGTTCGGCATGGAAGGCCTCGAACAGGGCGGCGCCGGCCTTCTTGAATGCCTGAATCTCGCCTTCCAGCCGCCGGAGCAGATACTGGGCCTTCTCCTCCCGAACCCGGTCACGCAGGTTGCTGATGGTGGACTCCAAGGTGTTGGCGCCGACCATGAAACTCTCGAGATCCCGCTGATCGTTGAGCAGCATGTAGAGTAACAACTGGCCCTCGGTGATCTTGGCCAGATTGTTGATGGTGGCGGCATTGAGGATAGCGAACTGCTTGTTGAGAAAGTCGGTCTCCAGGTTGGCGAGCCGAGTGGCGTCCCGCATGAGCGAGGAGGTGACCAGGAAGAACCGGCGGATCTCCTGGTGATGGCGGACAGGGTCGAAATCGCGGCCGGCGAGGGTCTCCTGGTCGTAGATCGCCAGCACCCGCTGGGCGGCCTCGAACAGGTCATCGCTGCCCTTGCGGAGAGCGGCGACGATCTTCCTGCCCTCGGGTTCCCGGACCATGCTGTCCAACTCGGCGGTCTTCTGGAGGATGGCCCGGTAGCGACGGAAGAATTCACGGCGGTTGGCGGCGTCCCGCAGGCCGAGGAAGAGAAGCAGCTCGCTCTGCGCCCGCTTGGCCTGGCTGCCGACCTCGTTGGCCGCGGCAATGATACTCTGGAAATGCTCTTCGCCACCCTCGAACACCTTGATGATCTGGCGGGTGGCGTTCAGGGAATAGAGGGCCACCACGCCGGCGAGCAGCGCGATGATCGCAAAGGTGGCGAAGAGTCGATAATGGAGTTTCATGGTTGCGTTCGCCCGACAATGGGCGCGACGGCGCCACGGTCGGTTGGTAGCGGTTGGACCTGCCGGCGGTCAGGCAAAAGGATCGAAGACATCGGACCGGCCCCGATCGCCCACATCGTCGAGCAGAGCCACCACCTCCCGTTCCGGCATGGTGGAAAGTTGCATCTTGTAGGCCAGAAACCAGAGCAGCCCCACCCCCAGCATCCACCAGAGGATCTGCCAGGCCCAGATGGACGGGATACCGAAGATCCAGCTCCCCTGGTCGCCGGGATCACCAAAGACCGTGTTGCCGAACACGGCACCGGGGCCGGCGGCAAAGAGCAACCAGCCGAGCACCGCTATCCAGGCCAGGGGCACATAGCGCCGCAGATGGTCCGGCAACCGGCAGGATTCGCGCAGATAGTCATGGAACCGCTGGCGGTGACGGCGTTTGTCCTGATCCTGGGTACAGGCCGAGACCACGACCGCGACCAGGAAATTGGCCACTATCCCCCAACCGGCCGAGTGGATGGTGAGCGGCCAGCGGCCCCAGGCGGAGATACCGAACCACTGCTGACCGACACTCTCGGTGAGGGTCACCACTATGAGCCCCACGGCCAGACCGGCGCTCACCCCGGGACCGGTGAGGAACGGCCACCAGCAGACGCCCACCAAGGCGGGCCACATTTGAAACCCGTAGGCAACCGCCAGACCACCGAGCAGGACCAGGGCATCCTTCGAGGTAGTGGCCACCAGCAGGGCGAGCCCGCAGACGAAGATCACGGCACTGCGACCGATGAGTTTTTGGGTCAGATGGCCAGCGTCGGGATTGATATAGCGCTTGTAACAATCCCGGGTCAAGATGGCGCCGCTGGTCGAGATATAGGCCGAGCCGGTGGACTGCATGGCGGCCAGGGCGCAGATGGCGAGCGCCCCGGCCATCCAGGGATGCTGGTCGGCAAAAAGGTGGACGAGGGCGGGCACCAGCATGTCTTGGCGCTCCGGCAGATCCATGAGGTCACGGCCGAGGCCGAGGAGATCGCGGCCGATCCCAGCGGCCAGAAGCCGGGAATCGGCGCCCAGGAGATGGCCGCCCATTCCCTGGACCACGGTGAAAAAGATGAGCACCAGGCCGACGCCGGCCGCCGAGGCCCATACCTGCTGCGGGGCGAACGGCCGCGGGTCCTTGTTGGAAAAGGCCCACATGGTAAAGGCCGGTGCCGCCTGGATACCCATGAGGGCCATGAGATAGGTGAGACACATGGTGCCGGTCCAGGAACCGCCGGCGGCCCGGGTGCCGTCCGCCACCAGCTGGATGGGCCCGGGCATGGCCAGGTAATGGCTGTGGCCCTCGGGCGTCCGCACCGGATCGAGGCGGCCGAGGGCGGCGATACCGTCCACCAGGGTCCGGAAGCCACCGACGTAGACCAGCACCAGACAGCCGATGACCACGATGCCGCCGACGAGCAAAATGCACTGCATGGTATCGACGTAGGCCACCGACCGCAAACCGCCGAGGGCGACATACAGAATGAGGACCACGGACAAGAGCCACATGCCGACCTCGACGTCGAGCATGCCGTCGGTCAGGATGTTGAACAGAAAGCCCGAGGCGCGCAGTTGCAGGCCGAGATACGGCACCGAAAAGACGAGGGCGACGATGACGGTGAAGATGCGCATGCAATCGGACTGGTAATAGTCGGCGTACATCTCGCCCGGCGTCACGTAGCCGAACCGTTTGCCAAGCACCCACTGGCGCTTCAGGAACAGGATACCGGTGAACGGGATGGTGATGGCATAGAAGGAGGCATAGGCGTACTGGAAGCCGTCCCGATAGACGAGGCCGGGAAGACCGATGAAGGTCCAGCCGGAAAAGCTGGTGGCGGTGGCGGCCAGCACGAAGATGACCACCGGAATCCTACGGCCGGCGATGAAGTAGTCGGAAGCGGTCTCCGCCTGCAGGTAGCCCTTCACCCCCCAGAAGATACAGTACGCCCAGTACATGGCGACAAAGGCGAAAAGCCACGGGATGGTAGCGGTCACGACGGGTTCCCTCTCTCTTTACCTCTTATCTCGACCCCTGTAATTTGTACTGGCTTTTGCCGGTCCGCGCAATCACTAACAGTCTGTCGATGAAGACGCCACCGGCGGGCAACCACGATTTCCCGTGAGCAAGCGCCTGTGAGTGTGGTATGATCTATGGGGCACATCAAAAAACCGACACACACCACCATGGCTACCATCCTCATCGTCGACGACGAACTGAGCATGCGGGAGTTCCTGGCCATCCTGCTGGAAAACGAGGGGCATACTCCCATCGAGGCCGCCAGCGGGGCCGAGGCCCTGGAAATCGTCGAAAAACAGGACATCGATCTCGTCATCTCCGACATCCGCATGCCGGAAATGAGCGGTCTCGATCTGCTCACCCGGGTCAAGGCCATCGACAGCACCATTCCATTCATCATGATTACCGCCTATGCCTCACCGGAGGACGCGGTGGTGGCCATGAAAGGCGGCGCCTACGACTACATCACCAAGCCCTTCAAGGTGGACGAGATTAAAAACATCGTCCAGGGGGCATTGAAGGCGCCGTCTCCCACCGCGACGCCGCCACTGGCGGGCACCGCCTACTGCGGCATCATCGGCTGCAGCACCGAGATGCGCAAGATCTTCGAGATCATTGAACGCATCGCGCCGACGCAGGCCAGCGTCCTCATCTACGGCGAATCGGGCACCGGCAAGGAACTGGTCGCCCGGGCCATCCACCAGAAGAGCAAGGCCGCCGCCCATCCCTTCGTCCCCATCAACTGCAGCGCCATCCCGGAAGGGTTGGTGGAGAGCGAACTGTTCGGCCACGTCAAGGGCTCGTTCACCGGCGCCACCGCCCCCAAGCAGGGGCTCTTCAAGCTGGCAGACAACGGATCCATCTTCCTCGACGAGATCGGCGAACTGCCCCCCTTCATCCAGACCAAACTGTTACGGGTGCTGCAGGAACGGGAATTTTTGCCGGTGGGCGGCACCGAACCGGTCAAGGTCAACGTGCGGATCATCTCGGCCACCAACCGGGACCTGGAACAGGAGGTGGTGGAAGGCCGCTTCCGGGAGGACCTGTTCTACCGGCTGGCCGTGGTTCCCATCCGCGTGCCACCGCTGCGGGAACGAAAAGACGACATCCCCCTCCTGGTGGAGCACTTCTTGGAAAAGTACTGCCGCCAGTTCGACAAGTCCATCGACGGGGTCTCCTCCTACGCCATGGAGGTGCTCATGGAGTACGATTTCCCAGGCAACGTCCGGGAACTCGAAAACATCATCGAGCGCGGCGTCGCCATGGCGAGCTCCAACATCCTGCTCCCCGACAGTCTCACCATCGCCGCCCACCGACGCAGCCCGGCTTCCCCCGGCCGGCCCGGGGCCACGGAGGACGATTTCGCCCAGGCCCGCGACATAGGACTCGAGGAGTACCTGGCCAGCGTGGAACGCCGACTCATCCGCCGCGCCCTAGAGGAGGCCGGCGGCTCGAAGATGCGGGCCGCCGAACTCCTCAAGGTCAGCTTCCGCTCCCTGCGGTACAAGATCCAGAAATACGGCATCGCCTGAGGCCGTCTTCTTTCATCGATCATGGTCTTCTCCCCCATCCAGCCTGTTGGCCGCCGGACCCGACGGGAAAAACCGGCGATCCGCCAGCTCCACTGGCTCTTTTTCTTTCGGGTCACCGCCCTTTCCGTCCTGCTCGGCATCGCCTTTACCCTGCAGAAGCCGGAGCGAACGCCTTTCGTTCTGCCGGCCTGGCACATCGCCTACTTCATCGCCGGGGTCTATGCTTTCACCATCGCCAGCGTCCTTGCCCTGCCACGCGTCCGGGACCACCAGCGCTACGCCTTCTTCCAGGTCCTGGTGGACATCGTGCTCGCCGGCCTTCTCGTCTTCTTCTCCGGCGGCAGTCAATCGATCTTCACCTTGGTCTTCTTCTTTCCGATCATCGCCGTCGGCCTCATGAACCTGCCGGCCTACCGGATCGTCTGCATTCTGTTCACCATCGTCACCTATGGCACCGTCTTGTTGCTCGAATACGCCGGTATCCAACCACCCGATACCGCCCCCGGCAGCGAGCCGGCCACCCCCCTGGTCGATCCGGCCGCCCTGCTCTATCATTTCGCCATTCCGGCGATGACGTTCTTTCTGGTCGGGTTCTTGAGTTCGCTCTTGGCCGAACGCATCCGCCGCACCGAAGCCGCCCTCAGCGAAAAGAGCCACGATCTCGACCGCTTGTCCCGGCTGCACCGCCAGATCGTCGACGACATCAACACCGGCATCGTCACCGTGGACGCCGAAGGCCGGATAACCTCCATCAACCGGGCGGCCGAAACCATCACCGGGTACCGGGCCTACGAGCTGGTCGGCATGCCGCTGGCCGATTTCTTTCCCTCTCTGGCCACCAACCAATCGACGATCCCCCGGACATCCGCCACCCTGCGCCGCAAGGACGGCGAAAAGATTCCCATCGGTTTCTCCAGCGCCCGCCTCAACCTGCCGGCCGCCGATGGCGAACACCGGGTTTATACCTTTCAGGACTTAAGCGAGATCAAGCGGATGGAGAAGCAGGTCCGCCAGGCGGAAAAGATGGCATCCATCGGCCGAATGGCGGCCGGCATCGCCCACGAATTCCGCAATCCGCTGGCCGCCATCTCGGGAGCAGCCCAGATGCTGGCGCCGACACAGGGGGTTCACCAATCCGAACGGCTCCTGGGGATCATCCTGCGGGAGTGCGACCGGTTGGAGAAGATCATCACCGAGTTCCTGCAGTTTTCGAAACCGGCAACCCCGGAGAAAAGCTGGTTCAACCTTGCCGCCCTGGTGACGGAGGCGGAGCAGACCATGCGCCAGGCCGGTTGCCTCCGGGCCCCGGTGCGGATATCCATCCCTTCGGAACTCGATTGCCATGCCGACCGCAACCAACTCCGCCAGGTGCTCGTCAACCTGATCGACAACGCCTGCCAGGCCATGGGCGACCGGCCCGGCGAAATCACGGTGACCGCTCGGGAGGAGGTGGACGATCCGGCGGCCATCGTCATCACCGTCCGGGACGACGGACCGGGTATCGATCCCAAGAAGGCGGGCCGCCTGTTCGAACCGTTCTATACCAGCCGGGCGGACGGCACCGGCCTCGGGCTCGCCATCGTCTGGCAGATCGTCGACAACCACGGCGGCACCGTCACCCTGACCAACCGAGCCGACGGTACCGGCGCCGAGGCCACGGTTACCTTACCGTTACCGTAATCATGGCGAAACAGGCAACCAAACCACAAAAAATCGTGCCGCAGATGGCGGTCTCCTTCCTGGAGACCGTACTGCCGTTCAGCGACTTGGACACCGACCAATTGCGCGATCTCGCCCGCCACTGCCTGGTGGATTTCTTTCCCAAGGGCACCCGGATCATCACCGCCGGCGGCACCGTGGACTATCTCTACCTGATCCAGAAAGGCGGCGTCAAAAGCTACATCGTCGACGATGCCGGCGAGATAACCCTGAAAGACTACCGCGGCGAGGGAGCCGCCATCGGGGCGTTGCCGATCATCAGCTCGAGTCCCGCCAACCTGACCGTGGAAACGGTGGAGGACACCTTCTGCATCCTCATTCCCAAGGATATCTTCCAGGATCTCCTGCGGCGCCAGCCCAGTTTCGCCCAATTCTACTTGAAGGAACTGTCGGAGAAGATCATCCGCACCGCCTACAGTGAACTGCGCCACCACAAAGTCGGCCGCCGCGCCGACGAAGAACTCTACCTCTTCACCATCCAGGTCGGAGATATCGTCAAGCAGGCCCCCAAGAAGGCGCCGACCACCGTCACCATCCAGGAGGCGGCACGGATCATGGCCCACCACCGGATAAGCTCCCTGCTCATCCATGCCCCGGAGGACGAGGACGCCATCATCGGCATCATCACCGACCGGGACCTGCGCAACAAGGTGATCGCCGCCGGCATCCCCTACGACGAACCGGTGGAACGGATCATGTCCACCAATCTCACCACCGTGCTGTCCAAGGCGGTCTGCTTCGACGCCCTCATCCGGATGATGTCGGCCGGCATCCATCACCTGCTGGTGGAGCGGGAAGGCAAGATCATCGGCGTGCTCACCTCCCACGACATCATGCTCCTGCAGGGAAGCTCCCCCTACTACCTGTTCAAGGAGATCAACAAGCAGCCTCGCATCAAGGATCTCTACCCCCTGGCGAACAAAACGCCGGAAGTGGTCCGCAATCTCCTCAAGGAGGGGGCTCAGGCCGGCAACATCACCCGGATGATCTCGATCATCAACGACGAGATCGTCAAACGCCTGCTCACCCTGCTCGAAGAGGAACTCGGACCGCCGCCCCTACCCTACTGCTGGCTCCTACTCGGTAGCGAGGGACGCCGGGAACAGACCTTCAAGACCGATCAGGACAACGCCATCATCTATGCCGACCCGCCGGACGAGGCTACCGCCCGCCGGGCGGAGCAGTATTTCGAACGGTTCTCGCGGGCGGCCATCGACCACCTAGTGGCCTGCGGCTACCCCCTGTGCCCCGGCGACATCATGGCCTCGAATCCCAAGTGGCGGCAACCGCTGGCGGTTTGGCGGCAATACTTCGACCGCTGGGTGAGCACACCGGAGCCCGACAAGATCCTGCACGCCACCATCTTCTTCGATTTCCGGCCCGGCTACGGCACCCTGTCGCTGGCCGAGGAACTGCGCAACCATCTCTTGCGGAGCATCGAGCGCCAGCAGATATTTCTTCTGCATTTGGCGCGGGAGTGCCTGGCCAGCAAGGTACCGCTGTCGTTCTTCAAGAACTTCATCGTCGAAAAGGACGGTGCCTACCGCAACAAGCTTGACATCAAGCATCGCGGCATCGCGCCGTTCGTCAACTTCGCCCGGGTAATGGCCCTCAAGTACGGCATCAAGGAGACCAACACCCTGGCCCGCCTGAAGATTCTGGCCGAAGAGAAGCACATCAGCGAGGAACTCTGGTCCAAGGCCCGGCACGCTTACGAATTCCAGATGCACCTGCGCATCATCCACCAGTTGCAGCAGATCACCGAGGGCAAGGAGCCAGACAATCACATCGATCCCAGCCAGCTCGGCGACCTCGAAAAGAAGACCCTGAAGGATGCCTTCGCCACCATCGAGCGCCTGCAAGGGGTCCTGAAGACCATCTTCCCGGTGGGGTGAGCATGATGCTGTCCCTGCCCCTGCCCGGTTTCCTACGCCGCCGGCTGCGGCCGCCCCATCCGTTGCTTGCGGCCAACCGGAAACTGTTCGACGAGTTCAGCCAGTCACGACCACTGGAGACCTACGAGTACGTGGTCCTCGATACCGAACTCACCGGCCTCAACCGCCGCCGGGACGAGATCGTCGCCATCGGCGCGGTGCGTATCCGCCAGATGCGCATCGTGCTGGAAGAATCCTTCTATTCCCTGGCCCGGCCGCGGGATCTGCGGCCCCGCCAATCGACCTTCATCCACCGGTTGACCCCCGAGCAGCTCGCCGGGGCACCGCCCATCGAAGCGGTGCTGCCGGAGTTCGTCGCTTTTTGCGGCGGGGCGCTCCTGGTCGGCCATTACCTGCCCCTGGACATGCACTTCCTCAACCGGGCGACCCGCACCCACATGGGCGGCACCCTCTCCAATCCCGGCATCGATACCATGCGCCTGGCACGGGGTTACAAACGCAGCCGCCGGGCCTACGACTACGGCGCCGCCGAACTCTCGCAATCCCTGAACCTGAACGACCTGGCCGAGGAATTTGGTCTCGTCACCTTTCCGGCCCACGACGCCCTGGAAGACGCCTTCCAGACTGCCTACCTCTTCTTGTATCTCGTCAAGAAATTCCGCCAGCGCGGTGTTACAACCCTGCGCCAGCTCTACCAGGCCGGACGTATCTGGCCGTTGGCCTGACAGCCCGCCGAACAACGTCACGAGCGCATCGGCTACTAGGCAAAATCTCCCAGCATTTTTTCGACGACCGGAACGACTATTCCGCTGCGGAACAAACACCATCACCACAATGTGGTACACAAGAAGCCCGGGGACAGCCCTCAATCAGAAAAAAATCTCTTACATGACAACTAGTTAGTAAAACAAAAACAACCCCTCCTAAGTAATTTCACCTAAAAAAAATCCCTCGACAGCTTGACACCCGTATTTTTACCCGTTATAAATCCGCAATCGTCGTCAGACTAGGCAATTCTACTGAATCCCTGGTCCTGGAGACCGCGCATGCCGGCAGCCGGTCGCCTGGGACGAGAGAGAGATGCCTGCAGGCGACGGTTCCGCGGCAGCGGATCCGGGACGGGTTTCCGTGGGCCGGCGTGGTTCGCCATCAGGGCGTCCCGGCCGGTCACGGTCCAGCACAAGGAAGGAAATACGATCAAAAAAAGGAGGGAAAAGCATGGGTAATGCAGCTGCCTACTGGAAGGCAAACCTGCGGCTCGTGATCGGATGCCTCATCGTATGGTTCATCGTCTCATACGGTTTCGGCATCCTGCTCGCCGAACCGCTCAACAACATCCGCATCTTCGGGTACAAGCTCGGCTTCTGGTTCGCCCAACAGGGCTCCATGTACACGTTCGTGGCTCTGATCTTCTTCTATGCCTCGCGCATGAACAAACTCGACCGCGAACACAACGTCCATGAAGACTAAGGGGAGGGGAACCAGATGGATCTGAGAACGCTTACCTTCATCGTCGTCGGGGCGACCTTCGCCCTCTATTTCTTCATCGCCATCCGGTCACGGGCCTCCAGCACCGGCGAGTTCTACGTCGCCGGCAAGGGCGTGCCGCCGCTTCTGAACGGCATGGCCACCGCCGCCGACTGGATGTCCGCCGCATCCTTCATCTCCATGGCCGGTCTCATCGCCTTCAAGGGCTACGACGCCTCGGTCTATCTCATGGGCTGGACCGGCGGCTACGTGCTGCTCGCCATGTTGCTCGCCCCGTACCTGCGTAAGTACGGCAAGTACACGGTGCCCGAGTTCATCGGCGACCGCTACTACTCCCAAACCGCCCGCATCACGGCGGTCGTCTGCCTCATCGTCGCCTCGCTGACCTACGTCATCGGCCAGATGAAGGGTATCGGGGTCGCCTTCTCCCGGTTCCTGGAGGTGGACTTCGGCACCGGTCTCATGGCTGGCATGGCCATCGTCTTCGTCTATGCCGTTCTCGGCGGCATGAAGGGCGTCACCTACACCCAGATCGCCCAGTACTGCGTGCTCATCTTCGCCTACACGGTGCCGGCCATCTTCATCTCCCTGCATCTCACCGGTAACCCGATTCCGCAGCTCGGCCTCGGCTCCTCCCTGTCCGACGGCTCCGGCATGTACGTCCTCGACAAGCTCGACAAGGTGCTCGTCGATCTCGGTTTCGGGGCCTACACGGCCCAAAAGGGCTCCACCATCAACATGTTCCTGCTCACTCTGTCGCTGATGATCGGTACCGCAGGCCTGCCGCACGTCATCATGCGGTTCTTCACCGTGCCCAAGGTCAAGGACGCCCGTTCCTCCACCGGCTGGGCTCTGGTGTTCATCGCCATCCTCTACACCACCGCGCCGGCGGTCGGCGCCATGGCCCGACTCAACCTGATGCACACCATCCAACCCGAACCGGGCAAGTGGCTAGCCTATGACGAGCGGCCGAACTGGTTCAAGAATTGGGAGAAGACCGGTCTCCTGAAATTCGAGGACAAGAACGGCGACGGCCGTATCCAGTACGTTGCCGACAAGGAAAAGAACGAGATGGTCAAGGTCGACCGGGACATCATGGTGCTCGCCAACCCCGAGATCGCCAACCTGCCCAACTGGGTCATCGCCCTGGTGGCCGCCGGTGGTATCGCTGCCGCCCTGTCCACCGCCGCCGGGTTGCTTCTGGCCATCTCGTCGGCCATCTCGCACGACCTGATGAAGGGTGTCTTCACCCCCAACATCAGTGAGAAGGGCGAGCTGATGGCCGGCCGGATAGCCATGGCCGGCTCTATCCTGGTGGCCGGTTATCTCGGCCTCAACCCGCCGGGATTCGCGGCCCAGGTGGTGGCCTTGGCCTTCGGTCTCGCCGCCTCCTCCATCTTCCCGGCCTTGATGCTTGGTATCTTCAACAAGCGGGCCAACCGGACCGGTGCCGTGGTCGGCATGCTCTCCGGCCTCTGCATCACCCTGGTCTACATCTTCTGGTTCAAGGGCTGGTTCTTCATCAAGGGAACCGCAATGGCTCCCAACACGCCGGACCACTGGTTCCTCGGCATCTCGCCCGAGGCCTTCGGCGCGGTGGGCGCCCTGGTGAACTTCGTGGTCGCGACCGTGATTTCCAAGATGACCGATCCGCCGCCGGAGCACATCCAGCACCTGGTGGAGGACATCCGGGTGCCCGCCGGCGCCAGCGGTCCGGTGGTAAGCCCTCACAGGGTGCATTTTTAGCTGGCGACGTAATCTGATATCTGGTA
>CAYRGZ010000029.1:0-20537 GCA_964423785.1 uncultured Desulfobulbia bacterium
GGTTTGTAACCCGTTGAATTATCGTGTCAGACCTGCGCCGACTACGAGTTTTTACGGCTTCATCATAATTAACTCGGCAATATAAGGATCCGTGAAGGCGGCCGAAACCCTGCTTTGGGCAACCGTGGCTGAAAAAGCCAGGAACGGCTTTTTCAACGGCCTGATAGAGCCCTGCGTGGCCAGCGAGGTAGACTAGAGCGCCGCCGGCGAGGTGTCAAGACCCGTCGTGGTATTACCACGCCCGTTGAAACACGGACCGCCTGCGGCACAGGGACGTGCCGCCGAATTCCGTCGGTTCTGAAAGAACCAAGGAATTCGCGAGGTTGGCCGAAAGGCGAATATCGAAAGAGTTCCGTCACGGATTCAGACAACGTTTTTCAACGGGCAGATAACCGGGCGGCCACCGGCGCCAGGAAGGACGCGGCTGCGGAGGCATGATCCAGGCGGGGAATGCGGGCGAGGACCTCCACCCGGCCGAGTTCGCCGATCACTGCCATGTTGTCGGCCACCAGCCGCTCATCCAACCCGGCCGCCTCGTCGCTGAACACGATGCCGGCCACCGGGATATTCCGGTGGCGCAGGGCCTCGAGGGTGAGCAGGCTGTGATTGATGGTGCCGAGTCCGCTACGGGCCACCACCAGGGCTGGGAAACCGCTTTCAGCCACCAGGTCGGCGAGTAGCAGGTCACGGCGCACCGGCACCAGCACGCCTCCCACCCCCTCGATCACCAGGAAATCGACCCGGTCGAGCAGCCGCCGGCTGGCGGCGAGCATGGCATCGACATCCACGCTGCCCCCTTCCACCTCGGCTGCCAGGTGGGGAGAAGCGGGCAACCGGAAGACCTGCGGCTGGTGCAGACCGGGGTCCTCGCCCAGGGCCTGAGGCGCCAGACGCCGACACTGATCGAGATCGGTTTCACCGTCGGCAAGGCCGGTGGCGACCCATTTCTGCCAGGCGACCCGGTAGCCGCGCCCATGCAGGGCGGCGGCGAGACCGCAACTCACCACCGTCTTGCCGACTCCGGTATCGGTTCCCACCACCACGATGGCGTTCATCGTCTTCCTCGCAAGAAAAAAACCTCAAAAGTCAGGTAACAGCCGCCGAGATGGTCGCGAAACCAGCGGTCGAGAAGCGGCAGGTGGCCCGGCCGCAGCACCGACCGCCGGCCGGGACCGCTGGTGCCGGTCCGGCGCAGATGGGCGAGCATCCGGCGGCAGGAATCATACCGGCGCCGGTAGGTGCGCCGGTACGCCTCGACCTGCGCAAAGCGGCTGCTGAAATACTGTTGGTAGCGCTCGAAAGGGAGGAAATCCGCCGCCGGCAGCCGGACATCGAGCCCGGCGCCCTCCCGCAGGGCGCGGCCCAGCTCGGCAAGCGATCCGGGCCCGAAAACGGCGGCCACGAAGACACCACCGGGCTGCAACATATCGGCAACGACGTCCGCGGCGGCGAGCGGTTGCCGAAACCACTGCCAGGCGGCGTTGGAGGCCACGAGCCCGACCGGGGCGGCCGGGACGAGCGGCAGCCGTTCGCCGTCGGCACAGACCACCTGCAGCCGGTCGCGGCATTCCGACCGGCCAGCCGCCCGCACCGCCATGGCGTGGGAGAAATCGATCGCCAAAAGGGACCGATCCGGATAACGCCGGCAGAGTTCAGCGGTGAACAGACCCGGCCCGCAGCCGATCTCCACCAGCCAGCCCGCCGGCGGCAGATCGGCCGGCAGCAACCCGGCCAGTTCCTCCGCCGCCTGCCGTTGCACCAGGGCGTGGGCCTCGTAGGTGGCGGCGGCGCGGGAAAACCGATGCCGCAACCGACGATTCCGACCGGGATCGTTCATCGCTCCTCCGGGACGGGAGGGCCGGAATCGGCACCCTCCACGAGATCGAAAAAGGCGGGGGACAAAAAGACGGCGTGGCCCTCGCCCGGAAATACCAGCCGGCGGGCGCCGGCCAGGTCCGGCATGTCGGCCGCCGGCGCGATGACATCCCGGCTGCCATGCACGCACGCCACCTTCACCCCGACAAAGCGGCGGCGGGCGGCGGGATACCCGGCGAGCACGGCCTCGGTCCGCGCCAGCAAGTCGAGATCGCTCCGCAAATGGCGTACCGTGGTCGCATCGGGAAAATCGGCAGGCAGGCCTCGCTCTACCGCCTGCCAGGCCAGCCGGTGCCCCAGGAAACACTTACGATAAAAATCTTCCAGGAAGTGCCGTGGTCGGGCCACGAGTTGCCGGTCGATGGCGGCAAGTTCCGCCGCCGGCCACCGCCGCCGCAGGCCGACGAGGTAAAGGTTGGCGAGGACATCGCCGTGCCGGCAAAAGAAATCCACCGCCATGACGGCCCCGAGCGACCAGCCGATGCAATCCACCTCTTGCCAGCCCCGTTGCTGGATGGTTACGGCCAGCCAGTCCGGCAGGTGGGCGGCAGCGACATCGGGGTCGGGCAGCAACCAGGCCGCGGGGACCGGCAACAATTCCTGCAACGGACCACGGAACCCCCAGCCCGGGAAAAAAACGATCGGCCGGTCTCCCATGAGCGGTTCACTCAATATAACCCTTCTCGGCCAGGTAGAGGAGGACCTCCTGGGCGGCCTCGGTGGGACTGATATCTGTCGTGTCGATGACGAGATCGGGATTAGACGGCGGGATGTACGGATCGGAGACGCCGGTCACCCCCTTGACCTTGCCGGCCCGGGCCTTGGCGTATAACCCCTTGCGATCGCGGGCCTCGCAGACCTCGAGGGGGGTGGAGACGTATATCTCGATGTAGCCACCGTAGCGGCTGATCAGTTCCCGGTTGGCCCGCCGTGATTCCTCATACGGGGCGATGGGGGCACAGATGGCGATACCGCCGTTCTTGGTGATCTCGCTGGCCACGAAACCGATGCGGGTGATGTTCAGGTTACGATGCTCTCTCGAAAAGGAAAGCTCGCTGGACAGGTTCTTGCGGACGATGTCGCCGTCGAGCAGGGTCACCGGCCGGTTGCGCATCTCGAGGAACTTGATGAACAGTACCCGGGCCAGGGTCGACTTGCCGGAACCGGAAAGGCCGGTGAAAAAGAGGGTGAAGCCCTGGCGACTGCGGGGTGGGTACTCGTAGCGCAGCTCCTCGACGATCTCCGGGTAGGTGAACCAGTCGGGGATCTCGAGGTTGCGCTCCAGCCGCCGTCGCAACTCGCTCGGACCGATGTGCTGCACCCGCATCCCCTCTTCCACCGCATCTTCCGGCATGTACTGGGCCCGGTCCTCGACATAGACCATGGGCTCGAGCGGCACCATGGCGATGCCGGTGTCGGCCTCGAACCTGCGGACCAGTTCCTGGGCCGCCCCCTTCGGATAGAAGGGCTCCTCGGCACCGCCAGGATCGGCGTGAAAGGCATCGACCAGGAAATGGCTGCAACCGTAGTTCTTGCGGATGATCGCCTGCCAGAGGGCCTCACGCGGGCCGGCCCAGCGGGTGGCGTAGGGTAACAGCGCCAACATGGTCATGTTGCGGGGAAAGCGAGCCGCGATCTTCTGGTAGCACCGCACGTGGGTGAAATGGTCCATCTGCTCGATGGCGGCCGGCCCCACCGCCGGATGCAAGAAGACGTTGGCCCCCACCTTGCGGGCCGCCGCCTGGACCATCTCCTGTTCCCTGCGGTGCATGTAGTCCTCGGTATGGTAGGCGATGACCCGCCGCCAGCCGTGCTGGTAGAAACGGCGGTGCACCTCGGCCGGTCCGAGGCGCAACTCGGTGAAATCGTAATGGATGGGTAGGTGCAACCCCTCGACCGTGCCGCCGAGATAATAGTCGCCCACCTCCTCGAAAAGCCGGCGCACTCCGCGATGGCGGTCGGTATCGGTGGTGCCGTAGACCAACCGCGCCTCTGCTTCCTTGTCGACCGGGAAGATGTCCGTCACCCGCAGGACGGCGAGCAGAAACCCCTCGCCGTCGTTGAGGGCAACGCCGTCACCGGGCTTGAGGGTGCGGGCGAAATCCTCCTTGACATCGAGGCAGACCGGCATCGGCCAGACGGTGCCGTCCGGCAACCGCATCTTGTCGAGAACGCTGCGGTACTGTTCCCGGTTCATGTATCCGGCCAGGGGAAAGAAGGCCCGGTTCAGAAGCAGTTCGAGGTCGCAGAGCTGGCGGGCCGACAGATCGATGGCAGGATAGCCGAGGGCCTCCTCGCGCAGGGCCTCGATACGCCGGAAGTGAACGAGCAGGGTTTCGGCGTAATCGTTGGAAATCTGAGTCACGGGTGCACTCCTTCCTTATCAATGGGATCGCATGGTCGAACCATGTATGACACTATAGCATGACCACTGCCATTCTTCCAGCACCGGCGACAGAAGCGGAGTCGGCTGGCACGGATCTCTATCGGCACCGCAAGAATCAAGAATTGCGATACCGACCACGATACCGGTTCGTGATTTTTTTCTTTTTACTGGAAAAATGATTCTTTTTATGCGATTATTCCTTTCGACATTGAAGATTCATTCATGGCGAGTTCTGGCATGCCGGCGGTACAGCTGCAAGGGAAATCTCCGCCGGCGATGATCGGTCAGTCAGCCAGCCCCCTGGGGGCCATCCCGAAAAAACGTTTGCCAACCCGAGACCACGCTGCTACCATAAATAATAATCATTCTCAGAAAGGAGCCCGTTATGCACAACCCTCCAGTCCTTCGCATGACCAAGCAGCGTCGCATCATCCTCGAGGAGCTTTGCAAGCTCAAGAACCACCCCACGGCGGACGAGATGTACCAGATCCTGCGGAAACGGATGCCGCGCATCAGCCTGGGGACGGTGTATCGGAACCTCGAGGTCCTCTCCGAGAACGGCATGATCCAGAAGATCGATGTCGGCGGCACCCAGAAGCGTTTCGACGGCAACGCGAATATCCACTATCACATCCGTTGCCTGAAATGCAATCGGGTAGACGATATCGACGTCGACCCCGACCGCACCATCGAAGAGCGGGCACGCAAGGTAACGGATTTCGCCGTCCTCCGGCACCATACCGAATTCTTGGGGCTTTGCCCCCGTTGCCAGGAAACTAGTCAATAATCCTTCCTAATCTCATTCGCTGCCAACGGTGAAGCAAAAGGTTGACTCAAAATAAGGACAAAAATTATCCGATTTGCAAGGCTTCCAGTATCCATTTTTGACTGGAATTCTCCGACGCTATCCTCTACCATCAAAAACATCACAACGGAAACCATAGCAACAATCAGGAGGTGATGTCATGGGCGCATTACAAGGCACCAGAACCGAAAAGAACATTCTCACCGCCTTTGCCGGCGAATCCCAAGCCCGCAATCGCTACACCTATTTCGCCTCCCAGGCCAAAAAAGAAGGCTACGTTCAAATCGCCGCCATTTTCGAGGAAACCGCCAATCAGGAGAAAGAACACGCCCAGCGGCTCTTCAAGCTCCTCGAGGGCGGCGAGGTGGAAATCAACGCCACCTTTCCCGCCGGCACTATCGGCACCACCCTCGAAAACCTGTTAGCCGCTGCGCGCGGCGAAGAGTACGAGCACGTCACCATGTATCCGGAATTCGCCACCGTGGCCCGCGAGGAAGGTTTCAACGAAATCGCCGCCGTGTTCGAGGCCATCGCCGTGGCGGAGAAACAGCACGAAAAACGCTACCGGGCCCTGGCCGCCAACATCGAAAACAACCGGGTCTTCAAGCGGGAAGAGACGGTCACCTGGCGGTGCCGCAACTGCGGCTACCTGCACGAGGGGGCCGAAGCTCCGAAGATTTGCCCGGCCTGTGCCCACGCCCAGGCCCATTTCGAGCTGCTGGGCGAAAACTGGTAAAATTCCTGGATCCGTGAAAAGAGATGAAGCCGTAAAAACTCTCAGCCGACCCAGACCTGACACGGTAATTCAAGGGGGTACACACCGTAAACCTGATGGAATCGTATTCCGTCACGGATCCAGGAAAGTTTTATAAAGCCCCTGGCAACGCCTTCGGCCGGCGGGGCTTTGCCCCGTCATGCCAATACCCCTGGGCATGGCTGTCAGGCCGGATGTCCATCGGCGACGAGGTTGAACGAACCGCTAAGCAACCACACAAATACTTACTAAGGAGAAGAAGCATGGCGAACAAACTCGAAGTCTATAAGTGCGAATTGTGCGGCAACATCGTGGAAGTCCTGCACGGCGGCAAGGGTGAACTCGTCTGCTGCGGCCAGCCCATGCGGCTCATGACCGAGAACACCGTGGACGCAGCCAAGGAAAAACACGTGCCGGTAATCGAGAAGGTCGACGGTGGCTACCGGGTCAAGATCGGCGAGGTCGCCCATCCGATGGAGGACAAGCACTACATCGAATGGATCGAACTGCTCGCCGGTGACAAGGCCTACCGGCAGTTCCTCAATCCCGGCGACGCACCGGAGGCCTTTTTCGCGGTCAGCGACGAACCGGTGGCCGCCCGGGAATACTGCAACCTGCACGGCCTGTGGAAGAGGTGATCCATGTTGACGGAAAAGATGGAGAAGGCCCTGAACGACCAGATCAACGCCGAGCTCTATTCATCGTATCTCTACCTTTCCATGGCGACCTATTTCGATGCCAAGAGTCTCGGCGGTTGTGCCAACTGGATGAAACAGCAGGCCCAGGAAGAACTGTTCCACGCCATGAAGATGTTCGACTTCCTGGCCGAGCGGGGCGGCCGCGTGGTGCTGCAGGCCATCGACAAGCCGCCCCATGAGTGGGAATCTCCCCTGGCGGTGTTCCAGCACGTTCTCGAACACGAACAAAAGGTCACCGGGCTCATCAACGATCTCGTCGATCTCGCCATTGCCGAGAAGGACCACGCCACCAACATCTTCCTGCAGTGGTTCGTTTCCGAGCAGGTGGAGGAAGAGGACACCGCCGCCACCCTGGTTAACCGGCTGAAGTTGATCGGTGACGACGCCAACGGCCTCTTCATGCTCGATACCGAGCTGGCCCAGCGTCGGTTCACGCCGCCGACCGCCAGCGACGCGTGACGGAACGAGGCGAACGTTTGATGGCATCGTAATAGTTTGATGGCATCGTAATAATTGATGGAATCGTAAAAACTACGATTCCATCGAGTTCACGGCGTGTAACCTGTTGAATTATCGTGCCAGGCCTGCACCGATTGCGACTTTTTACGAGGCCATCATAATTGATGGAATCGTAAAAAGTGCGATTCCATCAAGTTCCCCGTCGTAACTGATTGATTTATCGTAGCAGATGTGGGCCGACTACGATTTGTTACGAGTTCGTCAAAATTTGAAACAAGGAGCCGATAGAAGAGAAGGACCATGAAACCACGTGAAATCAAGAACAACATACACTGGGTGGGCGCCATCGACTGGACGGTTCGGGACTTCCACGGCTATTCCACCTACAAAGGGACGACGTACAACGCCTATCTCGTCCTCGACGACAAGATCACCCTCTTCGACACGGTGAAGAAGAGCCATTATAGCGATCTGCTCCACAACATCGCCCAGCTCGTCGATCCCGAAAAGATCGACTACCTGGTGATCAACCACGTGGAGATGGACCACTCCGGTTCCCTGCCGGAGATCGTCGCCCGCACCAAGCCGGAAAAGATATTCTGCTCCAAGATGGGCAAGAAGGCGATCATGGAGCACTTCCACCCCAAGGACTGGCCGCTCGTCGAGGTCGCCTCGGGGGATTCCATCAGCCTCGGCAAAAAGACGGTCCAGTTCCTCGAAACCCGCATGCTCCACTGGCCGGACTCTATGTTCTCCTACATCCCGGAGGACCGTCTCCTCATCTCCAGCGACGCCTTCGGCCAGCACTACGCCACCAGCGAACGGTTCGACGACGAGGTGGACCACTCCTTTCTCATGGAGCAGGCGCAGAAGTACTACGCAAACATCCTCACCCTCTACTCGCCGCTGGTCAAGAAGCTGCTCGCCAAGGTGGCCGAGATGAACCTGGACATCGACATGATCGCCCCGGACCACGGGCTCATCTGGCGCTCCCACATCCCGGACATCCTGCAGGCGTACAGGGACTGGAGCGAGAACAAGGGCAAGCGCCAGGCGCTCGTCATCTACGACACCATGTGGAACAGTACCAAGAAGATGGCCAAGGCGATAGCGTCCGGCATCCACCAGGAAGGGGTGTCGATCAAGCTCCTGGATTTGGCCGTCAACCACCGCAGCGACATCATGACCGACGTGCTGGAGGCCAAGGGGATCGTCCTCGGCAGCGCCACCCTGAACAACGGCTTACTGCCACGCATGGCCGGCTTCCTCATGTACATGCGCGGCCTGCGGCCGACCAACAAGATCGGCGCCGCCTTCGGGTCCTACGGTTGGAGTGGCGAGGCGGTGAAACTGCTCAACGAGGCAATGACCGAGATGAAGTTCGACATCGTCGAACCCGGCCTGCGGCTCAAGTACGTCCCGGACCATGCCAACCTCAAGGAGTGCGTCGAGATGGGCCGGCGCATCGGCCGGGCCATCGTCGCCCAGACCGAGGAGTAATCATCCTGAATCCGTTAGCGTTCGTGTGTGCGCCAGATACGCGAAGGCAGGTGGTGAGCGCAGCGAATGACCGACCGGTCGATTTATAGTTGTGCTATATTCGGACGGTTGCCGATAAAGGAGATGGCGTGCGGGGCGGGACGTCCGGATCGTTCCGCCCCGCCCTTGCATCGATGAAAATCAGCGAAAAACGCCGCATCAAAAAGATACTTGCCGGCCGGGATCTCGACGACATCCTCGAACGGCTCGCCGCCCTGCCAGCCGTCCAGCTCGTCAACCCCCTTTTCGCCGGCATCTGCCACCACGATCCCCGTGTCCACTGGCACGCCGTCATGGCCATGGGACCGACGGTGGCCCGGCTCGCCGATGCCGACATGGAGGCGGCCCGGGTGGTGATGCGCCGCTTCATGTGGAGTCTGAACGACGAGTCCGGAGGTATCGGCTGGGGGGCGCCGGAGGCCATGGCCGAGATCATGGTCTGCCACGACCGGATCGCGGCCGAATACGCCCACATCCTGGTCGCCTTCATGCGCGAAGACGGCTTCTTCCTGGAACACGAACCCCTGCAGCGCGGCCTCATGTGGGGTATCGGCCGCCTCGGTGCCCACCGCCCCGCCCTGCTGCACCAGTGGAACGCGCCCCGCTACCTGCTTCCCTACCTCGAATCACCGGACCCGACGGTCCAGGGCCTGGCGGCGCGGGCCCTGGGCATCTTGGCGGCACGAACCGCCACGCCGGCCATCGAGCGGCTCACCACCTCATCCGCGCCGGTGGAACTCTACCTGCCGGAGACAGACCGCATCACCACACCCACGGTGGGCGAGCTCGCCCGCCAGGCCCTGGACCGCCTTACTACAGCCTGACTTCCGAAAACTCTTACCTTATCAGCCCGGTGGCCAGCCCATAGCCCGGCCGCCGAGCACGTGCAGGTGCAGGTGGAAGACCGTCTGGCCCGCCTCGGCGCCGTTGTTCATCACCACGCGAAAATGCTCGCCCACCCCCTGCTCGCGGGCTACCATGGCCGCGATCTCGATCATCCGGCCGGCCAGGGCCGCATCCTCACCACCGATCGCCGCCGGACCGGCGAGGTGCTTCTTGGGAATCACCAGGAAATGGACCGGCGCCTGGGGCGCGATGTCGCGAAAGGCGAGGATCTCATCGTCCTCGTAGAGTTTGTCGGCCGGAATTTCACCGGCCACAATCTTGCAAAAAAGACAATCCATAGCTATCCTCCTGGGCAACGGTTGTGGCAACGTTGGAGCAAATATACCCTATCCAACTCCCGAAAACCACCGCCAGCACCAGGCAAAGAACCATGCGCCAAATCGTCATCGACGAACTCCGCCAGGCCGAGACGGACCGCATCCAGTCCTATCTCGCCACCCACAGCCAGCCCGGCCCCATCGACGGCATCTACTGGCTGGAGCTGCCAACCGAACTCCTCGGCGACCAGCAACGACCGCACGCCGACTGCGGCCCCTTCTACCTCTCCATCGAGGTTCGCAAGGAAAGCGTCCTCTTTGAACTTTTGGTGCGCAGCAGTCGCACCCTGCGATGTTCCTGCATCGCCTGGGCTGACCGACGGCAACAACGGTTTCTCCTCGACTTCATCGACACCATGACCGACAGTCTCGACCTGAATCCCAAACCCACAGCGTGGTAGGCGCCCGCCTTCGTTCCATGCCGCCCCACCCCCCCTCGCCACGCCCATCACGGCGGCAAAAACGCTGCCGGCCGGACCGATTTTTTCTCTCCTCTTTGCGCTTGACAAACCCCCTTGAAACGAGTAATAGGTTCGCCAATCTGAATAGCTATTCATTTTCGCGACCGGGTATCGCCAAGCCGCATCATGATGACCGGCGGCGGCCTTTCGGCGTATCTGGTCACAGGGCACCCCATCTGCGGCGTCATCAGCACGCTTGCGTAGCTCCCAGTACGCGGCGCGTGCCTCTTCCTTGCATCTGGGGCGCCCTGCAACCAGATACCCGGTCCGCGAGGGCGCGACTTCGGCATACGAAGGAGCACCCCCCGTGACCAGTTGCCTTTCGGCGAGAATGACCAGCAATTCAGCCACCGACGGCACCAGCCGTCACCGGGAGAGAGAAAGGAACGATAAGGAGAGAGGGATCATGAGCGCAGACAGTCTAATGCTGCAAAAGGCAAAGGGCCTTTACAAGAAGTTGTGCCAGGACAACTGGAGCGCCAACACCGCCGGTATCCTGGTAGCCCTGTTCAGTATCCTGATGCTGGCCTGGGCCCGCCCCTGGGGGGCGGTCGGCGCGGTCCGGAACTGGGGTGAGCACATCTTTTACTATCTTGGCCTCTGGGAAACCTTGGGATTTGCGGACCTGAAGGACGCCCCGGCCGGCTTCTGGACCCACACGGGTTCGGTGATCGGTATCGGTTTTGTGGGCGGTGCCTTTATTTCCGCCTGCCTAGGCGGCGATTTCGCCTTTCGCATCCCACCGAAACTGGAGATGGTAAAAGCGATCTTCGCCGGCATCTTCATGGGGGCCGGCGCCACTCTGGCCGGCGGCTGTAACGTCGGCGGCTTCTACAACGCCCTGGGCAACCTGTCGGCCCACGGTTTTGCCATGATGGCTGGCCTGATTATCGGCGCCATCCTCGGCCTCAAGTACGTCTACTGGGAAATGGAACATGTTACGTGGGGAGTCGGCGGCGGCAAGACCATCGAACTGCCCAATGCCCTGAAGGTGATCCTCGGCATCGTCGGCCTGCTGGCCCTGGTCATCGGCGCCTACCAGTACACCGGGAACGACATGGAGAAGCTGGCCGGCATCATTCTCATATCGGCGGCCCTTGGCTACACCATGCAGCGGGCCCGTTGGTGTATGATCCAAGGCTTCCGGGAACCGCACATGACCGGTGACTGCGAGCTGGCCAAATCAGTGGCTCTGAGTATCGCCATCCTGGCCATCGGCATCGCTATCATCAAGAGCCGGTTCGTGGGCCTCGGCACCGAAGAGACGGAAATTTACTGGATGCATTACGTACGCGGCACCTTTGGATGGGGCGGCGTGGTCGGTGGTATCCTCTTCGGCTTTGGCGCCATCCAGGCCGGCGGCTGCGGTACGGGGACCCTGTGGCGGGTCGGCGAGGGCCAGATCAAGCTGTGGATCGTCACGCCGTTTTTCGGCCTGACCAGCGCCATCGGCTCTCTGATCGTCAACGCCAATAACCTCGAAGGCATGGAGGAATGGTTCGAAGAAGGCATCACCACTGCCAGCAAACTGGGCCGCTTCGTCTATCTCCCCGACTATCTCGGCTACGGCGGCACCATTGTCCTCATCTTGGCAGTGATGGCCCTGTGGTACATCATCGTCGACTGGAACGAAGACACCAACAAGTTCACCCTCGAGATGTAACGCTGAACATCCGGGCATCCCGCCCGACCGACCTGGACGCAACGGCCGCCAGCGGTCCCTTGCAGAACGGGAAATTCCAACACAAACAGGAGGCGAACTATGGATCTGGACAGCATCAAACCCGATGAGACCTTGGACGCGAAAGGCCTGAGCTGCCCCATGCCCTTGCTGCGCACCAAGAAGGCGATCAACAACATCCAGTCCGGACAGATTCTCGAGATCCTCGGCACCGACCCGGGCTCCAAAAACGACCTGCCCGGCTGGTGTGAACGATCCGGCCACGAGTTCCTTGGCGTCAAGGAAGAGGACGGCTTTTTCCGGTTCTTCATCAGGAAGGGTTGATAGTCCCGTTCCCCGGGATCACCAGTGCCGCTCCATCTGCCGGAAGCGGCACATCTTCTTTTCAGGAGGAATACCATGGCTAACAGCTTGGGAATCTTTGTCTCCAATCCCGACAATTGGGAGCACGTGAAAGGGGTCGTGAAGGCGGCCAAGAACAAGGGCCTCAAGGTCAAGGTCTTCTTTTCGTGGACTGGCACCCATCTGTCCAAGAAGCCGGACTTCCAGGATCTGTGCCAACTGGCCGACGACGTCTCCATCTGCGCCGACAGCTACAAGAAGGTCGGCTATGACGTCGAGGACGTGCCCGCCGGCCTGACGCCGGAAAAAATGGCCACCCAGGCCCAGCACGGCGCCATTATCGAAGAATACGAGAAATACCTCACCCTGTAAGGAGGTCCGGCATGTCGAAGAAGGTCTGTTTCATCATCCCCAACAAGGACTACGCCCTGGACGGTATGCGCTCCACCCTCGGTCTGTCGGTGGAGAACCACTACTCCTACTGTGTCATCTTGAACGCCGAACTGGACGAGTTCGACGACTACAACAAGGAGAACCTCGAGTGGATCCGCGACATGGAGGGTGAAGTCTACTCCAACGTCGAGGCCAACTGCCAGAAGAATGATCTCACCCCGATCACCATCGAGGAACTGGGCCAGAAGCTGCGGGAAATGGACATCATCGTTCCCTACGGCATCTACTGATACCGAGGCGGCGTGAGAGTACCAACCTTGCAAGGAGAAGACCATGAAGATCTTGCATGTCTATCGCCATGAACCTGCCGATTTCACCAAGAAACTGGTGGAAATCGTCTCCGAGGGCCGGGAGACCGAGTCCTTCAACCTCTACGAGGACAACCCCGATTACGACAAGCTGGTGGACATGATCCTGGAGGCGGACCAGACCATCTGCTGGTGGTAACCCTTCCGGATCGCTTTCCATCCGCATCGAATTCTCTAAGGTCTCGCCCCGCGAGACCTTTTTTTGTGCCCTCACCGCGGCATAAACCGCGGCACAATAATAGGTATTCTTGCGGACAGACACACTCGCGTCTTGACAGATATGACGAAATGGTGCCATCTATAGGCATGGCCCCCCGCTGCGAATCTCCCACTGCCAGGACACCCCTTAGATCATGCTGAATCCCTTTGCCGGTTCCCAACACGTTTCGCTGTTGCCGGAACAACTCCTCGAGCGCGGCGAACTCATCGTCATCGTCGACGACGACGAACAGATCCGCACGCCCCTGCGCCAATTCCTTGAGGAGCACGGCCTGCCGGTGGAGGAACGGGCCGACGCCGCCGGCCTGCGCCAACTCTTGGCCGAACGGGCCGTGGCCCTGGTGCTCCTCGACATCGGCCTACCGGACACGGACGGCGTCACCCTCATCCCGGAACTGGTCAACAAGTATCCGGATCTCGCCATCGTCATGCTCACCGGCGTCGCCGACCTGCAGGTAGCCATGGACTGTATCCGCAAGGGGGCGGACGACTACCTGCCGAAGCCGGCCAAGTTTCGGGAGATTCTCTTCGTGGTTCGCAAGACCCTGGAAAAAAGGCGCCTGATCTTCGAGAACCGCAAGTACCAGGAGGACCTCGAAAAGGCCCACTTCCGCATCCAGCTCATGCACCAGCTGTCGCTGAAGATGAACACGGTCTATCTCAGCACCGTGGAGCTGGACGAGATCCTGCTCGCCATCCTGGTAGGCATCACCGCCAACGAGGGGTTGCGGTTCAACAGGGCCTTTCTCGCCCTGTTCGACGACGAGATGCGCCATCTCGAGGGCCGGATGGCCATCGGCACCACCTGCCGGGAACGGGCCACCCGTGTCTGGCAGGAAATACAACAAAAGCAGCTCAAATTCCTCGACATCATCCACCGGATGTCGAAGAGCTGTCGGCAGGACGATCAGGACGTCAACGACATTGTCAACCGCTTGCGCATCCCGGTTTCCAACACCGACAACATCCTCATTCACGCCGCCCTCCAGCGGCGTTCGATCCGCATCGATCCACGCCACGGATGCAAGCCCATTCTTCTCGAACGGCGGCGGTCGATCCGCGGCGACGGCTCCTACCCCGAAGAATTCGATCGGCGTAACAACAGCAACGGCAAACCTCCGCCGGAACTTCCCGTTCCCCGTGACCTCATCGAACTGCTGCAGGAGGACACCTTCGTGGTCGTCCCCCTTTTCTCCCCCGGCCGACCGCTAGGGGTGATCATCGCCGACAATTTCGTCACCCGCCAGCCGATCAGCGATGGCCACGTCAACTCCCTGGAACTCTTTGCCAGCCAGGCAAGCCTGGCTATCGAGCACAGCCACCTCTACCGGGAGATGCAGCAGAAGATCCACCAATTGGAGGCGTTGAACGAGGAACTGGAACGCAGCAAGAACCAGCTCGTCACCGCCGAGCGGTTCTCCGCCCTCGGCCAGATGGCCGCCCAGATGGTCCACCGGATCCGCAACCCGGTGACTTCCCTCGGCGGTGTCGCCCGCCTGCTGGGCAAGAAGGTCACCGACCCGGCCCTCGGTCGCTACCTGGAGGTCATCCAGCGGGAGAGCCAGCGCCTGGAGTCCATCCTCGCGGACCTCACCGAATTCGTCACCCACCAGGAGCTGGACCGGGAGCCGGCCCGGTTGTCGGCCATCGTCCGCCAGGTGCAGGTCCTCTTCCAGCGCGACTTCCAGGAACACGGCATCACGGTGTCCACCTCCTTTGCCGACGACGAGCCCTGGTGCGCCCTCGACCGCCAACAGATGCGCCAGGCCCTCATCCAGATCCTCAAAAACGCCAAGGAGGCCATGCCTGGCGGCGGCCACATCGACATCCAGCTGGAACACAAGGACGGCACCCTGGAACTCATCATCCGCGACTCCGGGCACGGCCTCCCCCCCGGTCACGAAACCATGGTCATGGATTCTTTCTTCACCTCTAAGATGCACGGCACCGGCCTCGGTCTCACCCTGGTCGATCGGATCCTCAAGGACCACGGCGGCCAACTTCTCCTGCGCCGCCTGGAGCAGGGAACCGAGGTCATCGTCACCATTCCCGTCGAGGCCGTCGAACCGCCCGAGGACGCCAGCGAATGAAGATTCCGCCGCCTGGCCGTCCGCCCGTCGGCGGCCCCGGCCAAGGCCAGCGGTCGCCGGTGCCGTCTCTCAGCGTCGGCGACACGATCACCGCCCGGGTCGTCGCCGGCAAGGCACCCGGCCTCTTCCTGCTGCAGACCGAGACCGGCGCCACGCTCACCGCCCGATCCGACACCGCCCTGCCCGTTGGCGATGTCGTCACCCTCACCGTCCGTCAAGCCGGCCCCCTCCCCGTGCTGACACCGACGGCCTCGTCCAACCAGGCGGCCGTCGGCGCCATGCTCCGCTTTCTCGATCTTGGGCCAGGACCTTCTCTGCCGGACAGCATCGCCGCCCTGCAATCCTTTTTCACCGGCAGCCAAGAGGAGACGCTTCTCGACCGGCTTGCCGCGGCCATCTCTCCCATGCGCCTGGGAGCCGCGCCGGACGTCACCCCCCTCGTGCAAGCCTTGATGACCTTGCGCTCCCGGCAAGGGAGCCTGCGAAACCTGCTGCCGAAGCTGGAACGGCTGCCGGGGGCGCTGCGCAAAAAGGCCCCCCGACACCTGCAGGCCGATCTCGACCGCCTCGAACGCTTCCTCCGCCTCGAAACCCTGCTCGCCGCCCAGGAACCGCCCTGGCTCCTCCTGCCGCTTTTCTTCGACGACGGCGGCCAGGGATACATGATCGCCGAAGGTGATACCCCCCCAAGAGAAACGACCATCGCCCTCTTCCTCGATCTTACGCGCCTCGGCCCGCTACGGGCCACGATCACGCTTTCCGAGCGAAAAATCCAGGCAACCATCGTCACCGCCACACCGGCCGCCCGCGATCATCTCGCCGGTGGCGGGGCCGAACTTCACTCCCGCCTCGAACATCTCGGCCTCGGTACCGTGGCAATCCGGATCGAATCCGGCCCGGTGAATCTCCCGGCCGATGTCAAAAGACTCATCGAGGAAAAACTCGCCGCCTCACCCCTGTCTCTGGTGGACGTGACGGTGTGACGCCGGTAAACGGCCACAGGGCACCCCGTGTCGTCGAAAGTAAATAATACGGGACATCATACCTAGTTCCATCCATGCATGTCGGGCGACCGGTGCGTAGCTGTATAGTTCAATAACTACGAGCTGCTGGGCTTATAACCACGGCGGGTCGGGCCGCGCAGGGTGGCGAGGAAGGCGGCGAGGGCCGCGGTGCAGGCGGCGAGCAGGAAGGTCCGATGCAGGGCGATGACGAATGATTGGCGGTGGGCGGAGACGAAATCCCGTAGATCGAGACCGCCGGTCAACCGGCCGAAGAAAAAGGCAAAGGCAAGGCCTGCCAACGCGATACCGGTCAGCATGCCGAAATTCCGCGCCGTAGCCAGCATGGCGGCCGAGACCGCCGCATCGGCCCCGGCCACCCGGCCGAGGACCGAGGCGCTGTTCGGGGACAAAAACATCGCCTGGCCGCCACCCACGAGCGCCAGTCCGACGGCGACGGTGGCCAGGGGAGTATCGATCCCGATGCCGGCGAGCACCAAGAGACCGAACCCGGCCAAGGCGAGCCCCCCGGCGGTGAGCAGCCGCGCATCCCAGCGGTCGGCCAGGGTGCCAGCCACCGGCGCCACCAGCATGGTGGCGAGCGGGATGACCATCATGACCAGCCCGACCCCGTAGCTCGGCAGCGCCCGCACCCGGTCGAGATAGAAGGGCATGAGAACGGTGACGGTGAACAGCACCACGAAGGACAGGGCAGCGCAGACGACGGCAACCCAGAAAAACCGTTGTTGCAGAAGCCGCAGGGGCAGAAGCGGCACGGCCACCCGCGCCTCGACCCGAAAGAACGTGGCCAGTATCCCGATACCGACCAGGAACCCGGCCGCCAGCCACTCGGGCGAAGAGTCCGGCGAACTGGCGTAACTGACGGAGAGAAACAACACCGCAATGCCAACCGCCCACAAGCCGGCTCCGGCCACGTCGAATCCCTGGCCGGTCCGGTACCGCCGTGACGGCGGAATCACCAGCAGGGCGGCCACCGCCGCCAGCAGACACACCGGCACGCCGACGAGAAAGACGCTGCGCCAGGAGGCCAGGTGTACGAGCACACCGCCCACCGACGGGCCGCACATGAGGCCGAGGGAGACCGCGATACCCATCATGCCGAAGGCCTGGCCCAGCCGCTGGGGCGGTACATTTTCCCGGATGACCGCCGGCCCAGTGGCCATCATCATGGCCGCACCGGTCGCCTGCACGAGCCGGCAGCCGATGAGCCAGCCCAGCGACACGGCCCGCGAACAGGCGAAGGCCCCGGTCCCGAACAACACGAGCCCGCAGGCGTACAAACGGCGGCGGCCCAGCCGGTCGGCCACGTTGCCCCAGACCAGAAGTGAGACGGTGACGGTGAGCAGATAGGCCATCACCACCCATTCCGTCAGCCGCAGGGTGCCGTGGAAATGGTCCATGATCGACGGCAAGGCGATGTTGACCATGGAGCTGTCCATGGTGGCGAGGAAGACGCCGGTGGCCACCACGGCAAAGGCCCGCCTGGCCTTGGGCGGGAACTCGGGGAGACGTTCGTCTGTCTTTTTCTTCAGGCCGTCCATCGGCGGCTTACCATTGACACGGAGGCCGCCATCCGGTAGGGTCGGGCCTCACAACCGCCGGCACCGCCGCCGGCGTCGTATGCAAAAGGAGTTTGTTATGCGCCCTGCATCATTACCCAAAATCCTGGCCATTGCCACCGTTTTTCTGCTGTCGGCCATCGCCACCGGCCTCGCCCAGCCACCGGATGCCATGCCCTCCTTTTCCCTGCCGTCGGTCACCGACGACGGGGTGGTGGATTCGAGCCACCACCAGGGCAAGATACTGCTGATCAACTTCTGGGCCACCTGGTGCGGCCCCTGCCGGGAGGAGATTCCCAGCCTCATCCGGCTGCAGGACAAGTTCAAGCCCAAGGGATTTTCGGTCATCGGTATCTCCATGGACGACGGCAGCCGCCGGCTGGTCCGCCGCTTCGTCGAGAAGACGGGCATCAACTACCCGGTGGCCATGGGCAACTCGAAGACCGCCCGGGCCTTCGGCGGTGTCTTCGGCATTCCGCAGTCCTTTCTCGTCAACCGGGAAGGCCTCATCGTCAAGAGTTATATGGGGCTGGTGGAACCAGAGGTCCTCGAACGCGACATCGCCGCCCTCATCGGCAACTGACCCGCTCCATCACCAACTTACCAGGAAAACGTAATATGATAACCCTGCCGGAATCCATCGAACCGCTCTACCAATCCATCCAGGCCCGGTATCCTGTGGCCTTCGAAACCCTGACCATCGGCGGCGAGCCCCTCCACCTCCTACAAGTCCAGGACCTCGAACCGCTGCTCGCGGGCAAGGACCCGTTCGCGGACGTCTCCTCCTTCCCGTTCTGGGTCAAGCTGTGGGAATCGTCCATGGTGCTGGCCGCCTTCGTCGCCACCCTGACGCCGCGACCGGGCGAGACCCTGCTCGAACTCGGGGCCGGACTCGGCGCTCCGGGCCTGGTCGCCGCCCGCCGGGGATTTACCGTCACGTTAAGCGACTACGAAGACATCGTCCTCGATTTCGAGCGCGTCAACGCGGCGGCCAACAACCTCGACAATGTCGCCTTCCAGCGTCTCGACTGGAAAAATCCGCCGGCCTTGCAGCAGTACGACACGATCATCGGGGCCGAGATCCTCTTCCGGGAGGAGTTCTTCGCCCCACTCCTGCGGCTCTTCGATGCCCTGCTGGCACCGAACGGCACCATCTACCTAGCCCACGATATCCGTCGCAAGAGCCTGCCCGCTTTTCTGCGGCAGGCGGAGGAACGGTTCGAGATCGAGTTCAGTACCCGGAAGATGCGTTCCGACGAGGAGACCCTCACCGTCGTGGTCAACCGCTTGCGGCCCCGCCGCACGACGACAAACTGAGGAACGTGCAACGAGGTGCGCCATGCCTGTTTATGAGTACGAGCATGCCGATCCGTGCGAGTGCCCCATGGGCAGGCAGTTCGAGTGGCGTCAGTCCATGAACGATCCCCATCTCACCACCTGCCCAACCTGTGGCCGGCCGGTCCGCCGACTGGTCTCCATGGTGGCGATCAGCACCCCGAAGACGGCCAGCGACTTGAAAAATCTCGGGTTCACCAAGCTGGTACGCCGTGACAAGGGCGTATACGAGAACGTCACCGCCACCGACGGCGAAAGCCGTATCTGGGACGTCTCCCGGCCGGAGACCATGCCCCACTTGCATAAGAAGATCCGCGACTGATCCTTTGTCTCGCAGACGGCGGCGCCAGGGCCATGTTGCGCCCATACGCCGCCGGCCTCCCGGACCTGCTCGATTTCTCCTTCATCGAAGGCCGCGAGAACCTGATCTTCATCTTTTAATCTGCCGGATTGTCTTATCCTTTTCGCTGCAGCGGCGCAACCATCAATGGATGGGTGGGGCTGCAGGTTAAATTTTTCCCTTGACAGGGATGGGCAACTTTCAGTATAGGGGACAAAATTGATCGTCCAGCGCTGCGGTGCCTTGAGGGGGGCACCGTGGGGCCAGCAAACTTCTCGCACCACAGGAGAGATGGAGGGTTGGTGCAAGGAGTGGACGGCGGGGGAATATGCTATTTCGGTTAACTGCATGGAGGGGAAGGAGATGATGCAGCGTGCTCGGAGCTACGTGGCCCTATCTTAGTTCACCTGTCTACTGCCTGTCCTGGGCAATCTTCACGCTCTGCTTTGTGTTTTGCCTCTTTTGTTCCCTGAACGTTTCCGTGGGGACTGATCTCTATTTGTTCCTGACGAAAATAGCACACTGTAGTGCCAAAGAATTCGCCTCGCCGCCACCAATGCGGGGGGCGCTGATAGGCCAGTTGCGTCATAACAGCCCGTTGAAAAACGGGCTGTGTGCGGGACAGGGACGTGCCGCCGAATTCCGCCGGCTCTGAAAGCGCCAAGGAATTCGTGAGGTTGGCCGGAACTCGATTCTGCCCAACCGTGGTCGAAAAAGCCTGGGATGGCTTTTTCGACGGACTTATAACGTCCCGCTACGGAAAAGAAAGGGCGCAGGATTGAGGCCTGGCCCGCATAATCTTCCGCTTGCGGTGGGGTGTGCTGCAAGGCCAAGCAGGAGCCACCGGCGCTGTCAGCGACTCGATGGGCCATCGCTGTATCAGGCCCTGCGAAACGGGGGAGCTGCTGGCATGTGAAAGCCGTCAACTCCTTGTGACTGAAGTTTTACAGTTGCCAAAAAAATATTTAGTTTTATCAAGGCAATAGAA